>VEQY01000042.1 GCA_018882965.1 Mycobacterium sp. | reverse complement strand
CCAGCACGCTGATCGCCGAGCCGAGACCGATGTTGAACGCCTTGAACAGGTTGTCGTAGCCCAGGATCGACACCGAACCGGTGTCGTTGGACCCGCCGGTGAGCACATAGATGTTGTCGAAGATGCGAAACGCGTCCAGCGTGCGGAACAGCAGTGCCACCAGGATCGCCGGCTTGATCAGCGGGATGATGACGCGGGTGAGCCGGGTCCACGGTCCCGCCCCGTCGACCTGCGCGGCCCGGAGCAGATCCTCGGGCACCAGCGCGAGCCCGGCCAGCAGCAGCAGCGCCATGAACGGCGTGGTCTTCCACACCTCGGCCAGGATGACCACGGCCAGTGACGGGATCTGCTCGGTCAGCGGCGCGGTGCCCTCGGGCAGCAGGTTGGCCAGATACCCGGTGCCCGGCGTCCATGCGTAGTACCAGCTGTAGGAGGCCGCCACCGTGACGATGCCGTAGGGGATCAGGATCGCCGTGCGCACCGCCCCCTTACCGAAGATGGTCCGGTGCATGACCAGCGCCAGCGCCAGCCCGAGGGCGAACTCGATGGCCACCGAGATCGCGGTGATGATCACCGTCACGAAAAACGCGGTCCACCAATACTTGTCGGTGAGTATCGTCTGGTAGTTCGACAGCCCGATGAACCGGGTGTCGGCGGGGCTGGCCAGGTTGTAGCGGTGCAGGCTGAGCCAGATCGCATACGCGATCGGGTAGGCGGTGACGGCGAGCATGAGCACGACGGCGGGTGTGATCAGCAGGTAGGCCAGTCGTCGCTGCGAGCGGCGGTCCTGGCCGCGGTCGTGGATCCGGGCGGGGATCCGGGCGGGGGTCTGGGCGGGGGTTGCAGTCACGGGATCAGCCCTTTGCCGTCGATCGCCTTCTGCACCTCGACGGCGAGCTCGTCGGCCGTGCGTTCCGGGTCGATACCGGTGATCGGGGCCAGGGTGGCCGAGATCCGCGTCGACATCGCCTGATAGTTGGGTGTCGCGGGGCGCACCGCCGCGGTGGTCAACTGATCACGGATGACCGCGTACTGCGGGTACTTCTTCTGGAACTCCGGGTCGTCGTACAGCGAGGCCCGCACCGCGGGAAGCCCGCCCTCGATGGACGTGTAGCGCTGGTTGGTCTCGTTGCGGATGCAGCGGACCGCCTCGAACGCCTCCGCGCGGTGACGGGTGGTGCCGGCGACCGCGAGGTTGAGCCCGCCAAGGGTCACCCTCGCCGTCTGTCCCGGAATGACACCGGGGTAGGGAGCGAAGGCGAACACCTCCTTGCTGGCGTCGAAGGCGACCTGGAACTGCTCGTCGGTGGGCGAGAAGGTTCCGACGTCGTTGATGGCTCCGGCCAGCTCGGGATTGGTGTTCAGCGGAAGGAACGGCACCCCGCCCTTGACCGAGTTCTCCAGCATCGAGGCGAACACGAACGGCCAGTTGACCTCCAGCGCCGCCTTGCCCTGCTCGAGGGCCAGCCGAGCGGTGCCCTCGTCGGTCTGGGTGATCGACGGATCCGCGCCGGGCGCGGTGGCCACCGACTTGATGATCTGCAGCGCCTTGACGGTGGCCGCCCGGTGCTCGGGGGTGTCGGTGAGGGTGACGGTCTTGCCGTCCTCGGAGAGCACCCGGCCGCCGGCGCTCTCCAACAGCGTGTTGAACCACACCACCAGGCCCTCGTACTGCTTACCCTGCACCGCGATCCAGCTCGGCCCGCCCGCGGCGTGCAGCCGGTTGGCCTCGGCCAGCATGCCGTCCCAGGTCTCCGGCGGCGGGGCCACCAGATCCGGCCGGTACCAGAGCAATTGGGTGTTGGTCGTCACCGGAGCCGCGAACAGCCGGCCCTGCCAGCGCGCCGACGCCAGCGGTCCGGGCAGGGTGTCGGTGGCGGCGTCGGCCTCGGCCAGCCCGGCCGGGTCGTCGGACAGCGGCAGCGCCCAGCCGGCCTCGGCGAACTCCGCGGTCCACACCACGTCCAGCGCCATGATGTCGAGTGTGCGGTCGTTGCCGGTGAGGCGGCGGGCCAGCTGCAGACGCTGGTCGTCGGCTCCCTTGGGCAGGCTGAACTGCTCGATGGTGAAGCGCCCGCCGAGTTCGGCGTTGCACCGCTTGGCCACCGCGGTGAAGGTCGCCGTCTCACTGGCCGGGGTGTAGAGGCTGACGACCCTGTCGTCTGCGCCGGAACCGCACGCCGACACCACCGAGGCGGCGGTGACGACGGTCAGCGCGGCGGCGAGCGAGCGGCCCGCGCGGCCGGTGTGTGGGCGCATGCGCTACAGCGTCAGGCGGGACAGCAGATCCCGCGCCTGTTCGGCGTTCTGCGGATCGCACAGAACGTCGTAGCGTCCGGCCACCAGCTGCATCGTCGAACTGAAGTCCCGGGTGCCCTTGGACATCGCGTAGGGAATCGACGACGTGATGAGACCGAAGACGATGCCGGCGACCACCCCCACGGCCAGCGACTGGCCGGGGTTGGGGCTGAAGAAGCCGAGCACCAGGCCGATGAAGATGCCCAGCCAGGCGCCGGTGAGCATGCCCCCGCCGAGCACCTTGGGCCAGCTGAGCCGGCCGGTCACCCGCTCGACCTGCATCAGATCGACCCCGACGATGGTCACCTGCTGCACCGGGAACTGCTGATCCGACAGGTAGTCGACGGCCTTCTGGGCCTCGGCGTAGGTGGGATAGGAGCCGACCGGCCACCCCTTCGGCGGCGTCGGCAAGCCCAGCGGGCCCCGGCGCGACGACCCGGGGCCGCTACCGGGGACTGCCCCCGGGTTCTGCGACGGCGGGAACGGACTGGTCATGGCGCTGTTCTCCTTCATCGGTCGACGGCCGCCAGGCTATTCGGTGCGCCCCCTGTCATACCACCAATGGGCTAGGTTGACAGCATGACAGCTGCGGGTGGCAGCCCTGGGGAAAAGCCCCAGAACGGAGGCCCCGGTCCGCCCCCCGGCGGCTTCGAGGCCCCGCCGCTCGAGCAGATGCCCGCCTACGGCGGCTACGAGGCGCCGCCGCCCCCGCTGCCCGACTACCCGGGCCCGCCGGACTTCAGCGGGTACCCCCCGCCGCCGGGCCCCTCCAACTATGGCGGCTATGCCCCACCGCCGCCGGGCCCTTCGGGCTACCCGCCCCCGGCCCCTTCGGGCTACCCGCCCCCGGTCTACGGCGGCTACCCGCCTGACTACGGGGTGCCCTACCCCGGCGGGTACGGCTATCCCCCGGCGCGCGCCGAGACCAACAAGCTGGCGATCGCCTCGTTGGTGGTGTCGCTGTTCGGCTTGATCTGCGGCGTCGGGACCGTCTTCGCTCTCGTCGGCATCGTCTTCGGCGCCGTCGCGCTCAACCAGATGAAGCGAACCGGTGAGCGCGGCTACGGCCAGGCGGTGACCGGCATCAGCGTCGGGATCGCGACGCTGGCCTTCAACCTGGTCTGGCTGATTTTCGCCTTGAACTAGCCGGGCACTAGCCGGGCACTAGCCGGGCACTAGCCGGGCGGGACGAACCGCTCGGGCCCGCGCTGCAATCCGGCGGCCCGGCCCTTGCCGGCGACGACCAGGGCCATCTTGCGGCTGGCCTCGTCGATCATCTCCGCACCGAGCATCGCCGCGCCCCGCGCGCCGCCGGCCTGCGAGGTGTACCAGTCGTAGGCCTCCAGGATGAGCTCGGCGCGGTCGTAGTCCTGCTGGCGCGGGGTGAAGATCTCGTTGCCCGCGGCGATCTGGTCGGGATGGACCACCCACTTGCCGTCGTAGCCCAGCGCCGCCGAGCGTCCCGCCACCCGGCGGAACGCCGCGTCGTCACGCACCTTGAGGAAGGGACCGTCGACGGCGGCGAGACCGTTCGCCCGGGCCGCGACCAGGATCGTCATCAGCGCGTGGTGGTAGGCGTCGCCGACGTCGTAGCCCTGCGGCTGTTCACCGACTTCCAGGGTGCGCATGTTCAGGCTGGCGATCAGATCGGCCGGCCCGAGCACCAGTGCCTGCACCCGCGGCGCCCGGGCGATCGCGGTGATGTCGCTGAGCCCGCGGGCGTCCTCGATCTGCACGTCCACCCCGATCCGGCCCGCCGGCAGGCCCAGGCCGCGTTCGAGCTGGGTGAGCAGCAGATCGAGGGCGTAGACGTGGCCGGCCTCGATGACCTTGGGCAAAACGATCACCTCGAGGGACGAACCCGCCGCCGACACCACCTCGATGACGTCGAGGTAGGTCCAGGGCGTGGTCCAGTCGTTGACCCGGACTCCGAGCAGTTGCCCGCTCCATCCCGGTCCGGTGAGTGCGGCGGCGACCCGGGTGCGCGCCGCGGCTTTGGCGTCGGGTGCCACTGAATCCTCGAGATCGAGGAAGACCTGATCGGCACGCAGGCTTTTGGCCTTCTCGATCATCGACGGGCTGCTGCCCGGAACCGAAAGGCAGGTTCGCCGGGGTCGATAGGTGCCGTCCACGCGCAGACTCCTACCCTTTGGGACATGGCGTCGACGAACAGGGTATATGCGGCGCGGCTTGCCGGGATGGTGGTGCTGGGCCCGGACGGGGAGTCCCTCGGCCGGGTGCGCGATGTCGTGATCAGCATCAGCATCGTGCGTCAGCAGCCGCGCGTGCTGGGCCTTGTCGTCGAACTCCCGACCCGCCGCAGGATTTTCGTCCCGATCCTGCGGGTGACCGCCATCGAGCCGAACGCCGTGACCCTCAACACCGGCACGCTGTCGCTCAGCAGATTCGTCCAGCGGCCCGGCGAGGTCCTCGTACTCGGCCAGGTGCTGGACACCAGGGTCCGGGTCAACGACCCCGATCAGGAACAGCTCGCCGGGATCGAGGTCGTCGTCGTCGACCTCGCCATCGAACACACCCGGACCCGCGACTGGCTGGTCACCCGGGTGGCGGTGCGCAGCCAGCGCCGGCTGGGACGGCGCTCGGCGGTCGTCGTGGTGGACTGGCAGAACGTCGCCGGCCTGACCCCCTCCGGCCTGGCGATGCCCGACCAGGGGGTGGCCCAGCTGCTGCACCAGTTCGAGGGCCAGCGGCCGATCGCGGTCGCCGATGCGCTGCGTGACCTGCCGGCCAAGCGCCGCACCGAGGTGATCAACGCCCTCGACGACGAGCGCCTGGCCGACATCCTCCAGGAGCTGCCGGAGGACGACCAGAGCGAGCTGCTGCTCCAGCTGGACACCGAGCGCGCCGCCGATGTGCTCGAGGCGATGGACCCCGACGACGCCGCCGACCTGCTCGGCGCGCTGAACCCGACCGAGGCCGAGTTCCTGTTGCGCCGGATGGATCCGGAGGAATCCGAGCCGGTGCGCCGGCTGCTCAGCCACTCCCCGGACACCGCCGGCGGCCTGATGACCTCCGAGCCGGTCGTGCTCGCCCCCGACACGACCGTCGCCGAGGGCCTGGCGCGCGTCCGCAATCCCGACCTGACCCCGGCGCTGGCGTCGCTGGCGTTCGTGGTGCGCCCGCCGACGGCCACCCCGACCGGTCGCTACCTGGGTTGCGTGCATCTGCAGGCGATGCTGCGCGAGCCGCCCGCCAACCTGGTCAGCGGCATCGTCGACACCGACCTGCCCAGCCTCAACCCGGACACCCCGCTGGGCGAGGTGACGCGCTACTTCGCCGCCTACAACCTGGTCTGCGGTCCGGTGGTCGACGAGCAGAACCACCTGCTCGGCGCGGTGTCGGTCGACGACGTGCTCGATCACCTGCTGCCCGACGACTGGCGGGAGACCTTCGACGAGACCGGGGTGGGGGGTGCGCCATGACCGACCCCGGGCGCCAGCGCCTCGACACCCCGCTGACCTCCCGGCGGCCTTCGCTCACCCTCGACCCCGAGGCGGTCGGGCGGTTCAGCGAGTCCATCGCCCGCTTCCTCGGCACCGGGCGCTACCTGCTCTGGCAGACGGTCCTGGTGGTGGTGTGGATCAGCCTGAATCTCTTCGCGGTGCGGCTGCGCTGGGATCCGTACCCGTTCATCCTGCTCAACCTGGCGTTCTCCACCCAGGCCGCCTATGCCGCACCGCTCATCCTGCTGGCCCAGAACCGCCAGGAGAACCGCGACAAGGTCGCGCTCGAGGAGGACCGGCGGCGCGCCGAGCAAACCAAAGCCGACACCGAGTTCCTGGCCCGCGAGTTGGCCGCACTGCGGCTGGCGGTCGGCGAGGTCGCCACCCGCGACTACCTGAGGCGCGAGATCGACGAGATCCGGGAGTTGATCGAGGGGCTGGCCGCCGGTACGGCCGACCGGCCGGAGGGCAAACCGGAGGGCAAACCGGACGGCCCTGCGCGCCGGGCCAAGAAGGTGTCCGGGTGACAACCAGCGAATGCGCCCCGCCAGCCGGGCCGGACTGGGTATGGTGGCGTGGTTCGGGATCGAGTGGGGACTTGTCGAGGACGGTGCAGTGCGAATGACACGCCGGGCGGGCCGCTTGCGGGCCCCCGCGCTGGGGATTGCGGTGATCACGCCGGTCGTCCTGGCCAGTGCGGTCGCCGGGAGTCCCGGTAGAACCGTCTCCAGCGCGGACGACCCGGCCGCGTCGAGCGCCACTGAAACCGTCACCGAGGCTCGGGGCATGTCGGTGGTGGCCGCAGCCCGGCAGCCGACGAACTTCAGGTTCTCCGCCAACGGGGCGACCACCTTCGCCCCGCCGCCGGCTGCGGTGGTCAACGCGCCCGGCGGCATGCGGATCCCGGGCATGGCGCTGGCGGCCTACCGCAAGGCGGAGCAGTCGATGGCGATCGCCTCTCCCGGGTGCGGGGTCAGCTGGAACCTGCTGGCCGGCATCGGCCGCATCGAGTCCTCACACGCCAACGGCGGCGCGACCGACTCCAGCGGCACCGCCGTCCGGCCGATCTACGGTCCCACGCTGGACGGAACGCTGCCGGGCAACGAGATCATCGTGCAGAGCAACCAGGGCGGCCGGGCCGTCTACGCCCGAGCGATGGGCCCGATGCAGTTCCTGCCCGGGACATGGTCGCGCTACGCCTCCGACGGCGACGGCGACGGCCGGGCCGATCCGCAGAACCTGTTCGACGCCACCCTGGCTGCCGCCCGTTACCTGTGCAGCGGCGGGCTCAACCTGCGCAACCAGGCGCAGGTGCTGACGGCGATCCTGCGCTATAACAACTCGCTGGCCTACGCGCAGAACGTGCTCGGCTGGGCCGCGGCCTACGCCACCGGCGTCGCGCCGGTGGACCTGCCGCCGATCACCGGAGCGATCCCGTCGCTGGGGAGCTTCGGGGAGGGGCCGGCCGTCCGTGATCCCGGCCAGCACAGCCTGCCCGCCACCGATCTGCTGTCCCAGCAGATGGCGTTCAGTCTTGGCAACACCATGGTCGCCGAGCAGATGGCCGTGCCTGGGCCGCAGGAGTCCGCGCATGGCGGCTTCGTCGAGCACGGGTGCCAGGTGATCTGCATGGCCTCCCAGTTGGCTCCGCCCGCCGCCGCCGACCCGAACCTTCCGCCCTGGATGATGCCGATGGCCCCGCCGCCGTGGATGGCGCCGCCGGCGATGGTGAGCCCGATCGGCCCCCCGCCGGCCGCGCCACTGCCCGGGCTGCCGGGTCCTGAAGCCCCCGCACCCGATCCGCTGGCACCTCCGCCGGCGCCCGATCCGCTCGCGCCCCCGCCACCGCCACTGCCGCCGTGGATGGCTCCCCCGCCGCCGGCGCCGGCCCTACCGCCCGTCGCCGACCCGGCAGCCCCGGCGCTGCCACCGATGTACGGGGCACCGCCCGGACCCGCCGCCTGACTCAGGCGCTTCTGGCCCGCGCCCGTCCTCGGCGAACCGGAACAACCTAGACTCGGTTTCAAATGGACGACGCCGCTGATCGTGAAAAAGCCGTTCGCGCCGCGCTGGCCAAGGTGATCGACCCCGAACTGCGCCGGCCGATCACCGAGCTGAACATGGTCAAGAGTGTCGCAGTCGGCGACGACGGCTCGGTGTCGGTCGAGATCTACCTGACGATCGCCGCCTGCCCGATGAAGGCCGAGATCACCGAACGGGTGCGCGCTGCGGTCGCCGATGTTCCCGGTACCGGCGCGATCACCGTGAGCCTGGACGTGATGAGCGACGAACAGCGCACCGAGTTGCGCAAGCTACTGCGCGGCGATCAGGGACTCTCGGCCGAGCCGGTGATCCCGTTCGCCCAACCCGGCTCGCTGACCCGGGTCTACGCCGTCGCCTCAGGAAAGGGCGGTGTCGGAAAGTCCACTGTCACAGTCAATCTCGCCGCTGCGCTAGCGGCGCGTGGGCTGGCTGTCGGGATCGTCGATGCCGACATCTACGGCCACTCCGTGCCGCGGATGATGGGCACCACCGACCGGCCCACCCAGGTGGACTCGATGATCCTGCCGCCGATCGCCCACGAGGTGAAGGTGATCTCCGTGGCGCAGTTCACCCAGGGCAACACGCCGGTGGTGTGGCGCGGCCCGATGCTGCACCGCGCCTTGCAGCAGTTCCTCTCCGACGTTTTCTGGGGCGACCTCGACGTGCTGCTGCTCGACTTGCCGCCGGGCACCGGCGATGTGGCGATCTCCGTTGCCCAGCTCGTTCCGGCGGCGGAGATCCTGGTGGTGACCACCCCGCAGGCCGCTGCCGCCGAAGTCGCCGAACGCGCGGGTGCGATCGCGCTGCAGACTCGCCAGCGCATCGTCGGCGTCGTGGAGAACATGGCCGGGTTGCCCATGCCCGACGGGACCACGCTGGCTCTGTTCGGCGAGGGCGGTGGCCGGCAGGTGGCCGAACGCCTGACGCGTGCGATTGGCGCCGAAGTCCCCCTGCTCGGCCAGATTCCGCTTGATCCGCAGTTGGTGGCCGCCGGTGATTCGGGTGTGCCGCTGGTCTTGTCCGCGCCGGATTCGGTGGCCGGCCGTGAATTGCGCGGGGTCGCCGACCAGCTGGCGGTGCGCCGGCGCGGCTTGGCCGGAATGTCTCTGGGCTTGGACCCGGCCGGCCGCTGAGTTCGCGACGGCCAGGACTCCCAGGACTCCCCAGGACTCCTCAGGACTCCCAGAACGCCTACGTGGCGTCGGCGTCGAACGGCGCGGCGGCGCCCGCGGCGGGCGGCGTGGCGGCGCTGTCCGGACCCGGAGCACTCTTCGGCTTCTCCGATGCCCTGTCTGCCTTGTCGTCTGACTTATCGTCTGCCCGGTCGAAGTTGCCGGTCAGCCAGGAGTCGTCGCCGTCGAGAAGGTGCTTGGTCACCGCCGCCCGCGGGCTCATGCCGCGCAGCTTCTGTAACTCGCTGATGGGTGCGCGCAAGTCCTCGAACTCCGGACCGAGTTCCTCGCGGAGCTGGCTGGTCGCCCCGCTGAGGTAGTCGCGCGCCTGCCGCAGCGCCCCCGATGCCCAGCGGATCGCCCCGGGTAGCCGCTCCGGACCCAAGACCACCAGACCAACGACGACCAGCAGCAGCATCTCCCCCCAGCCGATGTTGGCGAACATCGTCAGTTGTCCGGTGCGGGATTCACCGTCAGCGTCACCTTTCGGCCCTCGCGCATAACCTCGATGGGCGCGTCCTTGCCGATCGGGAGATTGCGGATGGCCACGACGAACTCGTCGGCGTCGGCGACCTTCCGGTCACCGACCTTGACCACGACGTCGTTCTCCTTGATTCCGGCCTTGTCGGCGGGCCCACCGACTTTGACATTGGCGATCTGCGCGCCGGAGGCCAAATCGTTGCTGACCGAGCGGGCGGAGAGCCCCAGGGTGGGGTGGGCGACCTTGCCGTCCTTGATCAAGGTTTCGACTGTCGCCTTGACCTCGTTGACCGGTATGGCGAAGCCCAGGCCGCTGGCGCTGTCCGACAGCGACTTGCCGGCCGTGTTGATCCCGATGACCTGGGCGTCCATGTTGATCAGAGGGCCGCCGGAGTTGCCGTGGTTGATCGAGGCGTCGGTCTGCACGGCATCGATGACGGTGTCGGTGTCCGACCCCTCGCCGGACAGCGGCACCGGGCGGTTGAGTGCGCTGATGATGCCGGAGGTCACGGTGCTGCGCAGGCCCAGCGGGGCTCCGGCGGCGATGACCTCTTCGCCCACCTGCAGCTTGTCGGAATCCCCGAACCGCGCGACGGTCAGGTTGTCGACGTTGTCGACCTTGAGCACAGCCAGGTCGGTCTTGGGGTCGCGGCCCACCAGGCTGGCCGGCACCTCCTTGCCGTCGTTGAAGACGACGGTCATCTTGAACTTGCTCGGGTTGCTCGCCGCCTCGGAGATCACGTGGTTGTTGGTGACGATGTAGCCGCGCCCGTCCACGATCACGCCCGAACCCTGCGAACCGTCCTCGTCACTCTTCGTCTCGATGGTGACCACCGAATCCGCCACCGAGGCAGCAACTTTCGCGATCTGGCCCGCGGGCCTGTCACCGCGGTCCGACGTCGACAGCGTTACCTTCGAGGTGGTGAACGCCTCGACCACCTCTGCGGTCTTGCGGCCCACCCAGCCGCCCGTGACGCCGATCAGCAGCGCCGCGATGGCCAGCACCGCGAGGGCGGCGTAGGACACCCTGCCGCCGAAGAGCACGTCGCGTACCCCGAGCTTGCCGCCCGGCACGGCCACCGTCGCGGGCAACGGCTTCTCGATCGCCGGTGAACCCAGGGCCGCCGCAGCGGCGGGATCACGCCATGGATCGGCCGGCTCGGCGGGGGCCTCGCGCTGACCATCGAGGGCGTTGGCGTCGACGGGGTGGCGCTGCAGCGAGTCACCACCGGGGTAGGGCCGGCTGAATGCCTCCTGCAGAACGGGGTCGGCGGGTTTCGGACCGGGCGTGAACTCAGCGGAATTGCGGTACTTGACCCCCTGCTGATCGGCATGGAAAGACCCGTCGACCCCGCGTGGCCGCCCGAAGACGCGGGAGGCCTCGGGATCCACGGGCGGGCGCGAGACCGGTCGCGGCGCGAGCCGGGGCCCGCCGCCGGAACTGTCTTTCTCGGAGCTCACAGTCAACCTCAATCCGCATACGGTCCGGCGGCGCCCCCGGGGGCGGCCGGTCGTTCTAGCCCTTCACCCTACCGGCGCTTACGACGACCACGGCTCGTGCTGTCCGTCACCTGTTCGGTGAGGCTCGGCGGCGGAGCGGCCGGCGGCTCGCCGGGGGCGGACCGGGGAATCTGGGTCAGCAGGCCCATCAGGTTGCTCGGCATGTTCACCGGCCGGGAGTCGCGCAGCGCGTCCCTGGCCTGCCGCTGGGCGTCGACCTCAGCCGAACACTGACGGCAGACCGACAGATGGTGGGCGGCGCGCAGATGGGCCCGCATCTGCAGCTCGCCGTCGACAAAGGCGGCGACGGCCTCGGTCGACAGGTGTTCGGTGGAGCCGAAGCGACGCGACGCGCCGACCGGCGAGTCGCTCTGCGAGGCGAGGTAGGACGGCAGCCAGGAAAAAGCCTTGCGGAACTTGGGTCCGGGTTCGAGCATTTCGAACGCGCTCCTCTTTCGCTTTCCTGGTGTTTGGCCGGTGTTTCGAATGTATCGCGATCGGGGTGTCCGCGGCAGTCACGACGCCGCGCGTCCCCCTCAGGCCGGCCCGTGGACTTCGTGCCGTGCCGGGCTGGCGGCGAGGAAATCCCGCAGGGCCTGGCGGCCGCGGTGGATGCGGCTGCGCACGGTGCCCAGCTTGACACCCAGAGTGGCGCCGATCTCCTCATAGGACAGACCTTCGATGTCGCAGAGGACGACCGCGGCGCGGAACTCCGGAGCCAGCGAGTCCAGCGCGGCCTGCAGGTCGGGGCCCAGCCGCGAGTCGTGGTAGATCTGCTCGGGGGTCGGTCCCTCGGAGGGAACCCGGTCGTAGTCCTCCGGGAGGGCCTCCATCCGGACGCGGTTGCGGCGCCGGACCATGTCCAGGAACAGGTTGGTCGTGATCCGGTGCAACCAGCCCTCGAATGTCCCGGGCTGGTAGTTCTGCACGGCCCGGAACACCCTGATGAACGTCTCCTGGGTGAGGTCCTCGGCATCGTGCTGGTTGCCGGACAGACGGTAGGCGAGCCGGTAGACACGGTCGGCGTGCTGACGGACGAGCTCGTCCCAGGACGGCATGGCCGCTCGGTCGCCGGTGGCGTCGAACACGGCCGTTCCCTGCAGGTCCTCGGGCGTCTCGGCCCAGCCGGCGTCGCTGCTCTCCGCAGCGCTCGGCGTGCTGAGCGGGGCTGCCAGTGCGGTGATCGTCGGATCCTCCTGGTGACGGTTCTGCCGGTGACCCATCGGCGGCGCGCCGATCGGCTCGTCTAGCTCAACAGCGGCGACGGCCAGGATGTTCCCGACTGTCCGGACGGGGCGCTTCATGGTTCCCACCTTTCCGACCCGCTCTGTGGGGTCGTTGTGAGCTAACTTAGATTTACATGAGAAGCAGCCGTTTTCGCAGTTGAACACGCCGAGACGTCATACTTTTTTTAGTATTCAGCAACTGAACGTGAGCGGGCGCCAGGTCCAGTGCCGATGGAGCGGCTGAATAGGCCGAAGTGTGATCTACGCTGCTGAGGATGTTCCCCACCGACGAACCCGGCAGCCCCCCGCCGACGAGCCGCGCGGACCGGCTGCTCAGCCACGCCGAGAACTCGATTTCCGAGGACGCGATCGTGGCGGCGGCACGAGAGCGGGCGGTGGAGGCCGGCGCCGGTGCGGTGACGCCGGCCGTGGGCGCGCTGTTGAGCGTGCTGGCCCGGCTGGCGGGCGGCCGGGCCATCGTCGAGGTCGGCACCGGGGCCGGGGTCAGCGGCCTGTGGCTGTTGTCGGGCATGCGCGACGACGGCGTGCTGACCACCATCGACACCGAACCGGAGTATCAGCGGCTGGCCAAGAAGTCCTTCACCGAGGCTGGGATCGGTCCCGGCCGAACCCGTCTGATCGCCGGGCGGGCCCAGGAGGTGCTGACCCGGCTCGCCGATGAGTCCTACGACCTGGTCTTCGTCGACGCCGCTCCGACCGATCAGCCGGATTTCGTGGTCGAGGGTGTGCGGCTGCTGCGGCCCGGCGGTGTCATCGCCCTGCACCACGCCGCGCTCGACGGGCGGGCCGGTGACCCTGCGGCCCGCGACGCGGACGTGGCCGCGGTGCGCGAGGCGGCCCGTCTGATCGCCGAGGACGAGCGGCTGACCCCCGTGCTGGTGCCGCTCGGCGACGGCCTCCTCGTGGCCACCCGCGACTGAGGCGGACCCCGTGGAGTTGTTGACCGGCTTCGGTCTGGCCACCGCCTCCGGGCTCAACGCCTACATCCCGCTGCTGTCGATGGGCCTGCTGGGTCGCTACACGAATCTGATCCACCTGCCGCAGGGCTGGTCCTGGCTGGAGAACGGGTGGGTGATCGCCATCGTGGCCGTGCTGCTGGCCGTGGAGATCGTCGCAGACAAGATCCCGGCGCTGGATTCGGTCAACGACGCCGTGCAAACGTTCATACGCCCCACCTCGGGCGGCATCGTGTTCGGTTCGGGGACGGCCGCGCAGACCGCCGCGGTGACCGACCCCGGCGAATTCGCGCGCACCGGTCAGTGGGTTCCCATCGCGATCGGCGTGCTGACCGCGCTCAGCGTTCACCTGACCAAGACCGCGGTGCGCCCGGCCGCCAACGTCGCCACCGCCGGCGTGGCGGCACCGGTGCTGAGCACGGTGGAGGACGCCACCAGCGTCGTGCTGGTGTTCGTCGCGATCCTGCTACCCGTGCTGGTGTTGGTGATCCTGGTCGTCATGGCCTGGGGCGCCTTCTCTCTGTGGCGTCGGATGCGCCGCCGCAAAACCCCCACCGCCCCTGCGCGAGCAGACATAAAGGACCCCGACACGCCGCAGGTTTAGGGTCGTTTGCGTCTGCTCGCCGGAGGGGGCGGAGGCGGGTCAGATCCAGACGCCCTTGCCGACGGCGACCACCCCGCCCGCGCTGACCGCGAAGCGCTCGCGATCACGCTCGAGGTCCACGCCGATCATCTCCCCCGGCCCGACCACCGCGTTCTTGTCCAGGATGGCCCGCCGCACCACCGAACCGCGCCCCACTCGGACGCCCGGCAGCAGGACGCTGCCCTCCACGATCGCCCCGTCGTCCACCACGACGTTGCTCGAGAGCACCGAGTTGCGCACCGCCGCCGCCGAGATGATGCTGCCCGCCCCGACCACCGACTCCTGAGCCGAGCCGCCGTTGACGAACTTCGCCGGCGCGAGGTTCTCGGTGGCCCCGCGGATGGGCCAGCGTTTGTTGTACAGGTTGAACACCGGGTGCACCGACACCAGATCCATGTGCGCGTCATAGAAGGCGTCCAGGGTGCCGACATCGCGCCAGTAGCCGTGGTCGCGCTCGGTCGCCCCGGGTACCTCGTTGTCGTTGAAGTCGTACACGGCGGCAAGACCGTCGGCGACCAGTCGCGGAATGATGTTGCCGCCCATGTCATGGTCGGAGTTGTCGTCATCGGCGTCGGCACGAATGGCGTCGATGAGCACCTTCGTGGTGAACACGTAGTTACCCATGGACACGAAGGTCTGCTCGGGATCGCTGATCGTTCCCGGCGGATCGAGCGGCTTCTCGACGAAGTTGCTGATCCGTCCCGACTCGTCCGCCTCGATGCAACCGAACGAGCCAGCCTCCGCGCGGGGCACCCGGATACCGGCAACCGTTGCGCCCGCCCCGCTTTCGATGTGGAACTGCACCATCTGCTCGGGATCCATGCGGTAGACGTGGTCGGCGCCGAAGACCACGATGTAATCGGGATCCTCGTCGTAGACCAGATTGAGTGACTGGTAGATGGCGTCGGCGGAGCCGGTGTACCAGCGTGGCCCGAGGCGCTGCTGTGCGGGCACCGGGGTGATGTACTCCCCGGCGAGACCACTGAGCCTCCAGTTCTGCGAGATGTGGCGGTCCAGCGAGTGCGACTTGTACTGGGTCAGCACGCAGACCCGCAGATAGCGCGCATTCACCAGATTCGACAGCACGAAGTCGATGAGCCGGTAGGCGCCCCCGAACGGCACCGCGGGCTTGGCGCGGTCGGCGGTCAGCGGGTAGAGGCGTTTGCCCTCACCGCCGGCAAGCACCATGCCGAGCACGTGCGGCGCCTCCCTCATACCCGCAACGCTAACGGCAGCCGCTGCCAACTGCTAGAAGAATCGGGGTTCGGGCACCGGCGGCGAGCACTACGGTCAGCGGTATGCGCGTGGCGATGATGACCCGGGAGTACCCGCCCGAGGTGTACGGCGGCGCCGGGGTGCACGTGACCGAGTTGGTAGCCCAGCTGCGCCGCCTCTGCGAGGTCGACGTGCACTGCATGGGAGCGCCGCGCGCGGGTGCTTTCGCCCATCAGCCCGACCCCGCCCTGGACGGCGCGAATCCCGCACTGGCCACGCTGTCCTGCGACCTGCGCATGGCGCATGCCGCCTCAAGTCCCGACCGGCCCGCCACGGTCGTCCACTCCCACACCTGGTATGCGGGGATGGCCGGACACGTCGCCTCGCTGCTGCACGGCATTCCGCACGTCCTGACCGCCCACTCCCTGGAACCGCTGCGCCCCTGGAAGGCCGAGCAGCTCGGCGGCGGCTACCAGGTGTCGCTGTGGGTGGAGCGGACCGCGATGCAGGCCGCCGACGCGGTGATCGCGGTGAGCGCCGGCATGCGGGCGGACGTGCTGCGGACCTACCCGGGACTCGACCCCGGCCGGGTCCACGTGGTCAAGAACGGGATCGACACCGACGTCTGGCACCCGGCCGAGCCCGACACCGGGTCGTTGCTGACCGAACTCGGCGTGGATCCGTCCCGGCCGATGGTGGCCTTCGTCGGCCGGATCACCCGACAGAAGGGGGTGCCCCACCTGCTGGCCGCAGCACACCACTTCAACCCCGATGTGCAACTGGTGCTCTGCGCCGGCGCGCCCGACACACCCGAGATCGGCGCGGAGGTCGCGTCCGAGGTCGCCACGCTCGCGGACGAGCGCGGCGGTGTGTTCTGGATCCGGGAGTTCCTTCCCGTCCACGAGATCCGGGAGATCCTCTCGGCAGCAACGGCTTTCATCTGCCCCTCGGTTTATGAGCCACTGGGCATCGTCAACCTCGAGGCGATGGCGTGCGCGACCGCGGTTGTGGCCTCCGATGTCGGAGGCATCCCGGAGGTCGTCGACGACGGGGTCACCGGAACGCTGGTGCACTTCGATTCCACTGATCCACGCGGTTTCGCGCGTCGGCTGGCCGAGGCGGTCAACGCCCTGGTCGACGATCCCGAGCGGACACGCCGGTATGGGGCGGCCGGACGGCAGAGGTGTATCGCCGAATTCTCCTGGGCGCAGGTCGCCAAGCAGACCCTGGAGATCTACCGATCGGTGTCCTAGCCGGTGACGCCCTTGAGTTCGTCGCCCAGCGCCGCGGCCTCCTCGGGCGTCAGCTCGACGACCAGCCTGCCCCCGCCCTCCAGCGGTACCCGCATCACGATGCCGCGCCCCTCTTTGGTTGCCTCCAGCGGACCGTCTCCAGTCCGGGGCTTCATCGCCGCCATCGAATGCTCCCTCCAGGATCGAGCGGACCCGTTCACGCACCGCGGGGCCGGTGCCGACCCCTGATTCTATTGTTCGTGTGCTTCACCACGTTTTTCGCCCCGGTTTCACCCGGGTTCACGCGGACGGCTCACCGCCCTGCCGGGGCACCCGGCAGGTCCGGACGTGGTCGTCGACCATCCCGCTGGCCTGCATCAACGCGTAGGCGGTCGTCGGCCCGACGAACCGGAACCCGCGGTCCTTGAGCGCGCGAGCCAACGCCCGGGACTCCGGGGTGTGGGAGGGGATCTCGGCGATCGTGGCCGGCCGGGGCCGCGGTGGCGGAGCGAAGGACCAAAGCAGGTCGGAGAGGTCGACATCCAGGTCGGCCGCCGCCCGGGCGTTGGACACGGTGGCGTCGATCTTGGCCCGGTTGCGCACGATCGCAGGGTCGCCCATCAGCCGCGCGACGTCGGCATCGGTGTAGCGCGCGACGGTGTCGATGTCGAAGCCGGCGAAGGCGCGCCGGAAGGCTTCGCGCTTGCGCAGGATGACCAGCCAGGACAACCCGCTCTGGAAGGCTTCCAGACTCAACCGCTCGAACAGCGCGGTGCGGCCGCGCAGCGGCCGGCCCCACTCCTGGTCGTGGTAGTCGCGGTAGATCGGCGGCGCGCCGACTGCCCAGTCGCACCGCGGAGCATCGTCGTCGAGTCGACCTTCGCCCGTCACACCGGTTCCGCATCGGGCGGTGCGGTCGGGTCGGGCAGCCCGGCCGCGGCCCGCACCGCGTGCAGTTCGGCGCGCACCTGGTCGAGTTCGGCGCCGAGTCGGTCCAGCACCCAGTCCACCTCGCTGGTCTTGTAGCCGCGCAGCACCTGGCTGAACTTGACGGCCTCGACGTCGGCGCCGGTGACCCCGGAAGCCGGCAGCACCGTCGCGGTGGTGGCCCGGGGCAGCGGCGGCAACTGCTCACCTCGGCCGAACACCACGCTGGCGATTCCGAACAGCACGACGGCCACCAGGATGAGCACCACCAGATACAGCAGGATCAGCGTCACGCCGTCGATCCTGCCTCACCGGGCCCCGGCACAGGCTCTAGCGCAGGGTCTTCAGGGCCGGCCGGTCGGCGAGCGAGACCTCCGAGACGCTCGCCACGAAGCTCTCCGCGCCGTCGGCACTCTCGCCGACCGGACGGAACTGCGGCAACCCGATGCCCGAGTCGGGCACCCCGCATCGGGTCAGCAGGGTGGCGACGACCTGGCGGCTCATCGGCCCCAACTCGTGCAGCGGACGGTTGCGGTGAGTTCGAACGCCGAGGTTGACCTGAGCGATCGCGTCCAGTCCCAGCCGGTCGTAGGTGTCGATGAGAATGCCGATCTCGACCCCGTAGCCGGGTGCGAAGGGCACCGAGGTCAGCAGGTCGCGGGTCGCGGCATACTCCCCGCCCAGCGGCTGCAGCACCCCCGCCAGCTCCGGCCGCAGCGCGGCCAGCAGGGGCCGCGCGACCAGTTCGGTGACCCGGCCCCCGCCGTTGGCATCCTCGCCGGAACCCACCCGCAGCGGCCGACGGTAGAAACCCCGGACCAGATGGATGCCCTCCCCGGTCAGGATCGGGCCGACCAGCCGGGGCACGAACAACGGGTCGGGGTCGATCAGATCGGAGTCGATGAACACGATCACGTCGCCGCCCGTCGCGGCCAGCGAGCGCCACAGCGCCTCGCCCTTGCCCGGCCGCACCGGAATCTCCGGCAGCACCTGCTCGCGGCGCACGACCCGGGCGCCGGCGGCGGCCGCGCGTGCGGCGGTCTCGTCGGTGGAACCGGAGTCGAGCACGATCAGCTCGTCGACCAGGCCACCCACCATCGGGGTGATCGTCTCGATGACCGGGCCGATGGTCGCGGCCTCGTTCAGCGCGGGCAGTACGACCGAGATCGACCGGCCGCGCTTGGCGGCCTCCAGGCCGTCCGCGGTCCAGGTCGGCCGGTGCCAGGTCCGTGCGGCCAGCCACGTTCCCGCCGCGTCGGTCGGGCCGGCGGTCACGCCAGGCCCCGCACGGTCCGGGCGGGCGGGCGCTCACCGGTGATGGAGGCGACCATCTCCAGCACCCGCCGGGTCGGACCGACCTCGTGCACGCGGAACATCCGGGCGCCGTCGGCGGCGGCCAGCGCGGTCGCCGCCAGGGTGCCCTCGAGGCGCTCGGTCAATCCCACCCCCAGAGTCTCCCCGATGAAGTCCTTGTTGCTCAGCGCCATCAGCACGGGCCACCCGGTGTTCACCAGATCTTTGACGTGCCGCAGCAGGGTCAGACCGTGGAAGGTGTTCTTGCCGAAGTCGTGGGTGGGGTCGATGAGGATGCGATCGGCCGGCACCCCCGCCGCCGCAGCGCGCTCGGCCGCGGCGGTGACCTCGGCGATCACGGCGTCGACGACACCGGTGCGGGTGGTTCCGTAGTTGACTCGGAAGGGCCTGGTTCGCGGGATCGCCCCGCCGGTGTGCGAACACACCAGGCCCGCGCCGAATCCGGCCGCCACCGAGGGGAGGTCCGGGTCGGTTCCCGCCCAGGTGTCGTTGATGATGTCGGCGCCGGCCGCGCACGCCTCGCGGGCCACCGACGCGCGCCAGGTGTCCACACTGACCAACTGATCCGGGTAGGTGCCGCGCAACCATTCGATGAACGGCACCACGCGGGCGATCTCAGCGGGCGCGTCGACCGGCGACCCGGGTCCGGCCTTCACTCCGCCCACGTCGATCACGTCGGCGCCCTCGCCGACCGCGCGGTGCACAGCAGCCATCGCGGCCTCGTCGGTGAAGGTGGCACCCCGGTCGTAGAACGAGTCGGGGGTGCGGTTGACGATCGCCATGATCAGCGCCCGGTCGCCGGCCACCGGCCGGCCGCAGAACGTCCCCGTGCGGGTGGAGGTCACCGTGACATGGTGCCTGGTGCGCTGAGCGTCGGCTCTCAGCGGGTGCTGCGATAGACCAGCCAGCGCATGTCGATCGGGCAGTTCTCGCGTTCGATTTCGAACACGTCCAGGCCCGCCACCCAGTTGGCGTACCAACTGGTCGGCGGCCAGGCGCCCTCGGGCAGGTTGGCCTGCTCGTAGTCGAAGACGCTGTCGTCGGCCTCCAACTCCAGGGGCAGACCGGCCGCCGCGTCGGCCATCTCGGGGCGGGTGAAGAATCCGGAGTACTCCTGCTGCGCGAACTGACGGTCGGCCTCGTCGGGCACGTAGGACGCATCCGCCAGGAAGATGTTGAACACCAGCCGTCCGCCGGGCGCGAGGCACTCCGCGGCCAGTTCGAGCAGCCCGCGTAGCTCCGCGGCGGTGCGGAACTCCGGCACGACCTCGGAGAGCACGATCAGGGCGTAGTCACGCCGGAGGTCCTCCCGGGTGGCGAAGACGTCGCGGTTGATCACCCGGACGTCCAGGGACTCCTGGCTGGCGTCCCGCACGATCATGTCGGCGAAGTTCTTGGTCACCTCGACGACGTCCACCGGGTGACCGCGGCGCGCCAGGGCGAGGGCGTTGCGGCCGGTGCCGGCGCCGATCTCGAGCACCCGGTGGGTTTTCGGGTCGGTCGCCTCAGTCGCCAGCGCCCACACCCGGGCGTCGGGCTCGGTGCCGAACAGCGGCGGCTCGCGGGTGGCGATCCAGTTGTCGTAGGCCTGCTCGATCGTCCAGCAGTTGACGTTCACCTGATAGTTCAACGGGCCCGCGACGACGGCCTGGTAGGAGACGACGACACTGGACCTGATCGACTTCGAGTAGGCCTCGGCCAGCTGTCGGGCGAGCACCGTGCGCAGGTGGTCTTGCTCCGGCTCGGAGAAGGGCCGGCCCGCCTCAGCAAAGATCCGCGCGCAGCGCCGGGTGTAGTCGTCGACGAAGCCGGGCACCGCGGGGAAGCTGATGCTCCCCTGGGCGACGATCCGCCGGTCCAGGCGGCCCGTCATCGCCTTCCGCCGCTGGTCGGCGGCTGTCGTCTGCGTTCGCTCCACGTTCTCCCCGATTCCCCTCGTCGGCCGTCGGCCCGCCAGTCGGATTCTATCGGCGCGCCCGGGCGCGGCCCAAGCCCGCTTGTCATTCATCACCCCGCCCGGCAAAATCGTTCCCATGTTGAGCAGCCTTCGCGTGGACAGCATCGACCAGTGGCGCAGCCTCTTTCCCGCCCTCAGCGTCGAGGGCGGTCTGGCCCGCCCGCGATTCGACGCCGGTGATCTGGCCGAGCTGACCGACCAGCTGCGGATCGAGGGCTACATCAACGCGCCGGGCGTGCTGCCCGAGGCGACCTTCGCCCCACTGCGCGACTGCGTCGCAATGCTCTACCGGTCCGGCATCCCGCTGGCGTTCGCGTTCGTCTACGACGAGTTCTGGCTCGCCTTCCAGGGCGTCTCGGACTTCATCGGGGCAACCCTCGGAGCCGACTACCTCGCGCTGCCGGACTTCTGGGCCTGGCACGTGCCGGCCTCCGACCAGGGTGCGGGCTGGGGCCCGCACCGCGACCGCGTCCAGCCCACGCTGGACAGCGACAACTCCCCGCACTCGCTGACGGTCTGGCTGCCGTTCTCCGACGCGACCCCGCTCAACGGCTGCATGTATGTGCTGCCCGCCCACCTCGACGACCGTTTCCGCAACCGCGTCTTCGACGGCCCGGACAACATCCACGTCTACGACCCGCAGGCGATCCGCGCCCTGCCCGCCCCCGCGGGCAGCCTGCTGGCCTGGAACCAGGCGCTGCTGCACTGGGGCGGGCGGGCGTCCCGGCTCGCCAACGCTCCGCGGATCAGCGTCGCCTTCGAGTTCCAGCGCGCCGACCGGCCGGCGTTCAACCAGCCGCTGCTGGACCCCGCGCGGCTGCCGTCGTTCCGCGAGCGCCTCGGGTTGATCGGCAAGCAGGTCCTGCAGTACCGGCACATGTATCCCCTCGCCCCGGACGTGGAGCAGATCGCGACCGACCTGTGCACGCGGTTCATGCCCGAGGTGGTGGCCGGGCGCGTCGAGGGCCTCAGCCTGGTGGGCGGGGTCAGCGAGGGGCGCTGACCGGGGCGCAGGCCCGCAGCGCGTCGTCGAGGGTGTGGACGACCTGCAGCCGATCCAGCGCGGACTGGGCGACGTAGCCCGACTGCACCAGCGAGGCCAGCCAGTCGAGCAGCACCGCGAAGTGGCCGTGCGGGTCCAGCAGCACAACTGGCTTCTCGTGCATGCCGAGGTATCCGGCGGTCCAGGTTTCGAAGAGTTCCTCCAGCGTGCCGATGCCGCCGGGCAGGGCGAGGAAGGCGTCGCTGCGGTCCTCCATGATCTGCTTGCGCTGGCGCATGGTGTCGGTGACGACCAGCTCGTCGGCCTCGACGTCGGCCAGTTCGCGGTGCACGAGGGCCTTGGGGATCACCCCCACCGTGTGTCCCCCGCGGGCCCGGGCCCCGGCCGCCAGCGCGCCCATCGCCGACACCTTGCCGCCGCCGGAGACCAGCGTCCAACCCCGCCGGGCGATCGCCTCACCCACCTCGCGGGCCAAGTCCAGCAACTCCGGGTGGCGGGGGCTGGAGGCGCAGTACACGCAGACCGCCCACTCGCCGCGGGGGCCGGGCACGGAGTCCAGCGGGGGTTGCGGGCGCACACCGGAAACTTAGACCGAGCCTGACACCGCCACATAGAGTCGGCGTCTATGCCGTGGCCCGTCGTCCCGCGCCGTGCCCTCGACAGCGTCGTCGACCTGCTTGCCAGGGACACCGGCGGCGGCGTGGCGCTGCTGGGCAGTGAGGGGGTCGGCAAGACCACACTGGCCGCCCAGGCCGCCGAGCGGCTGGGCCGCGAACCCGTATGGGTGATCGGCACCCTCACCCAATCCGCGGTGCCTTTCGGCGCGTTCGGCCAGCTGATCGACTTCCACGACGCGGGCAAGCCGGCCGCACTCATCCACTCCGCGGCGGATGCGGTCCTGGCCCGGGCGGACTCCGCGCCGATCATCATCGACAACGCGCGTCTGCTCGACCCGCTCTCGGCCGCGCTGGTCTACCGCCTGGCGCAGGACGCCGCGAGCCGGCCGGGCAGCCGGTTGATCGTCACGGTGCGCTCGATTCTGCGGGCCCCACAGGTGGTGACCGCGCTGTGGAACGACGGCCTGCTGCACCGGTTCGATGTGGAGCCGTTCGACAGCGACGAGACCGCCGCGGTGGTGGCCGCCGCCGGCGGCGGCGATGCGGCTGCGCTCTATCGCCGCAGCGCCGGCAACGCCCTGCATCTGCGGCTGTTGATGTCCGGCGGCGGCTCCGAGGAAACCCTCGCCGCCGCGGTCGACGCCTACCTCAAAGGACTCGCCCGGCCGGTTCAGGACGTGCTGGGCTACCTGTGCGTATACGAGCCGCTGGACCACACCGATCTGATCGCGCTGACCGGAGCGTCCGCCGTGGAGGCGGCGCGCGAGGCCGGCGCGATCGCGGTCCGTGACCCGATTGCGCACGCTGCGGACGGAGCCGATGTGCACCCCGTCTACAGCGGTCACCCGCTGTTCCTCGAACAACTGGCGCGCGCTCTGGACAAACCCACGACCACCCGCCTGCGCGCAGCGGTCGCCGCCCGGCTCAGTTCGCAACCGAGCCGGAATGCCGCCGACCGCCTCGGCCGCACGGTGCTGGCGGTCTACGGCGGTGTGCCGATCGATGGCGACTCGGTGGTGACCGCTGCACAGGAGGCGCTCCGGTTGGGCGACCTGAGCCTCGCCGAACGACTGGCCCGCGGGGCACTCGACCGCGGCGAGCCCGTCGGCGCCGAGTTGCCGGCGCGGCTTGCGCTGGGCAATGCGCTGGCCTGGCAGGGTCGCGGCCGGGAGGCCGACGCCGTGCTCAGCGCGGTGGACCCGGCCACCATCACCGACGACGAGTTGATCGCCTGGGCTGTGCCGCGTGCCGCCAACCAGTTCTGGATGCTGTCCGAACCCGAACGTGCGACCGCGTTCTTGCAGACGGTGCGCAACCGCGTCACCACGCCGGCGGCCCGCACCACACTCGATGCGCTGTCGGCGACGTTCGCGATGAATGCGGGAAACCTGCGGCGCGCTCTGGCCGTGGCCGAAGAGGTGCTCGGACGCTCCGACGCCAAGGACAACGCGGTCGCCTGGGCGGCCAGCGCGGCGGCGTTGTGTTCGGCGCGGATGGGCCGGCTGGACAAAGTCCCCCCGCTGGTGAACCGGGCGCTGAGTTCGGAGTACCCCGGCCTGATGCGGTTCACCGTCGGGCTGGCCGAGACGACCACCCTGCTGATGAATGCCCAGAGCGCAGCCGCTCTCGACGCGGCGCGGGGCTTCACCGACTTCGCCGAACTCGCCCAGCCCGGCCGCGCGATCGGCGACGTCCTGCTGGCTCAGGTGCTGCTGGCGCGCGGCGAGTCCGAGACCGCCGTACAGCTGCTAGCGCCGGCGTCGGCGACACTGGAGCGCACCGGATACTCCTGGGGCCCTCTGGCGTTGACCTTGCTGGCCACCGCGCTGGCCTACCGGGGTGAGGTGGCCGAGTCGGCCAAGGCACTGAGCCGGGCCCTCGCCCGCCACGGTACGAAGTCGGCGATGTTCACCCCCGAACTGGGTATCGCCCGGGCCTGGCGCCTGGCGGTCATCGGCGACCGGCACGCCGCCATCACCGCGGCGCGCGACGCCGCCCGGATGGCCGAACGCACCGGGCAGTCCGCCGTGGCGGTTCGGGCCTGGCACGAGGCCGTGCGACTGGGTGACCGGCGCGCGGCCGATGCCATGCCCGCCGCGGCCGCCACGGCGCCGTGCGCGTTCACCGACCTCGCGCTCACGCATGCCCGCGCGCTGGCCGGCGACGACGCCGCGGGGCTGACCGACGTGGCTGACCGGCTGACCGAAGCCGGGTTGCTGGGTGCCGCCGCCGACGCCGCCGCACAGGCCGGGGCCGTCCGAGCCTGACCGGAGACCGACTCGCGCCCAAAATGAGATGTTAGTAACAGGACTTATGTTTCCGGTATAGTTGGCCCCAGCCACGTCCCCACCGAAAGGCCAACAATGACCACCTTCGCCAGCCGGAGCCCCGCAACCGACGTCGCAGGGGAATCGCAGACGACCTCGAGCCTCCCCCCGGTCCCCATCACCGTGGCCCGCGGCGACGGGATCGGCCCGGAGATCATGGCGGCCACGCTGCGGATCCTGGAGGCGGCCGGCGCCCGGCTGGACATCGATGAGGTCGAGATCGGCGAGGCCGTCTACCACCGCGGTTTCACCGCCGGCATCGAGCCGCGGGCGTGGGACTCGCTGCGCCGCACCCGCGTGTTCCTCAAGGCACCCATCACCACCCCGCAGGGCGGCGGGTTCAAGTCGCTCAATGTGACCGTCCGCAAGAGCCTTGGCCTCTACGCCAACGTACGGCCGTGCGTCGCCTACGCGCCCTACGTCCGTACCCGCCACCCCGGCATGAACGTCGTCATCATCCGAGAGAACGAAGAGGACCTCTACGCGGGAATCGAGCACCGCCAGACCCACGACGTGACGCAGTGCCTGAAACTCATCACCCGGCCCGGCTGCGAGCGGATCAGCCGCTACGCGTTCGAGTACGCCCGCCGCCACGGGCGCTCCAAGGTGAGCTGCTTCACCAAAGACAACATCATGAAGATGACCGACGGCCTGTTCCACCAGGTCTTCGACGAGGTCGCCGCGGACTATCCGGAGATCAGCGCCGAGCACTGGATCGTCGACATCGGAGCGGCCAAACTGGCGGACTCGCCGGAGAACTTCGACGTGATCGTGATGCCGAACCTCTACGGAGACGTCCTCTCCGACGTCGCCGCGCAGATCGCGGGATCGGTCGGTATGGCGGGCTCGTCGAACATCGGCGACGGTGTCGCGATGTTCGAGGCTATCCACGGATCAGCCCCCCGCAGGGCCGGCCAGAATCTGGCCAACCCGTCGGGCCTGCTGCTGGGATCCGTCATGATGCTGGTCCACATCGGCCAGGGCGATGTGGCGACCAGGGTTCACAACGCATGGTTGAGCGCCCTGGAGTCCGGTGCGGCGACCTACGACATCGCACCGCCCGGACACAGGTCGTTGAGCACGACCGAGTTCACCAGTGCGATCGTTCATCACCTCGGTGACCGCCCCAAACACCTTGCCGCAGTGGACTACCCGGCGATAGAGCATGAAATGCGGGTCACGCCGCCGACGCGCAGGCGCGAACTCAAGACCTGCGACGGCGTCGACGTGTTCGTGCACGCCGGCGACACCCGACCCGAGGATCTGGCGGCGGCCATCCGTGCGGTGACCGAAGACAGCTGGCTGCAGCTGAAGATGATCACCAACCGCGGTGTCAAGGTATGGCCGGACGGGCTGCCGGAAACCTTCTGCACCGATCACTGGCGGGCCAGGTTCCACGCCCCCGAACCAGGCCAGGCCAGCAACGGCGACATCGTCGCCCTGCTGAGCCGGCTCGCCGGCGCCGGTCTGGACTTCATCAAGACCGAGGGCCTGTACCGCTTCGACGGCACCCCGGGCTACTCCCTCGGTCAGGGGCAGTAGCGACTCGCGGTCACCCGCCGCTCAGATACCGGCGCAGCGTGGCCGTGACCGCGGCGATCTGCGCGACCGCCACCCGTTCGTCGCGGCGGTGCGCCAGATTCGGGTCTCCCGGCCCGTAGTTCACCGCCGGGATGCCCAGCGCGGCGAACCGTGCGACGTCGGTCCAGCCGTACTTCGCCCGCACCATCCCCTCGGCGGCGTCCACCAGAGCGGCCGCGGCAGCGTGATGCAGACCGGGCAGGGCGCCGGCTGCGACGTCGGTCTGCTCAACCGACACCTCGAGCCCGTCAAGCACCTCGCGCACGTGCTCCAGCGCACCCTCGGGACTGCGATCGGGAGCGAACCGGAAATTGACGGTGACCGAGGCTTCGTCGGGGATGACGTTGCCCGCCACCCCGCCATCGATCCGTACCGCCGACAGTCCTTCCCGGTAGGTGCAGCCATCGATGTCGATCACCCGGCCCTGGTAGTGCGCCAGCCTGTCCAGCACCGGACTCAGCTTGTGGATCGCGTTGTCGCCCAACCAGGATCGCGCAGAGTGTGCCCGGACGCCGCTGGTCGACACGACCGCACGAAGGGTGCCCTGACAGCCGGCTTCGATGTAGCCTCCGGATGGCTCACCGAGGATCGCGACGTCGGCGCGCAGCCAGTCGGGCAGCTCGCGCTCGATGCGCCCCAGCCCGTTAGCGGCGGCATCAACCTCCTCGCAGTCGTAGAGCACCAGCGTGACGTCGCAGGCCGGATCACCGACCGTGGCAGCCAGGTGCAGGAACACCGCGTCACCGGATTTCATGTCCGAGGCCCCGCAGCCGTGAATGTGGTCGGCGTCGCGCCGAGAGGGGACATTGTCGGCGATCGGCACGGTATCCAGGTGCCCGGCGAGCAGCACCCGCGTCGGTCTCCCGAGGTCGGTTCGGGCCAGTACCGCGTCGCCGTTGCGCAGCACCTGATAGCCGGTCTGGGAACGCAGCGCCCGCTCGACCTCGTCGGCGAGGCGGCGCTCATCGCCGGACACGCTCGGGATGTCGACCAGCGCGGCGGTCAGATCCGCCGGGTCGGCGCACAGGTCCAGCACAACTGTTCAGGCTAGTACGGTGGAGCACCGTGACTGCCGCTGCGGGTTTCGGACTGGCCACCGTCGCCGACGACGGCACCGTCCTCGACGCCTGGTTCCCCCAGCCCGAACTGGGCGCCTACAGCCCGTCGGGCACCACCCGGATCGCCCCCGCCGACGTGCCCGACGACCTGGCCGCCCTGGCCGGACCCGACCCCGATCGCGGTGTCGAGGTGGTGCCCATCCGCACGGTGACGGTGCTGGCCGACAAGCCGGTTGACGCCTACGACGCCTATTTGCGGCTGCACCTGCTCTCCCACCGGCTGGTCGAACCGCACGGGTGCAACCTCGACGGGGTGTTCGGCGCCCTGACCAACGTGGTCTGGACGAACTACGGCCCCTGCCGTGTGAACGGGTTCGAGGAGGTGCGGTTGCGGCTGCGCCGCCGCGGCCCAGTGACCGTCCACGGCGTCGACAAGTTCCCCCGAATGGTCGACTACGTGGTGCCCGCCGGCGTGCGCATCGCCGATGCCGACCGGGTGCGGCTCGGCGCGCATCTGGCGCCCGGCACCACGGTGATGCACGAGGGTTTCGTGAACTTCAACGCCGGCACGCTGGGGGTCTCGATGGTCGAGGGCCGCATCTCGGCCGGGGTGGTGGTCGGCGACGGCTCCGACGTGGGCGGCGGCGCCTCGATCATGGGCACGCTCTCCGGCGGCGGTACCGAGGTGATCTCCGTCGGCAAGCGCTGTCTGCTGGGCGCCAACTGTGGGCCGGGCATCTCGCTCGGCGACGACTGCGTCGTCGAGGCTGGGCTGTATCTGACCGCGGGCACCAAGGTCACCACACCCGACGGCAGAACCGTCAAGGCCCGCGACCTCTCCGGTGCCGACAACCTGCTGTTCCGGCGCAACTCGATCACCGGCGCGGTGGAGGTTGTCGGCCGCGACGGCAGCGGCGTGGCGCTCAACGAGGCGCTGCACGCCAACTGACACCCGCGAGTGTGCGTGTCGGCGCGCCGACGCGCCGCAAAAGCGTATGGTTTCGCACACTCGCGGCTAGAGAAGCTCCTTCTTGATGACCTTGCCCATCGCGTTGCGAGGCAGCGTTTCGACGATGCGCACCTCACGCGGCCGCTTGTGGACCGAAAGCTGTTCGGCGACAAAGGTGATCAGCTGCTCGGGTTGTGCGTCGCCGACGACGAACGCGACGATCCGCTGTCCGAGGTCGGCGTCGGGCAGCCCGACGACCGCGACCTCGGCGACTCCGGGGTGGTCCATCAGGACCATCTCGATCTCGCCCGCCCCGATGCGGTAGCCGCCGGACTTGATCAGGTCGACCGATTCCCTGCCGACGATGCGGTGCATCCCGCCGGGGTCGATGACCGCGGCGTCGCCGGTGCGGTACCAGCCGTCGGGTGCGAACGCGGCCGCGGTGGCGTCCGGGCGGTTGAGGTAGCCGTCGAACATCGTCGGGGTGCGCACCTGCAGCGACCCCACGGTCTGCCCGTCGTTCGGGACGGCTGAGCCGTCTTCGTCGACCAGCCGCGTCTGCATACCGGCCAGCGGCAACCCGACCCAACCCGCTCGCCGTTCCCCGTCGGCCCGGGTGCTGACCGTGATCAGGCTCTCGGTGCATCCGTAGCGTTCCACCGGCGCGTGCCCGCTGAGCGCGACGAGCCGGTCGAACACCGAGACCGGCAGCGCAGCACTGCCCGACACCAGCAGCCGCGCCGCGGAGAGCGCCGAGGCGGCGGCGGTGTCGGCGGCCACCCTCGACCACACCGTCGGCACGCCGAAGAACAGCGTTCCGCCCCCGGCGGCGGCGTCGCCGTAGGACGCCGGCGTCGGTTTGCCGGTGTGGACGAATCGGCTGCCCACCCGCAGCGAGCCGATCAGCCCGAGCACCAGGCCGTGCACGTGGAACAGCGGCAGACCGTGGACCAGCACGTCCTCGGCGGTCCACTGCCACGCCGCGGCCAGCGCGTCGATGTCGGCGGCGATGGCACCGCGGCTGAGCACCACGCCCTTGGGTGGCCCTGTGGTCCCGGAGGTGTAAATGACCATGGCGGTCGTGCGGGGGTCCGGCTCGGGGTGGCGGTGCCAGCTGCGGGCATGACGGCGCACCGGAACGTGGGCCAGCCCGCCCGGGTCGGCCGGCAACTCCCCCAGCCAGGCCTGAGCGCCCGAGTCGGAGAGGATGTGCCCTCGCTCGGCGGCGCCCACGTCGGCGGGCACCGGGACGAAGGCCACCCCGGCGATCAGGCAGCCGGTCACGGCCAGGACCGTCGCCGGGGTGGGCGTGGCCAGGATGGCGACGCGACCGGCTCCGCCGATCCGCTCGGCCACCGAGGTGGCCGCGCCGAGCAGATCCCCGCGCGAGAGCGTGACCCCCTCACCGGCCAGGCGAACCGCGTCTGGGAGATCGGGTCCGGATGCCACCGCGGCGGGGTTTAGCGAGGCCAGCAGCACTCCGCGAGGCTACCGCGGCGCCCGGCGCGTCGTGTTGCAGATGCGACGGGTGAGGTTTGGCTGCGGTTACCCTCAGGGCTATGTCCGCGCCCGGATCAGGACGTCGCGCCGCGGCCTTGCTGGCGACGCTGCTGATAGCTGTCGGCGTCCTCGGCGCCGCGCCGGCCAGCGCGGCCCCGCAGCCCTGGAACGGCCGCTATCAGATGACCACCTACGCCTCCCAGAAGGCGGGAACCAGCCCGGCCAACCGTCAGCCCGAGAACGACTTCGGGGCCGTCTTCGTGCTCGCGACCGTCTGCTCCGGTGGTCGCTGCGTGGCCACGGTCGTGGAGGGCCCGAAACCCTCCAACCCGACGGTGCCGCAACCCACGCGGTACACCTGGACCGGGTCGGAGTGGGCCACGAATTACGAATGGCTGTGGGATTGTCTGCTGGAGGACGTCGGCCGCAAGCAGTGGGCCCGGGCGACGTCGTGGGCGTTCTACGCCCCGCAGCCGGACGGATCGCTGCGCGGTACGTGGCACACCGACATCGCCGAAGGGCCCTGCCGCGGCAGCGTGATCATGCCGGTGGCGGCCGTCCCCGCCTGAGGCCCCGGCCGGCGCGGCAGCGCGATTTTCTTTGCGAATCCCGCCCCAAATCGGGTAACAGTGTGGTTTCTGTTAACGATGGGGAGAACGAGCCGAATTGGCCCGCCTCGCAGAACGGGTAAGGGGTACACCATGAGGGCAGTTGGTCGTGTGCTGGTGGCGGCGGTGACCAGGGTCGCGGCGGTGGTCGTGGGGGTGCTCACCGTGGCTGCGGGGCTGCTCGCCGGGGCGGGTAGCGCGCAGGCGGCGCTGGACAATCAGATGACGCTGGTCGACGGCGGGGGTCGCACGTTGACGATCCAGCAGTGGGACACCTTCCTCGACGGGGTGTTCCCGCTGGACCGCAACCGGCTGACCCGCGAGTGGTTCCATTCGGGCAAGGCCATCTACTCGGTGGTCGGCCCGGGTGCCGATGAGTTCGCCGGGTCGCTGGAGATGGGCTATCAGATCGGGTTTCCCTGGTCGCTGGGAGTGGGCATCAACTTCAGCTACACCACGCCCAACATCCTGCTCGACGACGTGAGCATCTCCCCGCTGGCGTTCAACCCGCTGGGCCAGGTCATCACCCCCAACCTGTTCCCGGGGGTCTCGATCAGCT
>VEQY01000041.1 GCA_018882965.1 Mycobacterium sp. | reverse complement strand
CGGGGCGTGCGCCAGGGCCGAGGCCGCCGCGGCGGCTCGCCGTCTCGCGGCGATCGCGGAGCTGGCCCGCCGTCGTTGCGGTGATGATGACCGCGCTCTGTGGGCCTGCGATTCCTGGGACTCCGCGGCAGCGGAGGTGGCGGCGGTTCTGGGCCTCAGCCATGGGCGGGCCTGCGGCCAACTGCACCTGGGCGTGGCGCTGTATCGCAGGCTGCCCCGGCTGGCCGCCCTGTTCGCCGATGGTGTCCTCAGCTACCGCATCGTGGCTGCCGTTGTCTGGCGCACCGATCTCGTCCAGGATGCCGATGCCCTCGCGGCGATCGACGCCGCCGTCACCGACCACGCACGCACGTGGGGTCCGCTCTCCGATCACAAGCTGGAACAGGCCATCGACGCGTGGGTCGATCGTTTTGATCCAGGGGCACTGCGGCGGATCAGATCCCGCGCGCGTGATCGCAACGTCGAGATCGGTTGCCGGGACGATACCTCCGGCACCAGTGCGATGTGGGGGAGGCTCTACTCCTCGGACGCGGCGATCCTGGACCGCCGTCTCACGCAGATGGCGCGTGAGGTGTGCGACGACGACCCGCGAACGATCGCGCAGCGACGCGCCGACGCGCTCGGCGCGCTCGCAGCGGGCGGCGAGCGGTTGTCCTGCCGCTGTGGTGATTCCACCTGTGAGGCTGCGGTCACCGATGCGGCCGCGGCCAGTGTGGTCATTCACGTCCTCGCAGACGCGGCTGCGCTGCAGGGCAATCCGGATCCGAACATGTCGGGCGACCTTACGTCCGAGTCAGCCGGATCCCAGCTGATCGCACACGATGCGAACCTTCTCGATCTCCCCCCGCGCGAGCCTGAACCCGAGCCGACCTGCCCACCGTCGACGTCGGTGATCCGCGGCGGCGGGGTGATTCCCGGGCCGCTGCTGGCTGAGTTGATCCGCTCCGGTGCCACTGTGCGCAAGTTGCGACGTCCGCATGAGCAACCTGAACCGCGATACCGGCCCTCCGAGGCGCTCGTGGAGTTCGTCAGAAACCGTGATCTAACGTGCCGGTTCCCGAATTGCGACGTACCGGCGGAGTTGTGCGACGTCGACCACACAGTCCCCTGGCCTTTCGGCCCTACGCACCCGTCGAACCTGAAATGCGGCTGCCGTAAACATCACCTGCTCAAGACCTTCTGGGTCGGAGACGGGGGGTGGAGAGACGAGCAGTTCCCCGACGGAACCGTCCGCTGGACGTCTCCTACCGGCCGGGTCTACACCACGCGTCCGGGCTGCCGACTGTTCTTCCCGGCCTGCGATGTCGAGACCGCTGACCTGGGGTCGTTGCCACACCACGCCGCGGTTTCCGATGAGCGGGTGCTCCAGGTGCCGCTGCGGCGCCGGACACGCAGCGCGGAGAAGGCCCGCAGAATTCGGCGCGAGCGTGCTCTCAACGACGCCCGCGTCGCCGAACGCGCGCAGGCACCACCGTTCTAGAACGCCTGCGGGACGACTACAGCGTCGCCACCGCCTGATTCCGGTTCTGGGCGAAGCCCCAGTCGAAGAGCATCGCCGCCTGATCCCAGTAGGTCGGTCCTCCTTCGCGCACCAGGCCGTACATCATTGCGATGACCAGATGCCGGCCGTCTCGTTCGGCCGACCCGACGAAGGTCTTGCGAGCAGCATTGGTGTAACCGGTCTTGCCACCCATCGCCCCCGGGTAGCGCACCAGCAGCTCGTTCTGGTTGATGATCGGCCGCTCGCCGGCGTCGCTGGGGAACAGTGCGGTCGGCTGCGAGGTGATCTGTGCGAACAGCGGATTCGCCATTGCGGCGCGGAAGATCACCGCCAAGTCGTGCGGTGTGGTCCACCCCGGACCGCCCGGGCCGTCGAGTCCGGAGGGCGATGTGGCATTGGTATTGGTGGCGCCGATGGCGGCGGCCTTGGCGTTCATCTTGCCCACCGCCACCTCGAATCCGCCGAGCATGTCGGCCAGGGTGTTGGCAGCGTCGTTGCCCGATACGAGCAGGAGGCCGTCGAGTAACTGGCGCACCGAGTAGGCGTGGCCCGCCTTGACGCCCGCGCAATTGCATTCGACGCGGGCGTCGGCCGGGTTTGCGACCACGGTGGCATCCGGGCTCAGTTCGTCGAGGACGACGAGTGCCAGCAGGGTCTTGATGGTGCTGGCCGGTGGGTGCGCGACATACATATCGCGGCCGGCCAGGACTTGGCCGGAGTCGAGGTCGGCGATGATCCACGACGGCGAGGGCCCGTCGGGAATCGGCACGGAGCCCACCGGCTGGATGCTGGGCTCGGCGACAGCGGGGGCGGCCAGCACCGCGAGGGCGGAGAACGACGCCGCGACGGCGGTCAGAAGCCTTCCCATGGGCCAGCAGCCTAACTGCTGGGCCGGCGGGGCGTCGCCGGTGTTGAATCGGACGGATGAACCTGACGGACATCATCGACCGGCTGGAGATCCAGCAGCTGCTGGTGGACTACGCCACCGCGATCGACCAGCGCCGGTTCGACGACCTGGATCGGATCTTCACCCCGGACGCCTACATCGACTATCGCGCCATGGGCGGAATCGACGGCGTTTTCCCCGAGGTGAAGGCATGGCTGGCCAAAGTCCTGCCCAACTTCGGCGCCTACTACCACTTGCTCGGCAACTTCGACATCCGTGTGGAGGGTGATACCGCTACTGCACGGACGGCGTGTTTCAACCCGATGCAGTTCACCGGCGGGCAGGTCCTGTTCTGTGCGCTGTGGTACGACGATGAGTTCGTCCGTACCCCCGATGGCTGGCGAATGACGCGGCGGGTCGAGACGAAATGCCTGGATAAGCAGGTCTGAGCGGTCATGAGAACACGGCCCGATTGGCAGCGCCGGTGTCCGATCTGGCACAATCGGCCTCTGGCCACGCGAGGCAAAACCGGATTACGGCATCCCGCCGTTGATCGCTGAATTGCAGCGTGCGACACAGGAGAGTTCGTTCATGTCTGTCAAAATCAAGCTGACCAGGCTTGGCAAAATCCGCAATCCCCAGTACCGCATCGCCGTTGCCGACGCCCGCACTCGCCGCGACGGCCGCGCTATCGAGATCATCGGCCGCTACCACCCCAAGGAAGAGCCGAGCCTCATCGAAATCGACTCCCAGCGCGCGCAGTACTGGCTGTCCGTCGGCGCCCAGCCCACCGAGCCGGTGCTCAAGCTGCTCAAGATCACCGGCGACTGGCAGAAGTTCAAGGGTCTGCCCGGAGCCGAAGGCACCCTGAAGGTCAAGCCGCCCAAGCCCAGCAAGCTCGAGCTGTTCAACGCCGCGCTGGCTGCCGCTGACGGCGCTCCCACGGGTGAGGCAACCCAGCCGAAGAAGAAGAAGGCGCCGGCCAAGAAGGCTGCGAAGGCTGCTGAGTCGCCAGCCGAGGAGTCGGCCGAGCAGGCTGTCGAGGAATCGGTTGAGGAAAAGACCGACGAGACTCCGGCCGAAGCGCCGGCTGCTGATGAGCCCGCAGCAGCAGAGGCTGCTGAAGAGCCCGCAGCAGCAGATGCTGCTGAAGAGCCCGCAGCAGAGGCCACCGAAGAGTCCGCCGCAGAATGAGCGACGTCGTCGAGGCCGTGGAGCATCTCGTTCGGGGGATTGTCGACAACCCCGAGGACGTTCGCGTCCACATGGTCACCAACCGTCGTGGCCGGACGATCGAAGTTCACGTCCACCCGGACGACCTCGGCAAGGTGATCGGCCGCGGCGGGCGGACCGCGACAGCGTTGCGCACCCTGGTGGCCGGTATCGGCGGCCGGGGCGTGCGCGTCGACGTGGTGGACACCGACCAGTAGCGACTGGAATGGAGCTCGTCGTCGGGCGGGTCGTCAAATCCCACGGCCTCCGTGGCGAGCTTGTCGTCGACGTGCGCACCGACGATCCCGTCACCCGCTTCGCCCCGGGTAGCGTGCTGCACATCAGATCATCGCGATCCGGCACACCGCAGTCGCGTGAGGTCCGTGTGGAGTCGGCTCGGCCGCATGGAACGCGCCTGCTGGTCAGGCTGCAGGGGATCGTGGATCGTGACGCCGCTGACGACCTGCGTGGCACGCTCTTCGTCGTCGACTCCGCGGATCTGCCGCCGATCACCGACCCCGACGAGTTCTACGATCACCAGCTCGAGGGCCTGGCGGTGCGTACCGTCTCCGGCCAGGAAGTCGGTTCGATCAGCGAGGTTCTGCATACCTCCGCCGGGGAACTGCTGTCGGTGCACACACCGGCCGGATCCGAAGTCCTCGTGCCGTTCGTTCAGGCCATCGTGACCTCGGTGTCTCTGACCGACCGGGTCGTGGAGATCGACCCTCCTGAGGGCCTGCTGGATCTGGAGTCCTGACGTGCGCATCGACGTGATCACGATCTTCCCCGATTATCTGCAGCCGATTCGTCAGTCGCTGGCCGGCAAGGCTATCGAGCGAGGCACCCTTCAGGTCGCCGTCCATGATCTCCGCCGCTGGACTCACGATGTGCACCGCTCGGTGGATGACGCTCCGTATGGCGGGGGACCCGGCATGGTGATGACCGCTCCGGTGTGGGGTGAGGCTCTGGATGAGATCTGTTCATCCGAAACGCTTCTTGTGATCCCGACACCAGCCGGCCGACTGTTCGACCAGGCCGATGCGCAACGCTGGTCCACCGAGAAACACCTTGTCTTCGCCTGTGGTCGCTACGAAGGTATTGACCAGCGGGTAGCTGATGACGCCGCGACCCGCATGCGAGTCGTCGAGGTTTCCATCGGTGACTACGTGCTTGCCGGCGGCGAGGTTGCCGCGCTCGTCATGATCGAGGCTGTGGTTCGGCTGGTCCCGGACGTCATCGGCAATCCGCTATCCCACCAGGATGATTCGCTGTCTGAATCGCGGGACGGACTGTTGGAGGGGCCCAGTTACACGCGTCCGCCAGAGTGGCGTGGCCTGCACGTCCCGGAGGTGCTGATGTCGGGCGACCACGCGAAGATCGCGGCCTGGCGGAACGAGCAGGCATTGCAGCGGACTCGCCAACGTCGACCGGATCTGCTGGCGGACTAGCTACTCGCGATCAGATATGACCGCCGGGGAACATGTTCCGCACGACCTGGGTGATCGTGTTACGCGCAGTCAGTTCGTCGACGGGCTGCATCGACCCGATCGCGATCACGTAGCGATCGCCTGGACCGACGATGCCTGTCGACATGTGCAACCAGTTCGGTCCGTTCCAGCAGCACATCCAGCCTTGCTTGACCGCAACGCGTTCGGCGAACAGCCCGTCCGGGATACCGAATCGCTGCGGGTAACCGTCGATCCCCAGCGGCGTCGAAGCCGCGAGGTCAGAGATGATCGCCGTGGCCTGCTGTCGTGGCAGACCGCCGCTGCCGTCGAGCAGCTTGTCGTAGTAACGCACCAGATCTCCGACGGTGCTCATCGTTGTCCACCAATTGCCGTCATAGGGCGGCGTGGTGCTGGAGAGTCCGTAGCGGGCGACGACCCGCGAGACGATCGCGTTGCCGCCGTTGCGAACCCAGAACGTGTTGGCGGCGAAATCGTCGGAGGACCGCAGCATCGCATCAAGCCCTCGGCGGTCATCCGGGCTGAGCGGGACTCGCTGCTGCGCAGCCTGCATCAGCAGGTCATCGGCGATGAACAGCTTGGCGACCGACGCAAGGGGAAACGCAGCGCCGTCGCCGCCGCGCACCACCTGGCCGGTCTGGCGGTCGAGGAACTCGAAGCTGATGTCGGCTCCACGCTGCTGCGCGTCGGCGATCGCCTCGGCGGCCAGGACGTCCAGGTTCACCAGGGGCCGCGGAGGTGCGGCCGGGGTGTCCAGAGCAAGGTGGGGCCCCGCGGCCAGCAGGGTCACCTGATCGGGGGAACGACTGTGCGAGGCCGCCGACGAGGCCCCCAGGAGCAGCCCGGCCGCGACCACTGCGGTGCCGGTGAGCAGCACCGACGGCTGACGTCGCATGAATTCGCTCCCTGATAGGCCTGATCGGCTCGCTAAGGGTAACCGTTTCCCGGCCATTCCGGCGCCATCAGCGGGCGGGTCGCGGACCCTGCGATTTCGCCCCACGTAGCCTGATCTGGCAGAATGAGGGACACGCTCGGGGCACCTGAACGCGCCGGCCGGACCCCCCGCCCGCAGCGCCCCCGGACTCTGCCCGCACCTCTAACGCAAGGGAGTGTCACCTTCATGAACACCCTCGACTTCGTCGACCAGGCTTCGCTGCGCGACGACATCCCCACCTTCGGCCCCGGCGACACCGTCAGCGTCCACGTCAAGGTTATCGAGGGCAATAAGCAGCGCATTCAGGTCTTCAAGGGTGTGGTGCTGCGCCGGTCCGGCGGCGGGATCCGGGAGACCTTCACGGTGCGCAAGGAGAGCTACGGCGTCGGGGTCGAGCGGACCTTCCCGGTGCATTCGCCCAATGTCGACCGCATCGAGGTCGTCACTCGTGGCGATGTCCGCCGGGCCAAGCTGTACTACCTGCGCGAGCTCCGAGGCAAGAAAGCCAAGATCAAGGAGAAGCGCTGAGCTTGCTCATGTGGTCAGTACTACGCTGATCTGGTGACCGCCACCGAAGATCCCGACCGCGCGACGGAAGCCGGCGCAGCCGACGAGGACGGCAAGGACGGCAAGAAGCGCTCAGCGCTTCGCGAGGGCGCAATCCTGGTCTCGATCGCGCTGGTCATCTACTACGTCACTCTGACCTTCATCGCACGCCCCTACCTCATTCCATCCGAATCGATGGAGCCCACTTTGCACGGCTGCAAGGGCTGCGTCGGTGACCGCATCATGGTCGACAAGCTCACCTACCGGTTCGGAACGCCGCAACCCGGTGACGTCATCGTTTTCAAGGGCCCGCCGAACTGGAATGTCGGCTACAAATCGATCCGGTCCGACAATGTCGCCCTGCGCTGGGTGCAGAACGCGCTGTCCTTCATCGGCTTCGTCCCGCCCGACGAGAACAATCTGGTGAAGCGGATCATCGCGGTCGGCGGTCAGACCGTCCAATGCCGCGCCGATACCGGGCTCACCGTTGACGGGGAGCCACTCACCGAGCCCTACCTCGATGCGACGACGATGATGGCCGATCCGGCGGTCTATCCCTGCCTTGGCAACGAGTTCGGCCCGGTGCAGGTGCCTGAGGATCGGCTCTGGGTGATGGGGGACAACCGGACCCACTCGTCGGACTCCCGCGCGCACTGCACCAGCACGCCCGTAGAGGCCCAGAAGGGTGTGCTGTGCACCGGGGATCCCGTGACGGGCACGGTCCCAGTGGACAACGTCATCGGCAAGGCCAGGTTCATCGCGTGGCCCCCCTCGCGGTGGGGCGGCATAGTCTCGGTCGACCCGCAGCAGGGCTGACCGTGCCGCCGACGATGTGGCCACCGCGCACGGTCATCCGGAGAGCCGCGGGACTGCGGACTCTCGAGTCGGCGCTGTACCGCAACGGCCTGGGTCCGGTGGCGGGAGTCGACGAGGTTGGCCGGGGTGCCTGTGCGGGACCACTGGTGGTTGCGGCGTGTGTGCTCGGCCCGAACCGGTTCGACAGCCTGGCCACGCTGGACGACTCCAAAAAACTCACACCTGATCGACGCGCCGAACTATTCCGGATCATCCGTCGCTACGCGCTCGCCTATCACGTCGTCTTCATCTCCGCGGCCGAGGTGGATCGCCGGGGCGTGCACGCGGCCAATATCGAGGGGATGCGCCGTGCCGTGGCCGGCTTGTCGCTACGACCCGGGTACGTGCTCTGCGACGGTTTCCGGGTGCCCGGCCTGTCGGTCCCCTCGCTGCCCGTGCCCGGTGGCGATGGCGCGGCCGCGTGTATCGCGGCGGCCAGCGTGCTCGCCAAGGTCAGCCGTGACCGGCTCATGACCGCGATGGACCGCGAGCACCCGGGCTACGGCTTCGCCGAGCACAAGGGCTACAGCACCCCGGCACACGGCGCGGCGCTGGCCGAGCTGGGGCCGTGCAGTGAACATCGGCGCTCCTTCATCAACGTCCGCCGGGTCGCGGGGGACCGGTCGGAGATACTTGAATACCTTTATCGGGCCAGACCCGATGAGGCCGGTTCGAGAGAAGGACAGCTGAGTCAATGAGTGCCGAGGATCTCGAGAAGTACGAAACCGAGATGGAGCTCTCGCTGTACCGCGAGTACAAGGACATCGTCGGTCAGTTCAGCTACGTCGTCGAAACCGAACGCCGCTTCTATCTGGCCAACAGTGTCGAACTGGTGCCGCGCAACACCGAAGGCGAGGTCTACTTCGAACTGCGCCTGGGCGATGCCTGGGTGTGGGACATGTACCGGCCGGCCCGGTTCGTCAAGCAGGTCCGGGTCATCACCTTCAAAGACGTCAACATCGAGGAAGTCGAGAAGCCGGAGTTGCGGCTGCCCGAGTAGGTGGGCTGTGCATCAATGAGCCGCTGGGGATAACCCCGGCGTTATCGCGCCTGAGTGACGGACGGTGTCGGATCCGCGGTACAGGCTGGGCAGGTGACCACCTTCACCCGCGCCGAATTGGGCGCCTTCGGCGAGCAGGTTGCCGTCGAGCATCTGCGCGCCCTGGGCATGCGAATACTGCAGCGCAATTGGCGCTGCCGCTACGGCGAGATCGACGTGATCGCCAGCGAAGATGACGCCGCGGTCGTCTTCGTCGAGGTCAAAACCCGCACCGGCGACGGCTTCGGCGGGCTGGCCGAGGCGGTGACGCCGCGAAAGGTGCGGCGGCTGCGCAGACTGGCCGGACTCTGGCTGGCTGGCCAGGACCGGCGCTGGGTGCGCGTGCGCATCGACGTCGTCGGGGTGCGTGTCGGCCGCCAACGTACCCCCGAGGTGACACATCTGCGGGGTGTGGGCTGATGGCGCTGGGTCGAGCCTTCTCGGTCGCGGTTCGCGGACTCGACGGTGACATCGTCGAGATCGAAGCCGATATCACCGCCGGCCTGCCGGGGTTCCACTTGGTCGGCCTGCCCGATGCGGCGGTGCAGGAATCACGGGACCGGGTCCGCGCCGCCGTCACCAACTGCGGCAACACCTGGCCGATGTCACGGCTGACGGTGGCGCTGTCCCCGGCCTCGCTGCCCAAGGCCGGCTCGATGTACGACGTCGCGCTCTCGGCGGCCGTGCTCTCGGCGGACCGCAAGAAACCCTGGCCTCGGCTGGAGCAGACAGTTCTGCTCGGCGAACTCGCCCTCGACGGGCGGGTGCGTCCGGTCCGCGGGGTGCTGCCCGCGGTGCTCGCCGCCAAGCGACGGGGCTGGGCCGCCGTTGTGGTTCCCGGCGACAACCTCGCCGAGGCCAGCCTCGTCGAGGGCATCGAGGTGCTCGGTGTTCGCACCCTTCGGCAGATGCAGCGCTGGCTGGACTCGGGTACAGGCCTCCAATCGCGGATCGACCGCCCGGCGCCGGTGTGCGATCGTGGCGCCGATCTGGCCGACGTCATCGGACAGACACAGGCCCGCTTCGCCGTCGAAGTCGCCGCGGCGGGCGCCCACCACCTCATGGTGACCGGGCCGCCCGGAGTCGGAAAGACCATGCTGGCCCAGAGGCTTCCCGGGCTGCTTCCGGATCTGTCCGAGGGTGAGGCACTGGAGGTGACGGCAATCCACTCCGTGGCAGGCACACTGTGCGGGCGCACTCCGCTGGTCACCAGGCCGCCGTTCATCGCGCCGCACCACTCGTCGAGTGTGGCCGCCCTCGTCGGCGGGGGTTCCGGCCTTGCCCGGCCGGGCGCGGTCAGCATGGCGCACCGGGGTGTGCTCTTTCTCGACGAGTGCGCCGAGCTACGGGTCAGCGCGCTGGAGGCGTTGCGCACACCCCTGGAGGACGGCGAAATCCGTATCGCCCGGCGTGACGGGGTGGCGCGGTACCCGGCGCGCTTCCAGCTCATCGCGGCGGCCAACCCGTGTCCCTGCGCTCCGGCGCGGGAGAGCGACTGCACCTGCTCCTCGCTGCAAAAGCGCCGTTACCTCGGCAAGCTGTCCGGTCCGCTGCTCGACCGGGTGGATCTGCGGGTGCAGATGCACACCGTGCGCGCCGGAGCTTTCGCACCCGAGGCCGCGGAGAGCAGTGACATCGTGCGGGCCCGGGTCTCGGCGGCGCGGGCGGCCGCAGCCCAACGCTGGGCGCCACACGGGTTCACCACCAACGCCGAAGTGAGCGGCGCTGTGCTGCGCCGGCACTTCGCACTGGGTGCGGCGGCGATGGCGCCGCTGAAGACCGCGCTGGACCGCGGTCTCATCAGCAATCGCGGGCTGGACAGATCGCTGCGGGTCGCCTGGACGCTGTGCGATCTGGCCGGCCGGACGGCTCCGGGGTCCGACGAGGTGGCGGTCGCCCTGAGTTTCCGGCAGCCGGAGCGACACGGGTGAGTGACGCGGAGTTGTCGGCGCGGGCGTGGGCCTACCTGTCCAGGGTGGCCGAACAGCCGTGTGCTGAATTGTCTGCGTTGATCGACAGCGTCGGCCCGCTGGAGGCGGCCGAGCGGGTGCGTCGCGGCAAGGTCACCGACGAGCTGGCCCGAAGCACCGAGGCGCGGCGCGACATCGATTGCGCGGCCGAGGACCTTGATGTGCTTCGCCGCCGCGAGGGCCGGCTCGTCACGCCCGACGATGAGGAGTGGCCGAGGCTGGCGTTCGCATCCTTCGGCGGGATTCCGGTGCGTGACAAAATCCAGGGCCACCCGCCGATGGCCCTGTGGGTGATCGGGCCGCTCCGCCTCGACGAAGTCTGCGAGCGCGCAGCTGCCATCGTCGGTACCCGCGCCTGCACCGCCTACGGCGAACACGTAGCCGCAGAGCTGTCGACCGGACTCGTCGAGCGCGCGGTGAGCGTGGTCTCCGGCGGCGCCTACGGCATCGACGGGGCCGCCCACCGTGCCGCACTGGCCGCCGACGGGGCCACGGTCGCGGTGCTGGCCGGCGGGCTCGACGTGCTCTACCCGGCCGGGCATTCCGCTCTGCTGCACCGCATCAGCCAGACCGGACTGTTGGTCAGCGAATACCCGCCCGGCGTGCGCCCGGCGCGCCACCGATTCCTCACCCGCAACCGCCTGGTCGCGGCCCTGGCCCGCGCGACGGTCGTCGTCGAAGCCGGACTGCGCAGCGGTGCGGCCAGCACGGCAGCCTGGGCGCGGGGGCTGGGCCGGGTCGTCTGCGCAGTCCCCGGACCGGTGACCTCCTCATCCTCGACCGGCTGCCACATTCTGCTAAGAGAGGGAGCCGAACTGGTGACCTGCGCCGACGAAGTGCGCGAGATCGTCGGCCGAGCAGGTGAATTCGCCGACCACCCGGCCGGGCCCAGGACCGCCCTGGACGAGCTCACCGAGATCGAGCGGCAGATCTACGACGCCGTGCCGGCGCGCGGCGCCAGCACGCCCGATCAGATCGCGGTCGCCTCGGGCGTGGCTGCGGCCCAGGTGCTCGGACCCCTGGCAATGCTGGAGATCGCCGGGCTCGTGCAGCGCCAGGAGGGACGCTGGCGGCTGGCGCGCGGCACCTAGGCGAGGGCTGCCACCGGTCGGGCGGAGTCGACCAGCGGCACGGTGACGGCGACGTGGGTGCCGGTGGGCACGTCCATGAAGTACATCGAGCCCCCGGCCGCTTCGACCCGGATGCGCTGTGAGGCGAGACCGATATGACCCTCGGCAAGACGGCGTGCCGCCTCGTCCGTGCACACCCCGATCCCGTCGTCGACGACGTCGAGCCGGCACACCCCGTCTGACTCCTTGAGGGTGAGCTTCGCCCTGGTCGCCCGGGAATGCCGCACCACGTTGGACAACAACTCGCGCGCGACACCGAACACCAGCGGATCGGTCTCGTCCGGGCGCGGGTAGTCGATGTCGACGGTGATGTCGATGCCCGAACGGTCGGACTGGGTCGCCGCTAACTGCGTGAGAGCGCGCGCCAGACCCGCGCCCGCCAGTACCGCGGGATGCAGTTCGAAGGTGGCCTCGCGCATCTGAGCCGTCGCGTCGCGCAGTCCGGCCAGGGCACGGTCGAGCCCTTCGTCGGGATGGCGTTTGAGAACCGCGACGATGTCCTGGCGGGCCATCAGTACCGACTGCAGCGGCCCATCATGGATGTATTCCGAAATCACCCGGCGCTGTTCGTCGGAGGCGCCGATGGCGTCGATCAGCAGTTCCTGGCGCGATGCCGTCAAGCGGGCGATCTCATCGATGTGTCGCGCCTGTGCGTAGACCGCCAGCCAGACCGTGCAGCAGAGGAAGACGAACACCACGCACACCAGGATCATCCGGCCCGGACCGATCTGCTCGCGCATCACCGGGTCGGTGGAGATCTCGAAAGCGAAGAACACCGCGATCGCCGCCAGTACCAGTGCGGCCCGTCGCCATGAGACGTCGAGCACCACCATCAGCGGCAGCAGGGTGAGCGCCAGCAGGGGAACGTAGGCGCCGTCGGGGCAGGACAACTTGAATGTCACGACCATGGCGACGTCGATGACAACCAACACCAGCTGGAGGCGCGAGAGCGTCCGTGACGAATCCAATGCGCGGGCCCGGGAGCTGAACAGCACCGCGGCCGCGTAGATCGCGACCAGCAGATACCCCCAGGGCATCGCCTCGTAGGGAGGCCATTTCGGTCGCAGGCCGACGTGCGCGGCCACGATCATCACCACCGCCACCCCGAGGCGCACCAGGGCCACGATGCGCAGCGCGTTCAGCTCGTAGGCGTGGCGGATCCGATCGAGTTCGGGTAGTTCCACGGGACACCTTCCGACGTAGCCGGTGAATCAAGTGCGACTGTGAAACGATTACCACCGGCCGAACAGCAGCCGAGGAGCAGGTATGCCAAGACAGTCGGAAATGGTCACCGTCGTGGTCGGCGACGACCACCCGATGTACCGGGCCGGAGTGGTGAAGGCGATGAAGGAAACCGGCCGCATCAACATCGTCGCCGAGGTCGGCGACGGGCGCGCCGCTCTGGAGGCCATCCGCGAACACCAGCCCGCGGTGGCGCTCCTGGACTATCGGATGCCCGAACTGGACGGATTGGCGGTCGCCCAGGCGGTTGCCCGCGACGGCCTGCCCACCCACGTGCTGATCCTGAGCGCCACCGAGGACCCCGCGACCGTCTACGAGGCGCTGGCAGGCGGGGCGGCCGGATACCTGACCAAGGAGTCCGACCGCGACGAGATCGTGGCCGCCATCATGAGCTGTGCCCGCGGGGACGGCTACGTGCCCACCGAGATCGCCAGCGGGCTGGCCAACGAGCTGCGGCAGCGGTCACGGGGAGACGCGACCCTGCTGTCGCCGCGGGAGACCGAGGTCATCAAATTCATCGCCGAAGGGCTGTCGGTGCCCGACATCGCGGCCCGCCTGCACCTGGCCCCGACGACGATCCGCACCCACGTCCAGCGCCTGTACGAGAAGCTCGGGGTGTCCGACCGAGCCGCCGCCGTCGCCGAGGCGATGCGGCGTCGCCTGGTGGAATAGCCGCCGGACACGCCTGCCCGCTGACGGCTTCCCGGAGCCCGGTCTGCCACGGTAGAGGGGTGGACCGCCCCGCCGACTACGCCGAGATCCTCGAGGCCTACGCCGAGCACCTGGCGTTGGAACGAGGCCGGTCCGAACACACCCGCCGGGCCTACCTGACCGACCTGCGCGGGCTGTTCGCCTTCCTCGACGAGCGGGCACCCGGCGCGGGGCTGGACGCGCTGTCCCTGCCGGTGCTGCGGTCCTGGCTGGCTGCCCAGGCCGCCGCCGGTGCGGCCCGCACGACGCTGGCGCGACGTACCTCGGCGGTCAAGACGTTCACCGCCTGGGCCGTGCGCCGGGGTCTGCTGGGGGCCGACCCCGCGACGCGGCTGCAGCTGCCGAAGGGCCGTCGCACCCTGCCGGCAGTGCTGCGCGCCGACCAGGCCAGGGCGGCCATGGACGCAGCCGACCTCGGCGCCGAGCAGGGTGACCCGCTTGCGCTACGCGACCGGCTGATCGTCGAGATGCTCTACGCCACCGGCATCAGGGTGAGCGAACTGTGCGGCCTGGATCTCGACGATGTGGATTCCGGCCGGCGGCTGCTGCGGGTGTTGGGCAAGGGCAACAAGCAGCGCACCGTCCCGTTCGGCAGGCCGGCCTCGGCGGCGTTGAGTGCGTGGCTGGCCCACGGGCGTCCCGCCCTGGCCGGGGACGGTTCGGGTGCGGCGCTGTTGCTCGGCCCGCGCGGGCGCCGGCTCGATCCGCGACAGGCCCGCACCGTCGTGCACCAGACCGTGTCCGCGGTCGACGGGGCACCCGACATCGGCCCGCACGGCCTGCGCCACAGTGCGGCGACCCACCTGCTCGAGGGCGGCGCCGACCTTCGGGTCGTCCAGGAGTTGCTCGGCCACTCCAGCCTGGCCACCACCCAGCTCTACACCCACGTCACGGTGGCGCGGCTGCGCGCCGTCCACGACCAGGCCCACCCGCGGGCCTGACCTCCCACCGGCTTGAGCCGGACCGGCGTGCCGGCCAGTAGGCCCAGCGGATCGACGTAGTCAGCCCGTGCCGCAGGTCCCCACATCGCGCCCCAGTGCAGACAGGCCGCGCCCGCGCAGCCGGCGTGCCCGGCCAGCAGCCGGCCCAGAGGTGTGCCCGCCGCGACCGATTGCCCGGGACTCACCGCGGCTTCGACCGGCTCGTAGCTGGTGCGCAGCCCGCCGGGATGGGCGACGGACACCACCGGACGCCCCGCGAGCAGGCCCGCGAACACGACGGTTCCCGCGCCGGCGGCATAGACGGGCTGGCCCGGCCGGCCGGCCAGATCGACCCCGCGGTGACCGCGCTGCCAGTCGGGCGAAGGGGCATCGAACGCCCTGGTCACGATCTGCGGGCCGGCCGGATCCAGTGGCCAGTCCAGACGTTCGCCCTCGGCGCCGGCCGGCCCGGCGCCGACCAGCAACGCCGCAAGAAATACCGCTGTACGCCGCATCAGCCCAGTTCAGCCGACCCACGGCGGTCGCGCGACCGCCCGGCTCCCGATTGGGGATCAACACGCCACTGTGTGTAAACTCAAAACCGCAGTTCGCTGACGCGGACTGACTTCGCGCGCCTGAGTGCACGGTCGCTCGCCGACATGATGCCGCGCCCACCGGTTGGTCCCGTCCCCGACGGGTCGGTGTGCGTGCAGGTGCCAGGGCCCGGCTTCACCCGACGCCGGGCGACAACCGACAGACGTGAGGACATAGCCGACATGGCTGTTGTAACCATGAAGCAGCTGCTCGACAGCGGCACCCACTTCGGGCATCAGACCCGGCGCTGGAACCCCAAGATGAAGCGGTTCATCTTCACCGACCGCAACGGCATCTACATCATCGACCTCCAGCAGACCCTGACCTACATCGACAGGGCCTACGAGTTCGTCAAGGAGACGGTCGGCCACGGCGGCAGCGTGCTGTTCGTCGGCACCAAGAAGCAGGCCCAGGAGTCCATCGCGGAGGAGGCCAAACGAGTCGGCATGCCCTACGTGAACCAGCGCTGGCTGGGCGGGATGCTGACCAACTTCTCCACCGTGCACAAGCGGCTACAGCGCCTCAAGGAACTCGAGGCGATGGAGCAGACCGGCGGCTTCGAGGGTCGCACCAAGAAGGAGATCCTCGGTCTGACCCGGGAGAAGAACAAGCTCGAGCGCAGCCTCGGCGGCATCCGTGACATGAACAAGGTGCCCTCGGCCGTGTGGGTCGTCGACACCAACAAGGAGCACATCGCCGTCGGCGAGGCCCGCAAGCTGGGCATCCCGGTCATCGCGATCCTCGACACCAACTGCGATCCCGACCTGGTCGATTACCCGATCCCGGGTAACGACGACGCGATCCGCTCAGCCGCGCTGCTGACCAGGGTCATCGCCTCCGCCGTCGCCGAGGGTCTGCAGGCCCGAGCCGGGCTTGGCGGGGACAAGCAGGAAGAGGCCGAACCCCTGGCCGAGTGGGAGCAGGAACTGCTGGCCGGCGCGGCCATCGCCGCCTCCCCGGCGGAAGCCTCGGTTGAGCCCCCGGCGGACCCCGAACCGGTCGCCACCGCAACGACCCCCGCGGAGGGCTGAGATGGCTGACTATTCCGCCGCCGACGTCAAGCGGCTTCGTGAGGTGACCGGCGCCGGCATGCTCGACTGCAAGAATGCGCTGGCCGACAACGGCGGTGACTTCGACAAAGCGATCGAGGCCCTGCGTATCAAGGGCGCCAAGGATGTCGGCAAGCGCGCCGAGCGGGCCACCGCGGAGGGTCTGGTGGCCGCCAAGTCCGGTGCCTTGATCGAGCTGAACTCCGAGACCGATTTCGTCGCCAAGAACGCCGAATTCCAGAGTCTTGCCGACAGCATCCTCGAGGCGGCACTCGCCGCCAAGACCACCGATCTCGACGCGCTGAAGAACGCGAAAATCGGCGGCAAGACCGTCGAGCAGACGATCGGCGAGCTGTCGGCCAAGATCGGCGAGAAGCTCGAGCTGCGCCGTGTCGAGTACTTCGACGGCAGTGTCGAGACCTATCTGCACAAGCGGGCCGCCGACCTGCCCCCGGCCGTCGGGGTGCTGGTCGAGTTCGAGGGGTCGGACCGCGATGCCGCGCACGCCGTCGCCCTGCAGATCGCCGCGCTCAAGGCCCGCTACCTCAGTCGCGACGAGGTGCCCGAGGAGGTCGTGGCCGACGAGCGCCGGATCGCCACCGAGACGGCCAAGAACGAGGGCAAGCCCGAGCAGGCGCTGCCGAAGATCGTGGAGGGCCGGCTCGCCGGCTTCTTCAAAGACCACGTGCTGCTGGAGCAGCCGTCGGTGTCAGACAGCAAGAAGACCGTCAAGGACCTGCTCGACGAGGCGGGTGTCACCGTAACCAGGTTCGTCCGCTTCGAGGTCGGTCAGCCCTAGGTCACCCGGCCATGAGGCACGTACACGCGTTCCGTGACGACGCCCTCGGCGAACTCGACGCCGTGGCGTTGGTGGACGCGCTGCGAACCGGGCGGGTGTCACCCGCTGAACTCGTCGAGGCCGCGATCGCCCGCACCGAGGCGGTCAATCCGGCCCTCAACGGGTTGGCGCACGAGACCTTCCAGCGCGCCCGGGAACGCGCCTCGTCGCGCCAGGGCGGGTATTTCGACGGAGTCCCGACTTACATCAAGGACAACGTCGACGTCGAGGGCATGCCCACCATGCAGGGCACCGACGCGTGGGAGCCGCGTCCGCTGCCCGGTCACGGCGATTTCGCCCGGTTCTTCCTCGCCACCGGACTGAACCCGCTCGGCAAGACGCAGCTGTCGGAGTTCGGTTTCAGTGCCTCCGCCGAGCACCCGCGACTCGGCGCGGTGCGCAACCCGTGGGACACCGACTACACCGCCGGCGCCTCGTCGTCGGGATCGGGCGCGTTCGTCGCCGCGGGCGTGGTCCCGATCGCACACGCCAACGACGGGGGCGGGTCGATCCGCATCCCGGCGGCCTGCAACGGTCTGGTCGGTCTCAAACCCTCGCGTGGTCGGCTGCCGCTGGACAAGCTTGCCCGCCAGATGCCGGTCAAACTGGTCAACGATGGCGTGCTGACCCGCTCCGTGCGGGATACCGCCGCGTTCTACCGCGAGGCGGAGCGAATCTGGCGCAACCGCCGGCTGCTACCCGTCGGGGCGGTGACCGGACCCGGCCGGGACCGGTTGCGAGTGGCGGTGGTCACCCGCTCGGTGAACCGGGATTCCAGCCCGACCATGTGCGAGCTGACCCTGCAGACGGCCGGTGTGCTCGAAAGACTCGGGCACCACGTCGACCGGCTGGACCGCAGCCCGGTCCCGAGCTCCTTCGCCGACGATTTCCTGCTGTACTGGGCACTGCTGGCCATGACCCTGGTGCGCACCGGCCAGCGCACCTTCGGGCCGAGCTTCGACCGCAGCCGGCTGGACAATCTGACACTCGGTCTGGACCGCCACGCCAGTCGTAACCTGCACCGGGCGCCCGCCGCGATCACCCGGCTGAGCAGGCTACGACGGGTCAGCGCCCGGTTCTTCCGCGACTACGACATCCTGCTGACCCCGACCCTGGCCGAGGAGACCCCCCGCATCGGACACCTCGATCCCTCTGCGGACTACCAGGAGGTCATCGACCGATTGACGGATTGGGTGGCGTTCACCCCGCTGCAGAACGCCACGGGCGACCCCGCGATCTCCTTGCCGATGGCCGCAGACGCCGCCGGAATGCCGGTCGGGATGATGTTCGCCGCGCCGACGGGCCACGACCGGCGGCTGCTCGAGCTGGCCTACGAGCTCGAGGCGGCCAAACCCTGGCCGAGGATCAGCGAGGCCGGCTAGACCCCGCCACCCCCCGCCGAGCCGACCTCGCCGATGAGGCAGGATTGGAGCCATGGGAGAAAGCGGCAACGGATCCACGGCGTTGCGGCCCACCTACACCCGGGTGCTGCTCAAGCTCGGCGGTGAGATGTTCGGCGGTGGCTCGGTCGGCCTCGATCCCGACGTGGTGGCCCTGGTGGCTCGCCAGATCGCCGAGGTCGTCCGGGCGGGCGTCCAAGTCGCAGTGGTCATCGGCGGAGGCAACTTCTTCCGCGGTGCGCAACTTCAGCAGCGCGGTATGGAGCGCACCCGTTCAGACTATATGGGAATGCTCGGCACGGTGATGAACAGCCTTGCGCTGCAAGACTTTCTGGAACGCGAAGGCATCGTGACCCGGGTGCAGACGGCGATCACCATGGGCCAGGTTGCCGAGCCGTACCTGCCTCTTCGGGCACGTCGGCACCTGGAGAAGGGGCGGGTGGTCATCTTCGGCGCCGGGATGGGCCTGCCGTATTTCTCCACCGACACCACGGCCGCGCAGCGCGCGCTGGAGATCGGCGCCGAGGTGGTGCTGATGGCCAAAGCCGTCGACGGGGTGTTCACCGATGACCCGCGGGTGAACCCGGCCGCCCAACTGCTGACCGAGATCAGCCATCGCGAGGTCATCGACCGCGGCCTGCGGGTCGCGGACGCGACCGCCTTCAGCCTCTGCATGGACAACGGGATGCCGATACTGGTCTTCAACCTGCTCGCCGACGGGAATATCGCCCGGGCTGTCGCGGGTGAGAAGATCGGGACGCTGGTCAAAAGCTGAGCGATGGAGAGTAACGATGATTGAAGAGGCGCTCTTCGACGCCGAGGAGAAGATGGAGAAGGCCGTAGCGGTCGCCCGTGATGACCTCTCCTCCATCCGGACCGGGCGGGCCAACCCCGGGATGTTCTCCCGGATCGTCGTTGACTACTACGGCTCGCCAACCCCCATCACCCAGCTCTCCAGCGTCAATGTTCCCGAGGCGCGCCTGGTGGTGATCAAGCCGTATGAGAACGGGCAGTTGCGCGCCATCGAAGATGCCATCCGCAACTCGGATCTCGGCGTGAACCCGACCAACGACGGCAATGTGATCCGAGTGGCGATTCCTCCGCTGACCGAGGAACGTCGGCGCGAGCTGGTCAAGCAAGCCAAGTCCAAGGGCGAGGACGCCAAGGTGTCGGTGCGCAACGTGCGCCGCCGCGCGATGGAAGAGCTGCACCGCATCCGCAAGGACGGCGAAGCCGGCGAGGACGAAGTCGGCCGTGCGGAAAAGGATCTCGACAAGGTGACCCACAACTACGTGGGCCAGATCGAGGAACTGGTCAAGAACAAGGAAGGCGAGCTGCTGGAGGTCTGAGGACCGCCCGGCAACCGCGCGCCCGTGTCTGATTCCGCGAAAACGTCACGCGCCGGTCGCAACCTGCCGGCTGCGATCGCGGTCAGTCTCGTGCTGGGTGGTCTGGTCATCGGCACCTTGGTGTTCGCGCCGCGCGGATGGGTGTTGATGGTGGCGGTCGCCATGGCCGTCGCCACCCACGAGGTGGTGCGGCGACTGCGCGACGGCGGCTACGTCATCCCGTTGATCCCACTGATCGCCGGGGGTCAGGCGATGGTCTGGCTGACCTGGCCGTTCGGCGCCGCCGGCGCGCTGGGTGCTTTTGGGGCAACGGTGCTGGTCTGCCTGACCTGGCGGCTGTTCGGCGAGGGTCTGCGCAGCCAACCGGTCAACTACCTGCGCGACGCGTCCGCGACCGTCTTTCTGGCGGCGTGGATTCCCCTGTGCGGCGCGTTCGCCGCGCTGCTGGTCTATCCCCCCGATGGTTACGCCCGCGTCTTCGCGCTCATGCTGGGCGTGGTGTTCTCCGACATCGGCGGGTATGCCGCCGGAGTCCTGTTCGGCAAACACCGCATGGTCCCGGCAATCAGCCCGAAGAAGTCGTGGGAGGGACTGGCGGGCTCGCTGGTCTGCGGCACCACCGCCGCGGTGCTGGCGGTGGCGTTCCTGATGGACAAGCCCGCATGGGTGGGTGTGCCACTCGGTTTGATGCTGGTTACCACCGCCACCCTCGGCGATCTGGTCGAGTCGCAGGTCAAGCGTGACCTCGGGATCAAGGACATGGGGACGCTCCTGCCCGGCCACGGTGGTCTGATGGACCGGATCGACGGCGCACTGCCGTCGGCGGTGGCCACCTGGATCGTCCTGTCGCTGCTGGCGTGAGTGAGCGGGAAACGAGATGAGACAACCGCCGCGTCACTTCGCCGACCTTGATGCCGAGGGTCGCAGAAGCGCGGTGACCGAACTGGGACTGCCACCGTTTCGGGCCGGTCAGTTGGCTGCGCAGTACTACGGCCGGCTGGTCGCCGATCCGCGCCAGATGACCGATCTGCCCGCCGCGGTCCGCGAGAGCGTTGCCGATGCGCTGTTCCCGCCGCTGGTTTCCGGTGTCCGCGAGATCGAGTGCGACGGCGGTGCGACCCGAAAAACGCTGTGGCGCAGTCCGGACGGGACCACTTTCGAGTCGGTTCTGATGCGGTATCCCAACCGCAACACCGTGTGCATCTCCTCCCAGGCCGGGTGTGGCATGGCCTGTCCGTTCTGCGCGACCGGACAGGCCGGCCTGACCCGCAATCTGAGTACGGCCGAGATCCTCGAACAGGTGCGGGCCGCTGCGCTGACGCTGCGCGACGATTTCGGCGACCGGCTGTCCAACGTGGTGTTCATGGGGATGGGTGAGCCGCTGGCGAACTACGACCGGGTCATCGCCGCCGTCCGGCGGATCGTGGCCCCCGCGCCCGAGGGGTTCGGTCTTTCCGCGCGGTCGGTGACGGTGTCCACCGTCGGTCTGGCCCCGGCGATTCGCCGGCTCGCCGAGGAGCGACTGGGCGTCACGTTGGCGCTGTCGCTACACACCCCCGATGACGAACTGCGGGACACCCTGGTGCCGGTGAATCGGCGATGGAAGGTCGCCGAGGCACTCGACGCGGCCCGCTACTACGCCGACTTGACCGGCCGCCGGGTCTCGATCGAGTACGCGCTGATCCGCGACATCAACGACCAGCCCTGGCGGGCCGACCTGCTGGGGCGCACGCTGCACCGAGCCCTGGGTCCGTTGGCCCATGTGAACCTGATCCCGCTCAACCCGACTCCGGGCAGCCGCTGGGATGCCAGTCCCAAGGCGGTGGAGCGGGAGTTCGTGCGGCGGGTGCGCGCGCAGGGGGTGTCGTGCACGGTACGGGATACGCGCGGACGCGAGATCGCGGCCGCCTGCGGCCAGCTGGCCGCCGAAGGCGGGTAGCTGGAGCGCGGGCGATCAGCGTCGGCCTGCGGCCAGCTGGCCGCCGAAGGCGGGTAGCTGGAGCGCGGGCGATCAGCGTGGGCCTGCGGCCAGCTGGCCGCCGAAGGCGGGTAGAGCTAGCGCAAAATCTTGCGCCGGCGCAGCCACCAGTCGCGGACGATTGCGCCGGCGGTCAGCACCGCGAACGCGAGCAGAAACCAGTTTTCGACGTGGCCGATGTGGTTGCCGTGCATCATGCCCAGCAGGAAGACGACGATGAAGATGCCCACGGCGTACCAGGTCCGATGGGTGATCTTGCTCCATCCCCAATCCGCGGACGGGACGTCGGCGGGATCGACCTTGTAACGCTCGATGTCGGTGCTGACCATGAGGGCTCCTGTCGTGTGCTGACGCCATTCTGGCACAGCCGGCTCAGCTGATCAGGCCGTACCGGCGCAATGCCTCGGCCCGCTCGGCCGCATGATCGACGATCGGTTCGGGGTAGCCCTCGGGCGGCCCGGCCTTCAGCCGGTGGACGTCAACGGCGTCGGCCAGCTCCGGCACCCACCGGCGGACATAAGCCCCGTCGGGATCGAATTTCTCGCCCTGTGCGGTCGGATTGAACACTCGGAAGTAGGGGGCCGCGTCGGTTCCGGTGCCCGCGCACCACTGCCAGCCGTGCTGGTTGCTGGCCAGATCGCCGTCGGCGAGCTGTTCCATGAACCAGCGTGCGCCCCACTGCCACGGCAGGTGCAGATCCTTGACGAGAAACGATGCCACGATCATCCGGACCCGGTTGTGCATGAAGCCGGTCTGATTGAGCTGCCGCATTCCGGCGTCGACGATGGGGTAGCCGGTCCGGCCCTGCTTCCAGGCCTCGAACGCCTCGTGCGCCTGCGGTCCGGACTCGACTTCGATGGCGTCGAACTTCGGATTCCAGTTCCGCCAGGCGCTTTCCGGCCAGCGATAGAGAACTTCGGCGTAGAAATCGCGGAAAGCAAGCTCCCGAAGGTAGGCGGCGGCACCGGAGTCGCGGAGGTCGAGGTCCGCCGCCATCGTCCGGGGATGGATGGTGCCGAACTTGAGGTGGGCCGACATGCGACTGGTTCCCGGTGTCGCGGGGCGGTCGCGATCGGTGCCGTACCGGCCGATGCCGTCGGCCAGGAATTGCGCCCACCGCTGCAGCGCCTCGGCCTCGCCGGCCGGAACGTCGAGGCTCGCGCCGGGGTCGGGAGCATCGGTGCGGGCCGGCAGTCCCGTGACGTCGTCGGGGTCAACCCAGGCGGTCGTGTCCGGTCCGGTCCGGGCCGGCTCGCGCCAGCCGACCTCGCGCCAGCGGTTGAAGAAGGGGGTGAAGACCTTGTACGGGCTGCCGTCGTCCTTGGTGACGCGTCCCGGCGAGACCAGATAGGGCGAACCGGTCGCGATCATGTCGATGCCAGCGGTGGCGAGTTCGGCGCCGACGGCGGCATCCCGTCGCAGTCCGAACGGGCTGAAGTCGGCTGAAATGTGCACGGCCCCAGCGTCGATCGCCCGGCATACCTGGGGGACGACCTCTTCCGGGCGACCGCGGGTGATCAGCAGGCGCCCGTCGAGGGCGGCGGTCAGACAGCGCAGGGAGTCCCCGAGGAACTGCAGTCGTCGCGCCCCCGAGGACGCCTCTAGCCGGGGGTCGAGGACGAAGCACGCCAGAGTCCCGGTCTGGTCGTCCGCGGCGCCGAGGAGAGCCGGCAGATCCCGCAGTCGCAGGTCGCGACGAAACCACAGCAGCGAGGGCATGGCCCCATGCTGCCTTGCCGCGGATCGGCTTACCAGGAAACGTTGGGGCTCGGCCAGGGCGACGTGAAGGAGAGGCGCGCCGCCCTGGCCGGCCAGTGGGGGTAGCCGGGGCCTAGGGCGTCGGCGTGGCGGGCGCTGTCGGTGCGGCCGGCTCAGCCGGCGGGGTCAGCACCGTGTCGATCAGGTACAGCGTCGCGTTGGCCGTCTTGATGCCTCCGCAGACGACCCCCGCGTCGTTGACCATGAGGTCGTTGCCCGATCCGGTGACCTCCAGGTTCGAGCCCTGGACGGTGGCGTGTGTACCGACGACCTGGGCCGGACCGGCCTGCGCCGGGACGACGTGATAGGTCAGGATCGAGGTCAGCAGAGCGGCGTCGGTCTTGAGCTTGTCGACGGTTGCGGCGTCCAGCTTGGCGAACGCGTCGTCGGTCGGGGCGAAGACCGTGTACTCACCGGTGTTGAGGGTCTCGACCAGGTTCACGTCCGGGTTGAGCTTGCCCGACAGGGCGGAGGCCAGCGTGGTCAGGACCGGGCTGTTCGACGCCGCGGTCGCGACGGGATCCTTGGCCAGCCCCTCCACCGAACCCGGGCCGGTGGGCACCTTCTCCGCGTAGCCGGCGCAACCCGCACCGACGAGGTCCCCGGCGGCCGGCGCGGCTGCCGCGGTGGTGGTCATCGCCGGTGACGTCGTGGTCGCGGTGTCCTTCGAGGTGGACTCCTTGGTGGCGGTGGAACACCCCGCGAGGGTCAGGGCGGTGACGGCGGCCAGGCCAACGGCAGTGAAGGCTGAGCGTTGGATGAGCATGTGTCGTTTTCTCCTTGCGACTGGTTGAGGCGACCGCGATCGACGGCCACACAACGATCTTCGTCGCGTCAGGGCCCGGGGATGGGCCGGTGTGACCGCACTCACACGACAGCCGGTGCATCAGTCGGGCGTGCGGGGCTGGTGGGGCAGGTGAGTTCGGTGGGGATCCAGGTGATACCTGACGGGACCCGGTGGGTGCAGATGGGAGAATGATTGAGTGACTTCCCGCGTGCGCGTGCTGATCCTCGGCAGTACCGGTTCGATCGGCACCCAGGCGCTCGAACTCATCGCCGCCAACCCGGACCGGTTCGAGGTGGTCGGGTTGGCCGCGGGAGGCGCGAATGCCGAGTTGCTCGCCCGCCAGCGCGCCGAGACCGGGGTCGCCCAGGTCGCGGTCACCGATCCCGCGGCAGCCGACCGGATCGGCGGGGTCGCCTACACCGGACCAGACGCTCTCACCAGGCTGATCAACGACACCGAGGCCGACGTGGTGCTCAACGCACTGGTGGGATCCCTGGGCCTGGAGCCGACCCTGGCGGCGCTGGCCACCGGGGCCCGGCTCGCGCTGGCCAACAAGGAATCGCTGGTTGCCGGCGGTCCGCTGGTCCTCAAGGCCGCCAGCCCGGGCCAGATCGTCCCGGTGGACTCCGAGCACTCCGCACTGGCCCAGTGCCTGCGTGCCGGTCGGGCCGAGGAGGTCGCCACCCTCGTGCTCACCGCCTCGGGGGGTCCGTTTCGGGGCTGGTCGGCCGCCGACCTGGAGTCGGTGACGCCCGAGCAGGCCGGTGCTCATCCCACCTGGAACATGGGCCCGATGAACACCTTGAATTCGGCCTCCCTGGTCAACAAAGGCTTGGAGTTGATCGAGACACACCTGCTGTTCGGGGTGCCCTACGACCGCATCGACGTCGTGGTCCATCCGCAGTCCATCGTGCACTCGATGGTCACCTTCACCGACGGCTCCACCATCGCGCAGGCCAGCCCGCCGGATATGAAGTTGCCGATCTCACTCGCGCTGGGCTGGCCGCAACGGGTGCCGGCGGCAGCGATGGCGTGCACCTTCGACACCGCGTCGAGTTGGGATTTCGAGCCGGTGGACAACTCGGTGTTCCCCGCGGTCGACCTGGCTCGCCGGGCCGGGGAGGCGGGCGGCTGCCTGACGGCGGTTTACAACGCAGCCAACGAGGAGGCCGCTGCGGCGTTCCTCGCGGGCCGGATCCGGTTTCCGGCCATCGTGCGCACGATCGCCGAGGTCCTGCAGGCCGCCGATCAGTGGACCGCGCAACCCGCTACCGTGGAAGAGGTGCTGGAGGCCCAGCGCTGGGCCAGGGAGCGGGCCCAGGGGGCGATCGCGGTTGCGGCACGGGAGGTGGCTTCGTCCGGTGATGGTCGGGTGATGGTCCGGTGATGTTCTGATGATGTTTGTAGTCGGTATCGTGCTGTTCGCGCTCGCCATCCTGCTGTCGGTGGCGCTGCACGAATGCGGCCATATGTGGGTTGCGCGGGCCACCGGCATGAAGGTCCGCCGGTACTTCGTCGGCTTCGGGCCCACGCTGTGGTCCACCCAGCGCCCCAACAAGCTCGGTTCCACCGAATACGGGGTCAAAGCCATCCCGCTGGGTGGCTTCTGCGACATCGCCGGCATGACCGCGGTCGAAGAACTGCGACCCGAGGACGAGCCGTACGCGATGTACAAGCAGAAGACCTGGAAGCGGGTCGCGGTGCTGTTCGCCGGACCGGCGATGAACTTCATCATCGGTCTGGTGTTGATCTACGCCATCGCCATCACCTGGGGCCTTCCGAATCTGCGGCCGCCGACGACCGCCATCGTCGGCGAAACCTCCTGCGTCAGAGCTGAGGTCGTCAAGGGTGAGCTGGGCACCTGCACGGGTGAGGGCCCGGCTGCCCGAGCCGGCATCGAGGCCGGCGACGTGATCGTCAAGGTCGGCACAACGAAGGTGGCGACGTTCCAGGAGATGGTGGCGGCCGTGCAGAAGTCGTCCGGCCCGACCGCCTTCGTGGTCGAGCGCACCCGGGACGGCGTCACCAGCACCGAGCAGTTCGTCGTCGACGTCACCACGACGCAGCGTTGGGTCGACCCTCCGGGCGGCGGGGAAGCGAGTGGCCCGTCTGAGGTGGGAGCCATCGGTATCGGAGCGGCGCAACTTGCACCCACGCACTACAACGTCCTCTCGGCCATCCCCGGTACCTTCGCCTTCAGCGGTGATCTCGCGGTCGAACTGGGCAAGTCGCTGGCCGCCATCCCGACAAAGGTCGGAGCTCTCGTGCACGCCATCGGAGGCGGCGAACGCGACCCGGAGACCCCGATAAGCGTTGTGGGGGCCAGCATCATCGGCGGCGACACCGTCGACCAGGGTCTGTGGGTGGCGTTCTGGTTCTTCCTGGCGCAGCTGAATTTCGTCCTCGGCGCGGTCAACCTCGTCCCGCTACTGCCCTTCGACGGCGGGCACATCATGGTCGCGGTCTACGAGAAGATCCGCAACATGATCCGATCGCTGCGCGGTGTGGCCCCAGCAGCACCGGTGGACTACCAGAAGTTGATGCCGGTCACCTACGTGATCCTGTTCGTGGTGGTCGGCTACATGCTGCTCACCGTCACCGCTGACCTGGTCAATCCGATCAGGTTGTTCCAGTAGGAGAGTCGATGACCGGACTCGGCATGCCGACCGCCCCCGCCCCCACGCTGGCCCCGCGGCGCAAGACCCGTCAGATCATGCTGCGCGACGTCGGAGTGGGGAGCGACTACCCGATTTCGGTTCAGTCGATGTGCACCACCAAGACGCACGACATCAACGCCACCCTGCAGCAGATCGCCGAGCTGACGGCGACCGGATGCGACATCGTCCGGGTCGCCTGCCCGCGCCAGGAGGACGCCGACGCGCTTGCGATCATCGCCAAGAAGAGCAAGATCCCGGTGGTTGCCGACATCCACTTCCAGCCCCGCTACATCTTTGCAGCGATTGACGCGGGATGCGCCGGGGTGCGGGTCAATCCGGGCAACATCAAGGAGTTCGACGGGCGGGTCGCCGAGGTGGCCAAGGCCGCGGGCGATGCCGGCATCCCGATTCGCATCGGCGTCAACGCGGGCTCGCTGGACAAGCGTTTTCTGGAGAAGCACGGCAAGGCCACCCCGGAGGCGCTGGTGGAGTCCGCCCTGTGGGAGGCGTCGCTGTTCGAGGAGCACGGGTTCGGCAACATCAAGATCAGCGTCAAGCACAGCGACCCGGTGATCATGGTGGCGGCCTACCAATTGCTGGCCGAACAGAGCGACTACCCCTTGCATCTGGGCGTCACCGAGGCCGGTCCGGCCTTCCAGGGCACGATCAAGTCCGCTGTCGCCTTCGGTGCGCTGCTCGCCCGCGGTATCGGGGACACCATCCGGGTGTCGCTCTCCGCCCCGCCGGTCGAAGAGGTGAAGGTCGGCAATCAGATACTGGAGTCACTGAACCTGCGCCCCCGCGGGCTGGAGATCGTGTCGTGCCCGTCGTGCGGCCGCGCTCAGGTGGACGTCTACACCCTGGCCAACGAGGTGACCGCCGGACTGGAAGGGCTCGACGTGCCCTTGCGCGTGGCGGTGATGGGCTGTGTGGTCAACGGTCCGGGGGAAGCCAGGGAAGCCGACCTCGGTGTGGCTTCGGGCAACGGCAAGGGCCAGATCTTCGTCAGGGGCGAGGTGATCAAGACGGTGCCCGAGGCCAAGATCGTCGAGACGCTCATCGAGGAGGCGATGCGGATCGCCGAGGAGCAACGCGGCTCGGACCCATCTGCGGGCGGTTCGCCGGTCGTCACCGTAAGCTGACGCGTAGCGCTCCGCCGTTCGCTGAGGATTGTCGAGGATTGCTCATGTCGGCTCCGCCTCTCGCCCGTCCGGTCGGCGGTCGTCGCATATCGGTCGTGCGCGACGCTTCGGCCGTGTCGCGGGTGCTGGCAGCTGATCCGGTTGCAGGCTGCATGGTGGCCGCCCGAGTTGCCGATCACGGACTGGACCCCCGCGGTATCGGCGGCGAATTGTGGACGCGGTGGCACGCTGAGGAGTCCCTGTGTTACGCCGGCGCAAATCTGATTCCGCTGCGCGGAGGCCCCGCAGACATGCGGGCGTTCGCCGATCAGGCACTGCGCACGACGCGGCGGTGTTCCTCGCTGGTCGGCCGAGCCGATCTGGTCTTGCCCATGTGGGAGCGACTGCAGCACGGCTGGGGCCCGGCGCGTGACGTTCGCGACCGCCAGCCCCTGCTCGCGCTGACCGGACGGCCCCGCAGTGCCGTCGATCCCAGAGTGCGCCGAGTCCGGGCCGAGGAGCTCGACGCCTATCTGGTTGCCGCAATCGACATGTTCATCGGCGAGGTCGGCATCGACCCGCGCGCCGGGGACGGCGGACGCGGCTATCGACGTCGGGTGGCCGGCCTCATCGCCGCCGGCCAGGCGTACGCACGCTTCGAGGACGGCCAGGTGGTATTCAAGGCCGAGATCGGATCCCAGTCGCCCAAGGTCGGCCAGATCCAGGGCGTCTGGGTGCATCCGGAATGGCGCGGTCACGGCGTCGGCACGGCGGGTACTGCGGCGGTGGCGGCAGCGGTGCTGGACGGCGGCCGGGTCGCCAGCCTGTACGTCAACAGCTTCAACACCGTGGCCCGCTCGGCGTACGCGCGGGTGGGCTTCGTCGAGGTGGGGACCTTCGCCACCGTCCTTCTGGACTGAACCCGGACTGAACCCGGGCTGGCGGATTGAGCCCGCAACGCGGTGCGCCTCCACCGCGAGCGGGTCACGGTCTCATAACATCAGCCCCAATGTCCCCGCTGACCTCACTGACCCCATTAGCAACACGTCTTACGGCCGTCGTCTGCGCTTTGGTCATCGTCGGCACCAGCGCCGGATGCACCCCTCGGCAGGACGGCCCGGCGGTGGCGGCCGAGCAGTTCTTCGCCGAACTCGGCCGACGTGACACCCGGGCGGCCGCCGACCTGAGCGACCGCCCGACCGAGGCCCACGCGGCGCTCAACCAGGCCTGGGCCGGGCTGCAGGCGACCCGGCTGGACGCCACCGTGCTGGGCTCCCGGTTCACCCTCGACACCGGAAGCGTGGACTATCGCTTCACCTGGACGCTGCCCCGCAACCGAAGCTGGACCTACGACGGGGTGCTCAACTTGATCCGCGACGAGGGCCGGTGGCGGGTGCGCTGGACGGCCAGCGCGCTGCACCCCAAGCTCGGTGAGCACCAGACGTTCGAACTGCGGGCCGACCCGGCGCGGCGGGCCTCGGTCAACGAGATGAGCGGAACCGAGGTGCTGGTGCCGGGTCATCTCTATCGCTATCAACTCGACGCGGCCCGGGCCGGAACGAGTCTGATGTCGACGGCCCGCCTCGTCGTCGAGGCACTGCGGCCTTTCGATGACACGCTCAATGCCCAGCGACTGGCCGAGCAGGCCAGTTCGGCCAGCGGACCGCTGGATCTGATCACCCTGCGCTCCGCGGACCACGACACGATCGCGGCGGCGATTGACGAGCTCCCCGGCGTCGTGGTCACTCCGCTGGCGGACATGCTTCCCACCGACCCGCGTTTCGCGCCGGCCGTCATCAGCGAGGTCAAGAACGCGGTCGTGGGCAAGCTCGACGGGGACCCCGGCTGGCGGGTGGTCAGCGTCAACCAGAACGGCGGCGACGTCGACGTGCTCACCGAGGTTGCGCCCGAGCCGGCGCCGTCGGTGGCTCTCACGCTCGACCGGGCGGTCCAGGACGCCGCGCAGCATGCGGTGGATACCCGGGGCCAGAAGGCCATGCTGGTGGTGCTTCGGCCGTCGACCGGCGACATCCTCGCCCTGGCCCAGAACGCCGCTGCTGACGCCGATGGCCCCGCAGCCACCACGGGCCTGTACCCACCGGGCTCGACCTTCAAGATCGTGACCGCCCACGCGGCGATCCAGCGGGCCATGGCCACGCCCAACACGCTGTTGGGCTGCCCCGGTGAGATCGACATCGGCCACCGGACCATCCCCAACTACAACAGGTTCGACCTGGGTGTTGTCCCGCTGTCGAAGGCCTTCGCCAACTCGTGCAACACCACGTTCGCCGAACTCGCGAGCCGGATGCCCCCGACCGCCCTCACTGTCGCTGCGGCGCAGTACGGAATCGGGCCGGACTACACGATCGAGGGTCTGACGACGGTCACCGGGTCGGTGCCGCCGACGGTGAACCTGGCCGAGCTCACCGAGGACGGCTTCGGTCAGGGCAAGGTCGTGGTGACCCCGTTCGGGATGGCGTTGGCCGCCGCCACCGTCGCGGCCGGCAAGACGCCGACACCCCGGCTGATCGTGGGTAGCGAGACGACGGAGACCGGTGAACACCCGACGCCCTCCCCGCAGGTCCTCGACGGTCTGCGATCCATGATGCGCCTGGTGGTCACCAACGGAACCGCCCGCGAGATCGACAGCGCCGGGCAGGTGTACGGCAAAACCGGCGAGGCGGAATTCGAGGGCGGCTCACATGCCTGGTTCACCGGCTACCGGGGAGACCTCGCCTTCGCGGCGCTCATCGTCGGCGGCGGCAGCTCGGTCTACGCCGTGCGCATGGTTCGGCAGATGCTCGAGGAACTACCGGCGGATTTCCTCGCCTGACGCAAGCGGATGGCTCAGTTGGCCGGACCCGGTTGGCGGTTCGCCTGGGGTCCGGATTGCTGGGGTCCGGATTGTTGGGGTCCGGATTGTTGCGGCCCCGGACCCGGTGGTTTCTGGCCGGGTCCGGGCTGCTGGGGACCCGGTGGTTTGGGTCCGGGCTGCTGTGGCCCCGGTGGGGGCGGTTTGGGACCCGGTGCCGGTGGCCTGGGCCCGGGTGGTTGAGGTGCGGGCGGCCGGGGTG
>VEQY01000006.1 GCA_018882965.1 Mycobacterium sp. | reverse complement strand
TCCCCGAGGGGTACAAGGGCCTGGGCAAGAATTTCCGGGACCGCTACAAGCTTCAGCGCTTCGGTCGCGGCGGTTTCGTCTCAGCGGCATTGCGCACCGGCGCTCCGATCATCCCCTGCTCGATCGTCGGCTCGGAAGAGATCTATCCCATGCTCGCCGACGTCAAGGTGCTCGCGCGCGTCCTGGGGATCCCCTACTTTCCGATCACGCCATTGTTCCCGCTGGCCGGTCCGGCCGGATTCGTTCCGCTGCCGTCGAAGTGGCGCATCGCGTTCGGCACGCCGATCGAGACCGCCGGGTACGACGACGCAGCTGCCGAGGATCCGATGGTCACCTTCGAATTGACCGACCAGGTGCGTGAGACCATCCAGCAGACCCTCTATCAACTGCTGGGACAGCGCCGCAACGTCTTCCTGGGTTAGCCGGGGTTACTCGGCGTTTTTGCGCTGTAGAGCGCGCGCCGCGATGGCCGCGATCTGGGCGTTGGTCTCCTCGGCTCCGGACGCCTCCCCGATCATGGTGACGATCGCGGTCAGCACCGGTTTACCCTCGGCGTCGGTGACCTCACTGCGCAGCTCGCTGATCACCGTCCCGTGCGATTCGAGTACCGAGTCCAGGCACGAGTCGAAGAACAGCTTGTCCCCGGCGAAGACCGGTCGGTAAAAACGGATCTTCTGGTCGCGGTGAATGACCCGGGCCAGGTTGATGCCGACGTCGAACTGCTTGAAGATCTCCAGCTGGACTTGGCGTCCGGCGATCGCGATGAAGGTCAGCGGAGCGACCACGTCGGGGTAGCCCGCCGCCCTGGCTGCCTCGGCACTGAAGTGGATCGGGTCGTCGGATTGAACAGCCTTGGCGTACTCGCGAATCTTCTCCCGGCCCACCAGGTAATAGTCGTGATACCGGTAGCGGGTCCCGATGATCTCGCTGGCGATGGACACCTGCGGAGCCTATCAACCGCGGCCGGTGATTCAGCCATCACCGCGGCGGTGGGACACCGCTGCGGCAAGAGCACCGCCCACCGCGCCCAGCGCGAGTGCGGAGGGCACGCCGATCCGGGCGGCTTTACGTGCGGTGCGGAAATCCCTGATCTCCCAACCACGTTCGCGTGCAAGCTCGCGGAGGTCGGCGTCGGGGTTGATCGCGACCGCGGTGCCGACCAGCGACAGCATCGGGACGTCGTTGTAGCTGTCGGAGTAGGCGGTGCACCGCCGGAGGTTCAGGCCCTCCCGCACGGCCAGTGCTCGCACCGCATGGGCCTTACCGAGGCCGTGCAGGATGTCGCCGACCAGCCGGCCGGTGAACACGCCGTCGACGGACTCGGCGACGGTACCCAGGGCGCCGGTGAGACCGAGCCGGCGGGCGATGATCTCAGCCAGTTCGTAGGGCGCAGCGGTGACCAGCCATACCTGCTGGCCGGCATCGAGGTGCATCTGTGCCAGCGCGCGGGTTCCCGGCCAAATCCTGGTCGCGATGATCTCGTCGTAGATCTCCTCGCCCACCGCGGACAACTCCGTCGTGGTGCGGCCTTCGATGAAGGCCAGCGCCTTGCGCCTGCCCTCGGCGACATCGGCGCTGTTCTCGCGTCCGGTCAGCTGGAACTTCGCCTGGGCGTAGAGGAACCGCAGCATGTCGGCGTACCGGAAGTACTTGCGCGCGGCCAGGCCCCGGCCGAAGTGCACCAGCGAGGAGCCCTGCACCAGGGTGTTGTCCACGTCGAAGAACGCGGCGGCGGTCAGGTCGGCCGGGGGCGGTGCGGGCGGCTCGCCGGGGGGCGGGTGCGGTTCGCGATGCGCGGCCATGCTGGCGTCGCGGGCGACCGATCCGGCCCGCTCGGCCACCAGCCCGTCGAGAGCGCGCTCGGCGCTGGCCTGCCCGGCTAGCTCCTGACCCTCCAGGTCGTCGCGGGAAGCCACGCCGCACAGCCTATCCGGGGGTGACAGACTGACCCGTGATGAGCAGGGCACATGTCGACCTCCTGACCCGCCAGGGCTGCACCGTCTGCGCCGCGGTGCATCGGCGGCTGGCCGAACTGGCTGCCGAGCTCGGATTCGACCTGGCATGCACCGACGTCGACGTTGCCGCCGCGGCGGGTAATCCCGGCCTCAGAGCCGAGTTCGGGGACCGCCTGCCGGTGGTTCTGCTCGACGGCCGGGAACACAGCTACTGGGACATCGACGAGGAGCGATTGCGCCTGGACGTCACGAACCGGTGACCACCTCGCCGGAATTTGGCTACTCCGCTGCGGACGGCCTAGCGTGGGGAGTAAGTTTCCCAGCCGGTGGTTCCCACCGGTAACCGACGGTAGCGGGGTGATCAGTGAGCGTCCTGGTCTTCGGGGTGTCTCACCGCAGTGCGCCGGTATCGGTTCTCGAGCAACTGACCGCCGACGAGTCCGAGCACTCCAAGCTTGTCGCCCGGATCCTGGAATCGCCGCTGGTCAGCGAAGCCATGCTGCTGTCCACCTGCAACCGGGTGGAGGTCTACGCGGTCGTGGAGGCGTTCCACGGCGGCCTCTCCGCGATCGGGCAGGTCCTGGCTGAGCGTTCCGGACTCTCGATCGGCGATCTCACCCGGCACGCCTATGTTCGCTACAGCGACGCCGCGGTGGAGCACCTGTTCACCGTCGCCAGCGGCCTGGACAGCGCGGTGATCGGCGAGCAGCAGGTGCTCGGGCAGGTCCGGCGCGCTTACGCCGGCGCGGAGGCCAACCGCTCGGTGGGTCGGGTCCTGCACGACCTCGTCCAGCGGGCACGGGCGGTCGGCAAGAGGGTGCACGCCGAGACCGCGATCGACGCCGCGGGTGCCAGCGTGGTGTCCGTCGCGCTGGACATCGCCGCAGCCCAGCTCGGCGGTGACGCCCTGGCGGGGCGGACCGCCACGGTCGTCGGCGCCGGCTCGATGGGCGCCCTGTCGGCCGCGCATCTGGTTCGGGCGGGGGTGCGGCGGATCACCATCGTGAACCGGTCGCTGCCGCGTGCGCAGCGATTGGCCCGCTCTGTCGCCGAGCACGGTGTTCTCGCCGAGGCCGCCTCCCTCGACACGCTGCCCGTCGCCATGGCCGAGGCGGACATCGTGATCAGCTGCACCGGATCGGTGCGTCCGGTGGTGTCGCTGGCCGATGTGCACCGGGCGCTGGCCACCGAGCTTCGTGACGAGTCCCGCGAAGACCCCTCCGTGCCGCTGGTGCTCTGCGACCTCGGTATGCCCCGCGACATCGATCCGGCGGTGGCCGGGCTGCCCGGCGTCGCGATGATCGACATGGAACGTGTGCAGCGGGAGCCGTCGGCGCAGGCCGCCGTCACCGACGCCGAGTCGGCCCGCCGGATCGTCGGCGCCGAGGTCGCCGACTACCTTGCCAGCCAGCGTGTCGCCGAGGTCATCCCCACGGTGACGGCGTTGCGACAGCGGGCCGCCGACGTCGTGGGTGCGGAATTGCTGCGGTTGGAGAACCGCCTGCCCGGCCTAGCGGAGGACCATCGGCACGAGATCGCGCGGATGGTCCGCAGAGTGGTCGACAAGCTCCTTCATGCCCCGACCGTGCGCGTCAAGCAGCTTGCCGACGCGCCGGGCGCGCACAGCTACGCCGAAGCACTGCGCGAACTGTTCGAACTCGACCCGAGAGTCGTCGAAGCGCTGGCGGCCAGTGAGATCCCGCCTTCTGCGGAAACCGCCGCCGGGCACCCCGGTAGCAACGAGTAGGGCGATTGCAGGGCACCAGCGATTCGGTCATCCGGATCGGCACCCGGGGCAGCCTGCTGGCCACCACCCAGGCTGCCACCGTTCGGGATCTTCTGGTCCAGCGCGGGCATCCCGCGGAACTGGTGATCGTCAGCACCGACGGTGACCGCTCGGGCGGTCCGATCGCCGAGATCGGCGTCGGTGTGTTCAGCGCCGCGCTGCGGGAGGCGATCGCGGCCGGCCGGGTCGACATGGCGGTGCACTCCTACAAAGACCTGCCGACGGCGCCCGATGAGAGGTTCGTCATCGCCGCCATCCCGCGCCGTGAGGACGCCCGCGACGCGCTCGTCGCCCGGGACGGGCTGGTGCTCGGACAGCTCCCCGCGGGCTCGGTCATCGGCACGTCGTCGGTGCGGAGGGCCGCGCAGCTTAGAGCACTGGGTCTCGGTTTGGAAATCCGCCCCCTTCGGGGCAACCTTGATACCAGGTTGAACAAGGTGAGCAACAGCGAGATCGACGCCATCGTGGTTGCCCGGGCGGGCCTGGTCCGCCTCGGGCGGCTGGATGTCGTCACCGAGACCCTGGAGCCGGTGCAGATGATGCCGGCGCCGGCGCAAGGAGCGCTCGCAGTGGAATGCCGCGCGGCTGATTCCGGGCTGGCGGCGCTGTTGGCGGAGTTTGACGACTCCGACTCCCGCGCTGCGGTCACGGCCGAGCGGGTCCTGCTCGCTGACCTGGAGGCGGGCTGCTCCGCACCGGTGGGCGCGATCGCCGAGGTGGTCGAGTCCATCGATGAGGACGGCAACGTCTTCGAGGAGTTGTCGCTGCGTGCATGCGTGGCGGCAGTGGACGGATCCGACGTGATCCGCGCGTCCGGAATCGGCACGCCCGGTCGGTCCGCTGAGCTGGGGCTCGCGGTCGCTGCGGAGCTGGTCGAACTCGGTGCGCGCGAGGTCATGGCGAAGTAACTCCGTAACGAGGGGTAGGGCGGCAGTGAGCATGAAGGGTCAGGCCGGTCACTCGGCCGGCAGAGGGCGCAAGGTCAAGCCCGGACGTGTCACGTTCGTCGGCGCGGGCCCGGGAGACCCCGGTCTGCTGACGTCGCGCGCCCGCGCCGTGCTGACCAGGGCCGCGGTGGTGTTCACCGACCCGGACGTGCCGCAGGCGGTGCTGGATCTGGTCGGCGCCGACCTTCCGCCCGCAGCCGGTCCCACGGCAGCCGAGGCCACCGAGGTGACGGCGGCGCCCGACATTCGTCCCGCCCTGGGAGAGCCCGCCGAGGTGGCCAAGACCCTGGCGGCAGAGGCCAAGTCCGGGGTGGACGTGGTCCGTCTGGTCGCCGGCGACCCGCTGTCGGTTGACGCGGTGATCGCTGAGGTCAACGCGATGGCGCGCACCCACCTGACGTTCGAGATCGTGCCGGGTCTGCCGCCCACGGTGGCCGTGCCGACCTACGCGGGGTTGCCGTTGGGGTCCACCCACACCGTCGCCGATGTCCGGGGCGCAGTCGACTGGGCCGCACTGGCGGCCGCCCCGGGACCGCTGATCCTGACCGCCGCCGCCGCGCACCTGCCGGAGGCCGCTCGGACCCTCATCGATTACGGCCTTGCCGAGTCGACCCCGTGCGTCGTGACCGCGGGCGGCACCACCTGTGCCCAGCGCTCGGTGGAGTCGACGCTGGTGGGCCTGACCGACCGGGCGACGCTGGGTTCCAGCGACCCGGCCGGCCCACTGGCCGGCCCGCTGGTGGTCACCATCGGTCGGGCGGCGCTGCAGCGCGCGAAGCTGAACTGGTGGGAGAGCCGTTCGCTCTACGGCTGGACGGTGCTGGTGCCCCGGACCAAGGAGCAGGCCGGCGAGATGAGTGAGCGGCTGATCAGCCATGGTGCGCTGCCGATCGAGGTGCCCACCATCGCCGTCGAGCCGCCGCGCAGCCCGGCCCAGATGGAACGTGCGGTCAAGGGCCTCGTCGACGGCCGCTACCAGTGGGTGGTCTTCACCTCGACCAACGCCGTCCGCGCGGTGTGGGAGAAATTCAACGAGTTCGGTCTCGACGCCCGCGCTTTCTCGGGTGTGAAGATCGCCTGCGTCGGAGAGTCGACGGCGGAGCGGGTCCGTGCCTTCGGCATCTATCCCGAGTTGGTTCCCTCCGGCGAACAGTCCTCGCTGGGATTGCTGGAGGAGTTCCCCGACTACGACAGCGTGTTCGATCCCGTCAACCGGGTGCTGCTGCCGCGGGCCGACATCGCGACCGAGACCCTCGCCGAGGGCCTGCGTGAGCGCGGCTGGGAGATCGAGGACGTGACCGCCTACCGCACCGTGCGGGCCGCCCCGCCGCCGGCTGAGACCCGGGAGATGATCAAGACGGGCGGCTTCGATGCGGTCTGCTTCACCTCCAGTTCCACGGTGCGCAACTTGGTCGGCATCGCCGGGAAGCCGCACGCGCGCACCATCGTCGCGTGCATCGGCCCGAAGACCGCCGAGACCGCGGCCGAGTTCGGTCTGCGCGTCGACGTGCAGCCCGAGACCGCCGCGGTGGGGCCGCTGGTGGACGCGCTGGCCGAGCACGCCGCGCGGCTGCGTGCCGAGGGAGCGCTGCCGCCGCCACGCAAGAAGAGCCGTCGCCGTTAGTCCGCGATGACCTTTCCCCGGCACCGTCCCCGTCGGTTGCGCGGCACCCCGGCGATGCGCCGCCTGGTCGCCGAGACCTCGTTGGAGCCGCGGCAGCTGGTGCTGCCGATGTTCGTCGCGGACGTGGCCGAGCCACGTCCGATAGCCGGCATGCCGGGGGTCGTGCAGCACACCCGCGACTCCCTGCGCGCGGCGGCGAGCGAGGCCGTGGCCGCCGGGGTGGGCGGGCTGATGATCTTCGGGGTGCCGCGTGCCGAGGACAAGGACGCCACCGGTTCCGCCGGGGTGCGTCCCGACGGGATCCTCAACACCGCGTTGCAGGACCTGGCCGCCGATCTGGGTGACGCAACCGTGCTGATGGCCGACACCTGCCTGGACGAGTTCACCGACCACGGGCACTGCGGGGTTCTCGATGCGCAGGGCCGCGTCGACAACGACGCCACCACCGCGCGCTATGCCGAACTCGCCGTCGCACAGGCGACGGCCGGCGCCCACGTCGTCGGCCCGAGCGGAATGATGGACGGGCAGGTCGCCGCGATCCGCGACGGTCTGGACGCCGCGGGCTTCACCGGCGTGGCGATCCTGGCCTACGCCGCCAAGTTCGCCTCGGCCCTCTACGGCCCGTTCCGGGAAGCGGTGTCCTCGTCGCTCGTCGGTGACCGGCGGACTTACCAGCAGGACAGCGGGAACGGTCGCGAGGCGATCCGGGAGATCATGTTGGACCTCGACGAGGGGGCCGACATGGTGATGGTCAAGCCCGCCCTGGGTTACCTTGACGTCGTCGCCGCCGCCGCGGAGATCGCGCCGGTGCCGGTCGCGGCCTACCAGGTCTCGGGGGAGTACGCGATGATCAGCGCCGCGGCGGCCAACGGCTGGCTGGACCGGCGCGCCGCCGTGCTGGAGTCGCTGACCAGTATCCGGCGGGCCGGTGCCGACATCGTGCTGTCCTACTGGGCGGCTGAGGTCGCGGGCTGGCTGGCATGAACCCGGGTCCGGTACGCCCCGCCGACGTGGACACTGCGTTCTGGCTCTGGTCGGCGGCCTTGGTCCTGCTCCTGATCGGGCAGATCGTCGATGTGTTCACCAACCCGGCTAGCCCTCGTTCGGCGGCGGTGGTGGGCGGGGCGACGGTGATCCTCGTCGCCGTCGGCGCGGTCATCGCGACGTTGCTGTTGCTGCTGCGGTCCGGCTACCGGTGGACCCGCACGCTGCTGACCGGGGGCGGGGTGGCGACCGTGGTCTACACCGCGGCGAGCCTGTTCAGCGTGCCCCGGCCCACCGTCGGCGCCGTGGTGTTCGCAGTCACCGGCATCATCGGGTCGGTCCTCATCGGCGGTGGCATCTACCTGGTGCATCGTGCGGAGCCGAATCGGTTCTTCACCCGGTGAAACGCTAGGCTGGCCGATCATGTCCGACACCGATTCCCGGCCCACCGCGGTCAGCGTCGCATTCTGGTTGCTGCTCATCGGGGCGGTCATGCTGTTGCTGGGCGGCCTGCTGACCCTGACGGTCAGCTTCGGCACGCTGCGCCAGGCCGCGCCGGTGTCGGTCTCCGACGAGGCCATCCACGGCATTCTTCGGCTCTACCGGGGCATCGGGGTCGTGTTCGCCGCGGCCGGCGCGGGGCTGGGGATGCTGGTGATCCGCGTCGGCAGGGGCGATCCCCGGTCCCGTCGAGCGGCGGTCGCCCTCGGGTTGGCGATCGTCGTGGTGGTCGGGATCGCCGCGGTCCTCGGCGGCACCCACATCCTCGTGCTGCTGAGCCTGCTACCCATCATTGCCGGGGCTCTGCTGCTGAGCCGTCCGGCAGTTGCAGCCTGGTTCGGTGGTCGAAACCAGCCGACCGACCCCCTGCCCGGCCGATCCGACCCGGGAGGCGGCGTTGTCTGAGGGTGCCGCGCGGGGGGACTCCGAACCGCTGTTCTTCGAGCCCGGGGCGAGCTGGACATGGCTGCTCTTCGGACCCTTCTCGGCGGCGGTGATGGTCTTCATCGGCTATTGGACCGGCGAGGGATTCCGGCCCCTGATCCCCCTGGTGTTCCTCGTGCTCGTGACCGGTTTCCTCGCGATCCAGGTCAAGGCCGCACGTATTCACACCGTCGTCGAGCTCACGCCCGAGACCCTGCGGGAGGGCACCGAAAGACTCCCGGTCGAACAGATCGTCGCGTTGTGCCCGGAACCGGAGGACAAGCGCGGTGGCCCGTTGCAGAAGTGGCAGGAGGGCAGGACCCTCGGTGAGCTCAGCGAGATCCCCAAGGGCCGCACCGCCGTCGGGCTCAAATTGACCCAGGATCGCTACGTGCAGGCCTGGGCCCGCAACCCCGCCGGGCTGCGCGCGGCGCTGACCGAACTGATCGAGTCGAGGGCCTGAGCGCCTGTGAGATCGGCGCGGCATGTCGTGCAACTGGTGCTCGCCGCCGTGTTCGCCGGTGCGGCGGCCCTGTGCTGGACGCAGATATCGAGCCCGGTTGACATCGCACCGGTCACCGATGGTGAGCCCGCGACCATCTCGGTCGTCTACGACCCGCCGCTGATGTTCCTGGCCCTAGTTTGCGCCACGATCGCAGGCGTGCTGGCGGTCCTCGGCGTGGCCGGGTTGCGGCGCCGCCGCCGGGTTGCCGAATATACCCCCTAGGGGTATGCTCCGGGCATGACCACCACCGACCTTCTGCTCAACGGAGTGACCTGTGCGGCCTGCGCGAGCCGGGTAGAGCGCGGGCTGAACAGCCTTCGCGGGGTGCACGCGTCGGTCAACCTCGCCGTCGAGCAGGCCCATGTCGAGCATGATCCGGACGTCGCGCCCGCGGATCTCGTCCGCGCGGTGGAGTCCGCCGGCTACCGGGCCGCGATCATCGCTCCGGCCGGTCACCGTCGGGATCACGCAGTAGACCACGTCGGCGATCACGAGCACAGCCACGACCTGCCCGCCGGGCTGCTGCGCCGCCGTCTGATCATCTCGGCCGCGCTGGCGCTGCCGGTACTCGCTCTGTCGATGGTGATGCCGTGGCAGTTCCCCGGCTGGCAGTGGTTCGCGCTGGCTCTCACCACGCCGATCGTGGCGTGGGGCGGCTTCCCGTTCCACGCTGCCGCGCTGCGCAGTGCCCGCCACGGCACGTCGACCATGGACACTCTTGTGTCACTGGGAACTCTGGCCGCCTACCTGTGGTCGGTGGTCGTGCTGCTGGGGGGTTTGGGCGAGCACGTCTACTTCGAAGTCGCCGCCGTAGTCACGGTGTTCCTGCTGGCGGGCCGTTGGTCGGAGGCCGCGGCCAAGCGCTCGGCCGGCGCGGCCCTGCGCGCGTTGCTCTCGCTGGCGGCCAAGGATGCGACCGTGGTGCGCGACGGTACCGAGACCCGGATCCCGGTCGGCGAACTCGTCGCCGGTGACGTCATCGTGGTTCGGCCCGGCGAGCGGGTGGCCGCCGACGGCGTTGTCGTCGAGGGTGCGACCGCTCTGGACTCCTCGGCGATGACCGGTGAGTCGGTGCCCGTCGACGTCGGACCCGGAGATCGGGTGCTCGGCGGCTCGGTGAACACCTATGGGCGGGTCACGGTTCGTGCCGAGCAGGTCGGTCCCGACACCCAGTTGGCCCGGATGGGTCGGATGGTTGCCGAGGCTCAGAACGGAAAGGCCGCCATCCAGCGGCTGGCCGACCGGGTGTCGGCGGTGTTCGTGCCGGTTGTCCTCGCGCTCGCGGCCGTCACTCTGGCCGGCTGGTTGGCGACCGGCCAGCCCGCGACCGCGGCCTTCACCGCGGCGGTCGCGGTATTGATCATCGCCTGCCCGTGTGCCCTGGGGCTGGCCACTGCGACGGCCATCCTGGTCGGTACCGGCCGGGGGGCGCAGCTCGGTGTTCTGATCAAGCGTCCCGCGGCGCTGGAGAACGTGTCCGGTATCGACACCGTGGTGCTGGACAAGACCGGCACAGTCACAACCGGGGTCATGGGCGTGCAGACCGTGGTCGCCGAACCCGGCGAGGACGCCGACACCGTGCTGGCCCGGGCGGCCGCAGTGGAGGCGGCCTCCGAACACCCGGTCGCGGCAGCGATCGTCGCGGCGGCACGTCAGCGGGGCCTGCCGGTGGCGACGGTCACCGAATTCGTCAGCGATCCCGGGATGGGAGTCAGCGGCGTCGTCGATGGCGTCGGAGTGCTGGTTGCGCGAGCACCGGAAGGGTCGGCAGGTACCGGGTGGACCACGGTGGCGGTGAGCTGGCAGGGCCGGCGCCGCGGACTGATCCGGCTGGCCGACGCGATCAAGCCGACCAGCGCGCAGGCCATCGGTGAACTGCGGGCCATGGGCATTACGCCGATGCTGCTCACCGGGGATGACCAAAGCGTGGCCGACCGGGTGGCCGCCCAGGTCGGGATCGACGCGGCCGATGTCATCGCGGGTGTCCTGCCCGGGCAGAAGGCAGCGGTCATCGCCGATCTGCAGGCTCGCGGCCGACGGGTCGCGATGGTCGGTGACGGTGTCAACGATTCGGTGGCGCTGGCCGCCGCCGACATCGGCATCGCGATGGGTACCGGCACCGACGCCGCGATCGAAGCCGGCGACATCACCCTGGTACGCGGTGACCTGCGCACGGTGCCCGTCGCGCTGCGGCTCTCGACGCGCACGTTGCGCACTATCAAGCAGAACCTCGCCTGGGCTTTCGGCTACAACATCGCCGCGATTCCGCTCGCCGCGCTCGGCTTGCTCAACCCGATGATCGCCGGCGCGGCGATGGCGCTGTCGTCCCTGTTCGTGGTGGCCAACAGCCTGCGGCTCAAACGATTCCGCTGAGCCGGTACCCCGTCACGACAAGCCCGATCGCAGCGCCAGGACCAGACTTCGGCCTTCGGCCCCGACCTCGACGACGTCCGGGCAGCGTTGGCGGAGCGCCGTTTCCAGGCGAAGGCGCAGGGTGTGTGTCGAGGCTGGGCAGCGCTCGCAGGCGCCACCGAGGGAAAGCTCGACCCGGTCACCGACGCGTCGCGCGGCCACCGAACCGCCGTGTGAGCGGACGAAGTCGCCGACCGCACCGTCGAGGACATCGGCGACGACCCTCTCCAGAACCTCGCCCGCGGCCGGCTCCACCACCCATCGCTGTCCCGCTGCCCCGCGGTCGTTCAACGCCTCCAGCAGAGCTGAGCGGACGGGTGCGCCGAGCGCCGACCAGGACTGGTCCTCGGCTACCCACAGCCATATCGCGGTGTGCTCGATCAGGCCGGTAGTCAGGGTCCCGGAGCTGAGCAGTTCACCGAGACGCCCCGGCGCCCGGCGCAACCGGCCGACCGGCAGGATGCCCGCCGGAACCACCCAGCGCACGGCGCGAGGATCGCCGGCGACCCGTTCGGGGTGCACCGCGGAGACAGCGCCCGGGGTCACCAGATCGCGGCCACGAGCGTCCGGGCGACCAGGGCCATTCCCCATGCCAAGGCGAACATGTAGCCGAAGGCCAGCGCGGGCCATTTCCACGACCCACTCTCCCGGCGCAGCACCGCGACGGTCGACATGCATTGCAGTGCGTAGGCGAAGAACACCAGCAGCGCGGCGATGGTCGGCGCGTCGAACAACGGGCGGCCCGCCTGCGGGCCGGTCTCCATCCGCATGGCGGTCAGCGCCGTCTCCGGACTCTCCACGTCCTCGGCTGCGGCAACCTGTCCCATGGTCGCGACGAAAACTTCACGGGCGGCGAGCGAGGACAGAATCCCCACGTTGATTCGCCAGTCGAAACCCAGTGGCTCGAACACTGGCGCGACCGCATGGCCTACCGCAGCCGCGTAGGAGTTTTCCAGCACGTAGCTGGCGACCGCTCCCTCATCACCGGTATCCACACCGGCGGCGCTCAGTTCCGTGTCGGTGCGTAGGGGCAGATTGAGCAGCACCCACAACACCACCGTGGCCGCAAGGATGATCGTGGTGACTTTGCGTAGGAAAGCCGTTGCAGCCGTAGATACTTCGGTGACAACGGTCCGAAGCCGAGGTACCTGGTAGGGCGGCATCTCCAGGTAGAACGGCATGGTCGGCACGCTGCGCGAGGTGAATTTCTTGAACAGAGCGGCAGTCAGCATTGCTGAGACCGCACCCAGCAGATACAGCGCGAAGAGCACCGCACCCCTAGCGTTGACGGGCCCGGCTTTGGCATCGGCCGGCAGCAGCATGCTGACCAGCAGGATGTAGACCGGCAACCGCGCCGAACACGTCATCAGCGGCGCGCCCATCATGGTCGCCAGGCGGTCGCGGGCCGAGGGCAGCGAGCGGGTCGCCATGATCCCGGGGATCGCGCAGGCGACGGAGGACAGCAGGGCAACGAATGCCCGGCCTTCCAGGCCGACCCGCCCCATCACGCGGTCCATCAGGAAAGCGGCCCGCGCCAGGTAGCCGGTTCCCTCCAGCAGTGCGATGAGAACGAACAGCAGCACGATCTGTGGCAGGAACATCAGGACCGAACCGATCCCGCCGATCACCGCCTCGGAGAGAAAGGCCGACAACCACGGCACGGGCACCCGGGTGGCGGCCAGTTCGCCGAGCCACCCGAAGAATTCCTCGACGTACCCCTGCAGCGGGGCGGCCACGGTGAAGATCGTCTGGAAGAAGACGAACATCGTCAGCAGGAAGACAACGGTCCCGGCGAACGGTTGCAGCAGCACCGCGTCGATGCGACGGGTGCGCTGGTCGATCTCGGGCAACCGGTAGTCGGCAGCGGTCAGCACTGAGTCGATCCAGCCGGTCAACTCCGTGGCGTCGGTCGGCGGGGCGATGACCGGCGTGCTCCACGAGCGGTACTCGGCCATCGCTGCGCGCAGCGCCTCCACACCCTCCCGGTTTCCTGCCACCACCGGCAGGACCGGCACCCCGAGTGCGCGGCTCAGGGCCGGGATATCCAGCCGGCCGTTGCGCCGGGCGAGGTCGTCGGTGAAGGTCAGCACGACGCAGGCGGGCAGTCCGGTCTGCAGGACCTGCGCCAGCAGCCCCAGCGAGCGACGCAGCGTGGTGGCGTTGAGCAGGACCAGCATCGCGTCGGGGTTCTCCACGTCCGGATTGCGCTGCTCGAGGTCGAGGACGTCGACCACGATCTGCTCGTCGGGGCTGATCGGGTCGAGGCTGTAGGCGCCCGGCAGATCCTCGACGACCGCATCCTCGCCGTCCTCGAGACGCGTGCGTCCCTCGTACCGGGCGACGGTCACCCCGGGATAGTTGCCCGTCTTGGCGTGCAGCCCGGTCAGGGCGTTGAAGAGGGTCGTCTTGCCCGAGTTGGGGCTGCCCACCATGGCGAAGCGGGTGAGTCCGATGTTCGCCGTGCCGGGTGCGCCGCCGTGGTGATGGTGTGCGGTCACCCGGCCGGTTCCACGTAGATGGCGCGCGACTGCGCGTTGCGCAGGGCGAACTCCGACTCGCCGATTCGGTACACCACGGGATCGCGCAGCGGCGCCCGGCGCACCATGGTGACCGCGACACCCGGGACGATGCCCAGGTCAAAGAACCGACGCACGGTGCTGGCCTCGACCTCGTCGCCGTAGCCCACCACGACTGCGCGCTGTCCGCGGGCCAGATGGTCCAGGCTCAGCCGGCCCCCGCCGGGTGACCCGCTGCCGGCGTGACCGGCGGGCAGGCCGCGACGGCGCAACCGGTCGGAGATCGAGGACACCGAGTAAGTTTAGCCTACCCTATGTATTGCCTTCCACCCGGATTGCCTTCCAGGGTGCCGCCGAGCCCCCGACCCAGAAGCGTCATCGGGACCAGGGGCTGCCTCGATGCGCCGGCTGGAAGTATGGAGGGCATGGTCCCCAGCTCCGTTCCGTCGGTGTCCGCCAAACATTTCGCCGAAGCTGCCGCGGTGATTCCGGGCGGTGTGAACTCGCCGGTGCGGGCGTTCTCGTCTGTGGGCGGCACGCCGCGCTACATCACCTCGGCCAGGGGGTACTGGCTCACCGACGCCGACGGCAATCGCTACGTCGACCTGATCTGCTCGTGGGGCCCGATGATCCTCGGCCACGCCCACCCCGCCGTGGTGGACGCGGTGCAGCGCGCAGCCGCGGAGGGTTTGTCCTTCGGTGCGCCCACGCCCGGCGAGACCGACCTCGCCGCGGAGATCGTCGATCGCGTCACACCGGTGCAGCGGGTGCGGCTGGTCAACTCCGGTACCGAGGCGACCATGAGCGCGGTGCGACTGGCCCGCGGCTTCACCGGCCGGCCGAAGATTGTGAAATTCTCCGGCTGCTACCACGGGCATGTCGACGCGCTGCTGGCTGATGCCGGCTCCGGTGTCGCCACGCTGGGTCTGCCGTCATCACCCGGGGTGACCGGCGCGACGGCCGCCGACACGATCGTGCTGGGCTATAACGACGTCGCGGCGGTCGAGGAATCCTTCGGCCGGTTCGGCGACTCGATCGCCGCGGTCATCACCGAGGCCTGCCCGGGGAACATGGGCGCCGTGGCGCCGATGCCCGGTTTCAACGCCGCCCTGCGCCGGATCACCGCGGCTCACGGCGCGCTGCTGATCGTCGACGAGGTGATGACGGGGTTCCGGGTCAGCCGGTCGGGCTGGTACGGGCTGGATCCCGTCGACGCCGACCTGTTCACCTTCGGCAAGGTGATGAGCGGGGGTCTGCCGGCGGCGGCCTTCGGCGGCCGCGCCGAGGTGATGGAACGGCTGGCCCCCCTCGGGCCGGTCTACCAGGCCGGAACGTTGTCGGGCAATCCGGTGGCGGTGGCCGCCGGATTGGCCACCCTGCGTCACGCCGACGACGCGGTGTACGCCGCCCTGGATGCCAACGCCGAGCGACTGGCCACCCTGCTGGCCGAAGCGCTGACCGAAGCCGGCGTGGCCCACCAGGTTCCGCGCGCCGGAAACTTCCTGTCCGTTTTCTTCGCGGAGGAGCCCGTGACGGACTTCGCCGCGGCGCGTGCCAGTGAGACCTGGCGGTTCCCCGCGTTCTTCCACGCCCTGCTCGAGGCGGGAATCTACCCGCCGCCGAGTGCCTTCGAGACCTGGTTCGTATCAGCGGTTCTCGACGACGCCGCCTTCGAGCGGATCGCCTCCGCGCTGCCCGGCGCGGCCCGGGCAGCAGCGCAGGCGAGGCCGTCGTGAGCGACGGCGGTGCCGTTCGCACCGTGGTCCACGTGATGCGCCACGGTGAGGTGCACAACCCCGAGGGCATTCTCTACGGCCGCCTTCCCGACTATCACCTCTCCGAGCGCGGTCTGGCCCAGGCGCAGGCGGTCGCAGACTGGCTGGCTTCCCGCGATGTGGCCTATGTCGTCGCCTCTCCACTGGAACGGGCCCAGGAGACCGCGGCGCCGATCGCCGGCCGGCACGGGCTGCCGATCCACACCGACGAGGCGCTGATCGAGTCCCACAACGTTTTTCAGGGCGAACGCATGTCGCCCGGTGACGGTGCGCTGCGCGACCCGCGGAATTGGTGGCACCTGCGCAACCCACGCTCGCCGTCCTGGGGGGAGCCGTACCGAGAGATCGCCGAACGGATGACGGCCGCGGTGCAGCGGGCGCGGGTCAAGGCCGCCGGCCGGGAGGCGGTATGCGTCAGCCACCAGCTCCCGGTGGAGACTCTGCGGCGTGCGATGAATTCTGAACCGTTGCATCACTTCCCGACCAGGAGGATGTGCAACCTGGCCTCGCTGACCTCCTTCTACTTCGGCGGTGACACCGGCGAGGAGTATGTCGGCTGGGGATACGCGGAGCTCGCCGGACGGTGAGACATCTAGTGGTAATCCTGGCCGCGACCCTGCTCGCCGCGGGCTGCGCCACTGGCGACGACGCCGTCGCGCAAGGGGGCACATTCGAGTTCGTCGCTCCCGGGGGGAAGACGGACATCGCCTACGACCCGCCGGCGAAGCGGGGCAAACCCGGACCGATCTCGGGTCCGGACCTGATGGACACTGCGCGCTCCCTCTCGCTGGATGACTTTCCCGGCAAGGTCGTCGTGATCAACATCTGGGGCCAGTGGTGCGGGCCGTGCCGCTCGGAGATGGTCCAACTGCAAAAGGTCTACGACCAGACCCGTGATGAGGGCGTCGCTTTTCTCGGTATCAACGTGCGCGACAACGACATCGACGCGCCCCGCGACTTCGTCAAGGATCGTCAGATCAGCTTCCCCTCGCTCTACGACCCCGCGATGCGCACCATGATCGCCTTCGGCGGCAGATATCCGACGACGGTCATCCCGTCGACGGTCGTGCTCGATCGCGACCACCGGGTGGCGGCGGTGTTCCTGCGCGAACTGCTGGCCGAGGATCTGCTCCCGGTGGTCCGACGCGTTGCGGCCGAGCCGGTGCCGGAGTCTGGACCGACGTGACGGGCCTCACCGAGACGGCGGTGGCCGGGCCCATGCTGCTGGCGCTCGGCCTGTGTGCGCTCGCGGGGCTGGTGTCCTTCGCATCGCCCTGCGTGGTCCCGTTGGTGCCCGGCTACCTGTCCTACCTCGCCGCAGTGGTCGGTGACTCCGAAGACGGTGCAGCCGCCCCGCGCCGCTGGCGGGTCGCCGGATCGGCGGTGCTCTTCGTGGTCGGGTTCACCGTGGTGTTCCTGCTCGGCACTGTCGCGGTGCTCGGCATGACCACGTCGCTGATCACCAACCAGGTCGCGTTGCAGCGGGTGGGTGGTGCGCTGACCATCCTGATGGGACTGGTGTTCATCGGCTTCGTCCCTGCTCTGCAGCGCCAGGCGCGGTTCGCGCCGCTGCGGATCGCCGGGGTGGCCGGAGCGCCGCTGTTGGGAGCGGTGTTCGCACTCGGCTGGACACCGTGCCTCGGCCCCACCTTGACCGGTGTGATCGCGGTGGCGTCGGCGACCGATGGCGCCAGCGTCGCACGCGGCGTCGCGCTGGTGATCGCCTACTGCCTGGGCCTGGGCCTGCCGTTCGTGCTGTTGGCGCTCGGCTCGGGGTGGGCGGTCGGAGCGTTGGGCTGGTTGCGCCGCAACTCCAGGTCGATTCAGATCCTCGGCGGCACGCTGCTGATCGCGGTGGGCCTGGCCCTGGTGACCGGGTTGTGGAGCGACTTCGTCTCCTGGGTGCGCGACGCCTTCGTCAGTGACGTCAGGTTGCCGATATGACCCTCTCGCCGGCCGGTCGGGCCCGTGCCGCCTGGCGCGCCCTGACCTCGATGGGCACCGCTCTGGTGCTGCTGTTCCTGCTGGCGCTGGCGGCGATACCGGGAGCGCTGCTTCCCCAGCGCAGCCTCAACGAGACCAAGGTGCAGGCCTACATCGCCGAGCATCCGGTCATCGGGCCCTGGCTGGACCGCCTGCAGTTCTTCGACGTGTTCGCCAGTTCCTGGTTCACCGCGATCTACGTTCTGCTGTTCGTCTCCCTGGTCGGCTGCCTCACCCCGCGGACCGTCGAGCACATCCGCAGCCTGCGGGCCACGCCGGTGCCCGCACCGCGCAACCTGAGTCGGCTTCCCAAACATGCCGAGGCCGACGTGGCGGGCTCACCGGAGACGGTCGTCGCGCAACTCGATGCGGACCTACGCGGCTGGCGACGCAGCGTCCGCTCCGCCGACGGAGTGACTGAGATATCGGCCGAGAAGGGCTATCTGCGGGAGTTCGGCAATATCGTCTTCCACTTCTCCCTGCTCGGCCTGTTGGTCGCGGTTGCGGCAGGCAAGCTGTTCAGCTACGAGGGCAACGTCGTCGTCATCGCCAACGGCGGGCCGGGTTTCTGCTCGGCCTCTCCCGCGGCATTCGACTCGTTCCGCGCCGGCAACACTGTCGATGGCACCTCGCTGTACCCGATCTGCCTGCGGGTCAACGATTTCCAGGCTCGCTACCTGCCGAGCGGTCAAGCGACGTCCTTCACCGCAGACATCGACTATCAGGTCGGCTCTGATCTCACTGGCGGAGTGTGGCGTCCCTACCGCCTCGAGGTGAACCGGCCGCTGCGCGTCGGCGGGGACCGGGTGTACCTGCAGGGCCATGGTTACGCCCCGACGTTCACTGTCGTTTTCCCGAACGGTGAGAAGCGGACGCAGACCGTGCAGTGGCAGCCCGACGATGCCCAGACCCTGCTGTCGTCGGGGGTGGTGCGATTCGATCCGCCACCCGGCCTGTTTCCGCCCGAGCAGCGCCGGAAAAACCAGATCGCCGTCACCGGGCTGCTCGCACCGACCCAGCAACTCGACGGCACTCTGCTCTCGTCCAGCTTCCCCGAGCTGCGCGACCCCGCGGTCGCGGTCGACATCTACCGCGGTGACGCCGGCCTGGACACCGGTCGCCCGCAATCGCTGTTCGCCCTGGACCACCGGCTGATCGAGCAGAAGCGGCTCACCAAGGTCAAGCGGATCAACCTCGCCCTCGGCGAAGAGGTCCGACTCGACGATGGGACCGTGGTGCGCTTCGACGGAGCCACCCCGTTCGTCAACATTCAGGTCTCCCACGACCCCGCTCAGGTCTGGGTGCTGGTATCGGCACTGACGATGATGGGCGGGCTGATGGTCTCGCTGATCGTGCGCCGGCGTCGGGTGTGGGCGCGCATCGTCCCCGGTCGGCCCGGTACGGTGAAAGTCGAACTGGGCGGACTGGCCCGCACCGACAACTCGGGTTGGGGCGGGGAGTTCGACCGGCTGGCCCGGCGAGTTGCGGAGGTCGAATGAACACCGAACAGATCGACGTCGGCCTGGCCGGGTACTCCGACGCCACGTTCACCGCGTCGATCGTCGTGCTCGTCCTGGCTCTGGTGCTGCTCTCCGTCGAATTGGCCTCCAGCCGCGGCCGGCGCGTGGAGAGCCGTCAACTGGTCGCCGCGGGTACAGCCGCCGGAGCGGTGCCCGCGGATGCCGACCGCCCCGGTGTCGTCGTCGAGTCTCCGGCGACCCCGCTCGTGCAGCGCATCGGCAGGGCAGGCCTCGCGCTGGTGTACGTGGGTACTGCGTTGCTGTTCGCCTGCATCGTGCTGCGGGGGCTGGCCACCGCCCGGGCACCCTGGGGCAACATGTATGAGTTCATCAACCTGACCAGTTTCTGCGGTCTGGCGGCCGCCGCCCTCGTGCTGCGCAAGCCGCAGTACCGCAGCCTGTGGGTGTTCGTGCTGGTGCCGGTGCTGATCCTGCTGACGGTTTCCGGCCGCTGGCTCTACACCAACGCCGCTCCGGTGATGCCGGCTCTGCAGTCGTACTGGCTGCCCATCCACGTATCAGTCGTCAGCCTCGGGTCCGGGGTGTTCCTGGTGGCCGGCGTGGCCAGCATCCTGTTCCTGATCAAGATGCGCTTCGCTGACCCCGGCGCACCCTCGGCCGGTCTGATGGCGCGGATCGCCGCGCGGCTTCCCGACGCCCAGACGCTTGATCGCATCGCCTACCGAACGACGATTTTCGCCTTCCCGGTCTTCGGCTTCGGCGTGATCTTCGGCGCGATCTGGGCGGAAGAGGCCTGGGGTCGCTACTGGGGATGGGATCCCAAGGAGACGGTGTCCTTCGTGGCGTGGGTGATCTACGCCGCCTACCTGCATGCCCGGTCGACGGCGGGTTGGCGCGACCGCAAGGCGGCCTGGATCAACGTCGTCGGATTCGCCGCGATGGTCTTCAACCTGTTCTTCATCAATCTGGTCACGGTGGGCCTGCACTCCTACGCCGGAGTCGGCTGAACGAGACGGCTAAGCGACGACCCCGGGGGATTCCGCCGGGCTCACCGGGGTTTGTCGCCGCGCCCCAGTCGGCGGAGGAAATCCGGGTCGTCGTCCGGTCCGATCACCCGCGTGCTGGGCTGATCGGCCTTGGTGCGCACCAGGCGCCAGCCGATGTAGGCCAATGCCGCGAAGAACACGATGATCAGCAGGTAAAGCACAGGACAAACCTCCTGAAATCGAATATACGCGGCTGTCGGTAGGCTCGAATTCGTGACGAAGCAGGGTCCCGCCGACGACTCGACGTCCACCGGCCGAATGCTGCGTGACGTTGCGCTTTACACCCTTGCGCGGCTGGTCATGGTTGTCGCGCTGACAACCGCGATCCTGCTGGTGGCGCGGCTGGTCGGGGTCAGGGAAGTCCCACTGGTGGTCGCGCTGCTCTTCGCGATCGTCATCTCACTCCCGCTCGGTGTGTGGCTGCTGGCCCCGTTGCGCCGCCGGGCTTCGGCCGGAATCGCCGCGGTCGATGGGCGTCGCCGCCGCGACCGCGAACATCTGAAGGCCCGACTACGCGGCGAGGATCCGCCGGGGCAGGCATCCGGGGGTTAGGCGCCAGCGGTCAACGCCAGCGCCACCGCGACCGACCACACCAGCATCGTCAGCCCGGTGTCCCGCAGCACGACGATCAGATCGTGCCCGCCCAGGCCGCGCCGCACCGGAGCGGCGGCACGCAACGCCAGTGGAGTGGCGAGGAATCCGGCCGCACACCACGGCGAGGCGCTCGACAGCAGCGCCGTGACCGTTCCGGCGATGACGAGCAGCGCCTGGTAGAGCGTCCGGGTCCGGCTGTCGCCCAGCCGGACCGCCAAGGTCATCTTGCCGGCGACGGTGTCTGTCGGGATGTCGCGCAGATTGTTGGCCACCAGCACCGCCGACGCCATCGCTCCGATCGCGACCGCCAGCGCGATCCCCACCCAGTCAATCCGCTGCGCCTGGGTGTACTGCGTGCCCAGCACACCCACCAGGCCGAAGAACACGAACACCGAGACCTCGCCGAACCCGGCATAGCCGTAGGGGCGCGAACCCCCGGTGTAGAGCCAGGCCGCAGCGATGCAGAGGACGCCGACCCCGATCAACCACGGTGCGCTGGCCAGGGCCAGTACCAGGCCGGCAACCGATCCGATTCCGAAGCTGATCACCGCCGCGGCCAGCACGGCGCGCGGGGCGGCCAGGCGGGCGCCCACGAGTCGCACCGGACCGGCCCGCACGTCGTCGGTGCCGCGGATGCCGTCGGAGTAGTCGTTGGCGTAATTGACCCCGACCACCAGAGCCGACGCCACGATCAGAGCCAGCAACGCCTTCCACCAGACCGCCGCGTGCAGCCACGCCGCTGCCCCGGTCCCGGCGATCACCGGGGCGAGCGCGTTGGGAAGGGTGCGCGGGCGTGCGCCTTCCACCCATTGGGCGAAACTGGCCATGGTGGCGGGGGCCGGTCAGGCCGACCGGCGTCAGTCCCGGTAGGGGGAGCCGGGGTCGGCGGTCCCGACGACCAGCGGGGAGTCGATCGGGGGGGACTGGCAGTTGACCGCATTGTTGGGGTCGGTGCAGTCCACCGGGTTCGCCGGCGCGTAGCTGGGCGCACCGCTGGTAGTCGGCGGGGTGAGCGGGGTGAACCCGCTGTCCGCGGTCCCGGCGGGAGTCAGCCCGATCAGGGCCATCAGCCCGAGGGCTGCGCCCGCGACAGCCGCGGCGCTTCGCCGTACGATCCTCATGCTCATTGTGGGTTCCTTTCCCGCCGGTCTGCCCGCGGCTGATACCGATCCTAGGGTGCTATCGCCGACCGGTTCCCGGCTGTTACCAGGCGGTGGGAGCGGACGGTGAGGGCCGGCCGCCAACGGCGCATACTGGCGGGGTGAAAACAGAGATCTGCGAGCGCTTCGGCATCGAGTTTCCCCTGTTCGCCTTTAGCCACTGCCGCGACGTCGTGGCCGCGGTCACCAACGCCGGTGGGTTCGGCGTGCTCGGCGGCGTGGCCTTCCGGCCCGACCAACTCGAGCGCGAGCTGAGCTGGATCGACGACCACGTCAACGGCAGGCCGTACGGGGTCGACATCATCGTGCCCGCCAAATACGAGGGCAAAGGCGAGGATCTGACCTTCGACCAGCTCGCCGAGCGGATACCCGGGGAGCACCGCGACTTCATCAACTCCCTGCTCGCCGACCACGACATCGAGCTCGAGGAGATCCGGGTCGGGTCCTCAGCGCTGGCGGGGGACACCGGCAAAAGCCTGCTCGACGTCTCGCTGAACCACCCGATCAAGCTGATGGCCAACGCGCTGGGAGTGCCGCCGGACTACATGATCGAGGCCGGCAAGCAGCGCGGGATCCCGGTCGCGGCTCTGGTCGGCGCCAGGGAGCACGCCGTCAAGCAGGTTCATGCCGGGGTCGATCTGATCGTTGCGCAGGGCACCGAGGCGGGGGGGCACTGCGGCGAGGTCACCACCTTGGTCCTGATTCCCGAAGTGCTGGAGGCGATTTCGGAAATTCCGGGCGGTCGCGATGTGCCGGTGCTGGCAGCGGGGGGCATCGTGACCGGCCGCCAGATGGCGGCAGCGGTGGCCATGGGTGCGGCGGGTGCGTGGACGGGTTCGGTGTGGCTGACCACCGAGGAGGCCGAGACCGCACCGCACACCAAGCAGAAGATGCTGGCCGCCTCCTCGCGTGACACCGTTCGCTCGGCCGGGCGAACGGGTAAGCCATCACGGCAGCTGCGCTCGGACTGGACCGACGCGTGGGCCCCGAGTCCCGGCGGCCGCCAGCCCCTGGGGCTGCCCCTGCAGGCCATGGTCGCCGAACCTGCGCTGCGCCGCATCGACAAACTCGCCGAGAACGGACACCCGGGCGCCCAGGCCCTGTCCACCTACTTCGTCGGCCAGGGTGTTGGCTTGATGAACAAGATCAAGCCAGCCCGCGAGGTGGTGCTGGACTTCATCGAGGACTACGTGGCGGCCGCCGAGCGGCTGTGCCGAACGCTCGAAGACTGAGTCAGCCCGGGATCCGACGTAACAAGTTTCTCATTTACCCGTGTGTTCACATCCGCTCCGCTACAACTAGGTCATCACGGGCACTGGAAGGAGCTCTCGGGATGAGAAAAGTGATGACGGGCGCCACGCTGGCGTTGGGCGGTCTGATGACGCTGGGAATGGGCTTGGGAATCGCCCCGGCCAGCGCGGATCAGGTACAGGTCGACGGAAATTACTCCACCCTCGCGGCCTGCCAGGCAGACGGGCCGGAAGTGCAGATCGCCCAGAACAACGACGCCTACACCACGTGGCAGTGCGCTCAGGGTGACGACGGTCTGTACTACCTGTACCTGTCGAACTGACGGACCTGTCGAACTGATCTAGCCGGCCGCTAGCGGCAGCCGCACCTCGAAGCGCGCGCCGCGGGCGAGATTGTGCGCGGACAGGGTTCCGCGGTGGGCGCGCACAAGTCCGGCGGCGATGGCAAGTCCGAGACCGGAACCACTGGGGAGTGAGGAATCCTCCCTCGGCACCCGGTTGTTCGAGCCCCGGTAGGCGACGTCGAACACACGCGGCAGGTCAGCGGCGTCGATCCCGACGCCGGTGTCGTCGACCCGTGCCCATGCGCCGTCGCGGTCCGCACCGACGGCCAGCTTGACCGTCCCGCCCGACGGGGTGTGGGCGATCGCATTGGCGACCAGGTTGGACAGCACCCGGACCAGTGCGCGGTCGCTGCCGATCACCCGGACCGGCCGCGGCGGCAGGTCGACCTCCAACGCCACTCCGGCGCGCTCCGCGGCGATCCGGTGGGTGGTCAACACGTCGTCGACGACCTCATCGAGGGCTACCCGCTCGTAGGGCGCGTTGACCGCCCCGGCGTTGATCTTCGCCATCTCGAAGAGGTCATCGACCATCTCCGACAGCCGGATACTCTCCTGTTCGATGCGTCTGGCCTGCGAGCGCACCTCGGCCTGACTGACCACCCCGTCGGCGATGGCCTCCGAGAGCGCCCGAATCCCGGCCAGCGGGGTGCGCAGATCGTGACTCACGAACGCCACCAGTTGGCGCCGGGACTGCTCCGCGGTCCGTTCGGCGTCGCGGATCTCCTGCTCCCAGACCATCCTGCGGGCCTGGTAGCGCGCGAGCATCATGGCGGCGGGCAGGGTGACAACCGCCACGACCGCCAGCACCACCGCGATGGCCTGGAAGGTGGCGGAAGCCATGAACTGGCTCGCGCAGAACACCCCGGTGAAGGTGGCCAGCGTCGGGATCAGCACCAGAGCCACCGTGCTGACCGTCGGTGACCAGGATCGGGCCAGTCGGATCACCAGGCCGCCGATGAGCACCACCGGCAGCGAGCAGGCGAGCGCCAGCAGGGCGATTTCGGTGAGCTTATGCGGAGGCACGGTCCCCGCCGCCGGCTTCACCCCGCCACAGGTACCCGCGGCCCCAGACCGTCTGTACACGGTGGTGTTCGCCGAGCTTGGACCGGAGGCGTTTCACGTGCACCGTGACCGTGGACAGGTCGCCGAAGTCCCAATTCCACACCCGCTTGAGCAGTTCCTCGCGGGAGAAGACGGTGTCGGTGTGGGTCAGGAAGAACAGCAGCAGGTCGAACTCCCGGTTGGTCAGCCCGATCGGTTCTCCACCGACCGAGACCGACCGCGACGCGGTGGAGACCGTCAGTTCACCGACGCTGATCTCCAGCGGCAGCGCGGTGGCCGGTGCCGGTGCCCGCCGCAGCACTGAGCGCACGCGTAAGGCCAACTCGCGTGGACTGAACGGCTTCGTCAGGTAGTCGTCCGCACCGGCTTCCAGGCCGGCGATCCGATCGTCCTCCTCGCTCAGAGCGGTGAGCAGGATCACCGGGACCGTGTAGTCACCACCCTGGCGCAGGGTGCGGCACAGTGACAGGCCGTTGGGTCCCGGCATCATCACGTCCAGCACGGCGACGTCGATCTTCTCAGTGCCCAGCACCCGCAGCGCCTCGTTGCCGTCCCCGGCGACGCGAACCTCGAGACCGTCACGCTCCAGATAGCGCCGCACGACGTCGCGGACGACGACGTCGTCATCGGCGATCAGCACCCGCGCTCCCACCCTGTCGAGGGTAGCCGGAAGGCCCTCGCGACCTGCTCTCTGTCATGGTTTCGTCACGGCGAGAAGCGTTCCCGCAGCATCCCGCGATCGAGTTTGCCCATCCTGCTGCGGGGCAGTTCGTCGACGATGTGCACCTCCCGGGGCGCTGCGAAGCGGTCCAGCGACCGGCCCGAGAACTCACGCAGCTCCTGCAGGGTCGGCGCCGCGGAGAGCGCGTCGACGACCACCGCGACCGCCACCCGCTGGCCGAGCCGGTCGTCGTCGACGCCGAACACCGCGCATTCGGCGATCGCGGGGTGCTGAGACAGGACGGCCTCGACGGGTCCCGGCAGGACCGTCAGTCCACCCGTGCTGATCGCCTCGTCAATCCGGCCGAGCACCCTGAGGTGATTCGACTCCAGCAGTCCCAAGTCACCGGTGTGAAACCAGCCGCGCTCGGCGAAAGGGTCCGGATCGGGCGGGTTGCGGTAGCCCTTGGCCAGAACGGGTCCGCCGATGACGATGCGACCCATGCCCGTGCCGTCGACGTCGTCGATCCGCACCCGCACTCCGTCCAGCGGCATACCGTCGTAGACGCATCCGCCGGCAGTCTCACTGGAGCCGTAGCTGCGTACTAAGGAGATCCCGGCTGCCGCTGCACCGTCGAGTACCGGCTGTGGCGCCGGTCCGCCGCCCAGCAGCACTGCGTCGAGTTCCCTGAGTGCGTCAACAGCCACAGGATCAGCCAACGCCTTCGACAGTTGCGCCGCCACCAGTGCGATGTAGGCCCGTCCAGGACCCAGTTGCGCTACCGCCCTTGGTAATTCGACGGGATCAAACCCTCGTGCGATGTCGAGCTCGATCGGGACGGTACCGGCGAGCACGCTGCGCACGAGCACCTGCATACCGGCGATGTGGTAAGCCGGCAGAGCCAGCAGCCAGGTGCCCGGCCCGCCCAGCCGGTCATGGGACGCGGAGGCGGCCGCAACGACCGCGGCGGCGGTCAGCATCGCGCCCTTGGGCACGCCCGTGGTGCCGGAGGTCGCGATCACCAGGGCGACGTCGTCGTCGATGTGTTCACCGACGCGCAACGCCGTCGTCAGGAGCTCGTTGGTGCGCAGGTCCCCCGCCGGTACCGGGGCCAGTGGTGAGCCGCGACCGTCGAGCACGTCCGCGATCGCCGCGAGCAGCGCCGTCGCCGACGGACCGGGGGGGATGGCGAGCGCGCGCAGAGTGGCTATCCCGCGTCCTCGCTGTCGCGCTGATCGTTGAGCGGCCAGCCGTACCTGGCCAGTCTGGCCCGCACCCGCTCGACATCGGCCGGTATCGGCAACTCGTCGGTGATCCTGAGGATTTCCGCTCCGATGTCGATGTAGTCCAGAACAGGGATGTTCCGCAGTTCGCGGGCGACCTGGACCACCTCCTGCTTGCTCAGGCCGCGCGAGAGCAGGGCGAGGATCGGCAGGTAGTCCTGTTCCGGTACGCCGTCGGGATAGCCGGAGCGCAGCCACGACACGATGTTGCTGAGGAATCGGTTCACCCGTGTCACCTCCAAACCGGCCGTGCGAACTCGATCGTAGGCGGTCTCACGCAGGTTCGACAGGTGATCGCGGCCCGGCCGGAATCCCCGGGCAGGAACCGCCGGGGCACTGCACGGGGGTACTGAAGGTGAACAGCGGGTGAATATCTCTACGGGGCCGGTAAACCGGCAGGTCGTCGCCTGGCCGTCGACCGCTGAAAACTGGTCAGCAGGGTCGTCCACGCAGCAGAATGGCGGCTTGTGAGCGCAGAAATGGTGATCTTGGTTTTGTTGATTGCGACGGCCCTGGCTTTCGACTTCACCAACGGGTTCCATGACACCGGGAACGCCATGGCCACCTCGATCGCCACCCGGGCGCTCAAGCCCAAGACCGCCGTCCTGCTCGCGGGCATCCTCAACCTTGTCGGCGCCTTCCTCTCCGTGGAGGTGGCGCTGACCGTGACCACGTCGGTGCTGAAGATCCAGGACTCCAAATCCGGGGCCCTGCTGCCGGGCATCGACGCCTCGACCGGGCTGACGATCATCTTCGCCGGCCTCATCGGCGGGATTCTGTGGAACTTGCTGACCTGGCTCTTCGGCATTCCGTCGAGCTCCTCGCACGCGTTGTTCGGGGGCTTGATCGGGGCCGCCCTGGCCGCGCTGGGCACCAGCGGAGTCAATTGGAGCGGGGTGACCGCGAAGGTGATCATCCCGGCCATCGCGGCGCCGGTGATCGCCGGTGTGGTTGCCGCCTGCGGCACCTGGCTGGTCTACCGGATCACCCGCAGGGTGCTGGCCCGCCGCCGTGAGGAAGGTTTCCGCTGGGGTCAGATCGCCACCGCGTCGCTGGTCGCGCTCTCCCACGGAACCAACGACGCGCAGAAGACGATGGGCGTCATCGCGCTGGCCCTGATCACCACCGGCCATCTCACCGGTGACGTCAAACAGCAGGGGCTGCCGTTCTGGATCATCGCCAGCTGCGCCGTGGCGATAGCGCTGGGCACCTACCTCGGCGGTTGGCGGGTGATCCGCACGCTCGGCAAGGGTCTTGTCGAGATCGAATCCCCGCAGGGTCTCGCTGCCGAGGCGTCCTCGGCGGCGATCATCCTCAGTTCCAGCGCGGCCGGGATGGCGCTGTCCACCACTCACGTGGCCACCGGTTCCATCATGGGCAGCGGTGTCGGTAAGCCCGGTGCCGAGGTGCGCTGGGCGGTGGCCGGCCGGATGGCGGTGGCCTGGCTGACAACCCTGCCGGCCGCAGCCCTGGTCGGAGCGCTCTCGTACGGGATCTCCTACGCCTTGAAGAGCCTCACCGGCTCAGCTCTGGTCGGTGACGGCGTGATCTTCGTGATCCTGGTCGGACTGTCGTTCTACATGTGGTGGCGGGCCCAGCAGCAGAAGGTCGACCACAGCAACGTCAATGCCGACTGGGATTCCTCGACCAACTCGGTCGTCCCGGCGGAGGTCCGCGATGCGGCGGCGACCACCAAGACTGCCAGAAGGAAGTCCGTGCCCGAATCCAAGCCGAAGGCGGCGGTGTGATGCATTACGCGGAAAGCATCTTCAGGGTGTTGTTCATCGGCCTGCTCCTGGGCGCCGGGCTGCCCGCGGTTTTCGCAATGGGGATGCTGGCGTATTCCTTCGGGGCCGGCGGCGAGGAGGCCGACCATGTCGTTCACAAGCCGAACCCGGCACTGAAGTTCCTGGGGATAGCGCTATTCGTCTTGGTCGCGTGGGTGATCGTCACCGCGGTGGCCTGGATCACCAGGGCGACAGTGATCCACCATTTCGGAATCGACCTGTTCCCGATGATGCCCGGCGGGATCGCGCCGCATCATCCCAGCGGCCAGATTGTGAAGTGACGATGTCTGGGCAACAGCCACCGCCGAACGGCCAGCCGGGGTCTGCCGAACAGCAGCACGAGTTCGTCGACAACGTCCTGGACTGGCTGCACGAGGGCTACCCGCACGGGGTTCCGCCCAAGGACTACTTCCCGCTGCTGGCGTTGTTGATGCGCACGCTGAACGAGGATGAGGTGGTCAAGGCGGCTGCGACGATCCTGCGGGAGGCCGACTTCGAAACTCCCGTCACCGAGGAGCAGATCCGCGCGGCGGTCAGATCGGTGATCGAGAAGGAACCCAATCCCGAGGAGATCCACCAGGTCGCGGCGCGGCTGGCGTCGGTGGGCTGGCCGCTGGCCTCCGAACGCCGCTGATCACCCGCGGGAATCCCGGCGCAAGGGGTGGGTCGCCGGGATCTGCACGAATATCAGCGTGACCCCGTCGGGGTCGGACACGTGCATCTCGTGCAGTCCCCAGGGTTCCTGCCGAGCGGGACGAATGATCGCCACACCGCGCTCCCGCAGCAGCGCCTCAACGGCGTAGACATCGCGCACCTGCAGCCACAGCGCGCCGGGAAAGGGTCCTCCCGGATGGGTCGGCGTCCCGTGGCCGGCCAGTTCGATCAGCGACTGACCGGCATGAAACACCGTGCCGCCCGGGTACTCCCGGGCGATCGCCAATCCCAGGGCGTCGCGGTAGAAGACCAGTGAGCGAGGGTAGTCGGACGGCCGGAACAACACCCGGCTCGCCAGAATCTCCATGGGTCCAGCCTAGGGCTGCATGCGCTGTCGTTTCATCAGGCCGTGGAGCAGGCCCGGAGCGACCACGTCGACGGCCCGGGCGGTGACCCCGATGCGCGGCGCGATCCGCACCGGGCGGTGTCTTGCCGCGTCGATCATCCACTGGGCGGCCTCGGCGGGGCTGAGGGCCGGGAGGCCCTCGTAGTCCTTGGTCGGCAGGATCATCGGGGTGGCCACCAGCGGGTAATACAGCGTCGTGGAGTGCACGCCCCGACGCGACCACTCCGTGTCGATGACTCGACTCACTGTGCTCAAGGCCGCCTTCGACGCGTTATAGACCCCGAACAGCGGGGAAGCCTCACCCAGCACGCCCCAGGTCGACACGTTGATGATGTGCCCGTCGCCGCGCTCGATCATCCCCGGCGCCAGCCCGCGGATCAGCCGCAGCGGCGAGAAGTAGTTCAGCATCATGGTGCGCTCGACGTCATGCCAGCGGTCAAGCGACTCGGCTAACGGTCGGCGGATCGACCGGCCGGCGTTGTTAACCAAAATGTCCACTCCGCCCAGACGCTGTTCAACGGTGTCGACCAGGGCATCGACGGCATCAAGATCCGAGAGGTCGCAGGGGATTGCGGTAGCGGTCCCGCCGGCTTCGGCGATCCGGTCCGATAGCGCCGCGAGAAGATCACCCCGGCGCGCGACGACGATCACCTCCGCACCCGCGGCGGCGAATTTCTCCGCGCCGGCTTCCCCGATTCCGGAGGAGGCACCGGTGATCAAGACGCGCTTGCCACGCAGTCGGATTCGACGCGAAGCCGGGAAGCCTGGCAGGCCCGGAAAACGAAGTGGTGGGCGCATCGCGGTGAGCGAGATCGCTTCGGTCAGCCGTCGGCGCAGGGGAGTCACGGTCTTCGAGTGTAGGGATGCCTCAGAAGTAGCGCGGAAACCGGCTCCAGTCCGGATCGCGCTTCTCCAGAAATGCGTCGCGACCTTCCACCGCTTCGTCGGTCATGTACGCCAGCCTGGTCGCTTCACCGGCGAAGAGCTGCTGACCGACCAGACCATCGTCGAGGAGGTTGAAGGCATACTTCAGCATGCGTTGTGCCTGAGGCGATTTCGCATTGATTTCGGCGGCCCATTGCAAACCCTCGCTCTCGAGGTCGGCGTGGTCGATCACCGCGTTGACAGCGCCCATCCGATGCATTTGCTCAGCGGTGTAGGAGCGCCCGAGAAAGAAAATCTCCCGAGCGAACTTCTGCCCGACCTGTCGGGCCAGATAGGCGCTTCCATAGCCTCCGTCGAAGCTGCCGACATCGGCGTCGGTCTGCTTGAATCGCGCATGCTCGCGACTGGCGAGGGTCAGGTCACAGACGACGTGCAGGCTGTGCCCGCCGCCCGCCGCCCATCCGTTGACGAGGCAGATGACGGGCTTGGGCATGAACCGGATCAGCCGCTGCACTTCCAGGATGTGCAGCCTGCCGGCGCGGGCGACGTCAACGGAGTCGGCGGTATCGCCGCTCGCGTACTGGTACCCGGTCCGGCCGCGGATCCGCTGATCGCCGCCGGAGCAGAAGGCCCACCCGCCGTCCTTGGGGGAGGGACCGTTCCCGGTCAGCAGCACCACCCCGACGTCGGGGGACATCCGGCTGTGGTCGAGCGCACGATAGAGCTCGTCGACGGTGTGCGGGCGGAACGCATTGCGCACCTCTGGCCGATCGAACGCGACCCGGACCGTCGGTTGCCGAACACCGTCGAGCACGTGCCGGTGATAGGTGATGTCGGTCAGGTCGGCGAATCCCTCGACCGGCTGCCAGAGTGCCGGGTTGAACGGGCTGTCGCTCACTCCCAAGACCGTACGCCAGCACCTGAACCGCCGGGCTACCCGACGGCCCGCTCCGTTCCCTGCCAGAACTGCGCGCGCACGGCCTTCTTGTCCGGCTTACCCAGCGCGGTCACCGGAACCGAGTCGGTGACGATCACCTGCTTCGGTGACTGCACCGACCCCTTCCGCTCTTTGACCGTCGCCTGGATCTCGGTGGTCAGCTGCGCGATCGCCGCGTCGTCGCGCGGGTGGTCGGGGCGCAAGACGACGACTGCGGTCACCGCCTCCCCCCACTTCTCGTCGGGTGTGCCGATAACGCAGACCTGGGCGACCGCCGGGTGCTCGGCCACGACGTCTTCCACTTCGCGCGGAAAGACGTTGAAACCTCCGGTGACGATCATGTCCTTGACGCGGTCGACGATGTACCAGAAGCCCTCCTCGTCCTCCCGCGCCAGGTCACCGGTGTGCAGCCAGCCGCCACTGAAGGTCTTGGCGGTCTCCTCAGGCAGGTTCCAGTACCCCCCGCAGAGCAGCGGTCCGGACACGCAGATCTCCCCGACCTCGCCCCGGGCCACCGGCTTGCCGTCGGGGTCGAGCAGTGCGGTGCGGGCGAACAGCGTCGGGCGTCCGCACGAAGTCAGTCGATCGGCGGTGTGTTCGCCCTTGGCCAGATAGGTGATCACCATCGGTGCCTCGGACTGTCCGTAGTACTGCGCGAAGATCGGCCCGAACCGGCGGATCGCCTCGGCGAGGCGTACCGGATTCATCGCGGAGGCCCCGTAGTACACCGTCTGCAGCGACGACAGGTCGCGGGTGTGCGAATCCGGGTGGTCCATCAGGGCGTAGATCATCGACGGCACCAGCATGGTGGCGGTGATCCGCCGCTCCTCGATGGTGGCCAGCACCTCAGCGGGATCGAATTTCGGCAGCACGATCATCTCGCCGCCCTTGACGATCGTCGGAACGAAGAACGCGGCGCCCGCGTGAGACAGCGGAGTACACATCAGGAAGCGCGGATGCTCGGGCCATTCCCATTCCGCGAGCTGGATCGTGGTCATCGCGGTGATGTTCCCGACGGTGCCGATCACCCCTTTCGGCTTGCCGGTGGTGCCCCCGGTGTAGGTCAGACCGCCGATGTGATCCGGTGGTAAATCAGCCGCGTGCAACGGTTTTGGCGAGTAGGTGCTGGCCTCGGCGATCAGATCCACGCCAACCTCGGCCAACTCCGGCGGCACCGGCCCGAGTGTCAGCAGGCGCTTGAGCGAGGGCACCCTCTCCAGTAGGCCCAAGGCACGCTCGACGAACATCGGATTGGGGTCGATGATCAGGGCAGTCGCACCGGCGTCGTCGAGGACGTACGCGTGGTCGTCCAGCGATCCCAGCGGATGCAGCGCGGTGCGGCGGAAGCCCTGGGTCTGCCCGGCGCCGATAATCATCAGCACCTCGGGTCGGTTGAGGGCCAGCAGTCCGACCGTCGCGCCGGTGCCGGCACCGAGCGCCTCGAAGGCCTGGATGTACTGACTGATCCGATCGGCGAGCTCGCCGCCTGTCAGGGTCGTGTCACCGAGGTAGAGCACCGGCCGACTGCTGTTGCGCTTGAGGGCGCCGACGGTGAGGTGACCGGAATGCAGAGGGTGGCGCAACAGGTCGGAGGTCATGAGTAACAGGTTAGAACGGCTGTGTTTGGTACGGCTATCTTTGGAACGGCTATGGCTGACAACGAACCGTCCGGCGCTAACCTGCGCGCGGTCATTCTGCGATTGGTCGCCCAGCGTGGTCCGGATCGCAGCATGTGCCCTTCGGAGGCGGCGCGGGCGCTGGCCGGCGACGGTTGGCGTGACGTCATGGAATCCGTCCGCGAGGCCGCGCGTGGGCTGGCGCGGGAGGGCGTCGTGGAAATCAGCCAGCGCGGCGTCGTGCTCGACCCTGATACGGCCTGGGCGGGCCCGATCCGAATCCGCGGCAGGCAGCCCTGACGCGGGCATAGCATCGGCGGATGCCGCAGGCCCAGAAGCAGGTCGAAGTCAGCGGGCTGGCCGCCACCATGACGATCGCCGCGATGGGTTTGGGCTACAGCGTCACAGCCGCAGACCCCACCACCCTGTCGGCCAACCTTGCCGAAGTGCGTCGCGGGCTGCAGATCAGTCCCGGCACGGCCAGTTTCCTGGCGTGTCTGTGCACGCTGACCCTCGCGGCCGCGGTGCTCGGTGCCGGAGCGCTGGGCGACCTCTACGGGATGAAGCGGATGTTCGCGATCGGCGCCTACGCGTCGATCGCCTTCGGTGTGCTGGGGGCGGCCGCCCCGCACGTCTGGGTCATGATCATTGCCCGCGCCGGCCTCGGAGTCGGCTTCGCCTTCCTGCTCGGATTGTCGCTGGCGATCGTCAACGCAGTCTTCCCGGCCGGCCGCCGCGCCGCTGCCATCGCGGCGTACCTGGGAGCAGGCCACGCTCTCGCGGTTTTCCAGCCCGCGCTGGGCGGCTGGCTGGCCGCCCACTTCGGTTGGCGCGCCTGTTTTCTGGTCACTCCTGCGCTGGCCGTGCTGACCCTGCTGATCACCCTGCGCTACGTGCCCGAGACTATCCGCGATCGGCGCAGATTCGACCTCGTGGGCATCCTGCTGATCGCCGCCGCGCTGCTCACTCTGATCTACGGGCTCACTGACCTGCAGGGAGGCGTCAATCTTGCGGCGATCCTGCTGATCGTCGTCGGGGTGCTGCTGGGCGCGGCGTTCGTGTGGTGGGAGTTGCGCACCGAGGCTCCGGCGCTGGACATGCGGCTGTTCTCGTCCGGCCGGTTCAACGCCGCGCTGTTGGCCGGGGCGACCTTCAACTTCCTCGGCGGCGGCGGCACCCTGCTGTTCGCCTACTACCTGGTGACCCTTCGCGAGCAGTCACCGGAAGTCCTGGGCCTTCTGCTCATCCCGGCGATGCTGGTGGCCTCGGCGGCGGCGGTCGTGGCCGGCCGCGCAGCAGTCCGGTTCGGGGATCGGGCCGTACTCGTCTGGGGGTTGTTCATCCTGCTGGTGAGCATGGTGATGCTGGCGTGGCTGGACACCGCGACCCCGATCGCGATACTCGGGATCGCTGTCGCGCTCAACGCCATCGGCGGAGCGGTGGTGCAGACACCCCAGTCGACGATCATGATGTCCAGCGCCCCGCCTGAACTCGGCGGTGTGGTCTCGGCGGTGAAGCCCGCCGTCGGTCAGGCCGCGTATTCGCTGGGGCCGGCGCTGTTCGCGCTGCTCGGCACGATGCTGTTCCTGCGGGACGCGCGACCCAAACTCGAGGGGTCGGGCATCACCGAGGAGCAGGCGCGCGAGGCACTGCGGGTCGCCCACGGTGGTGTGCCGAACCCGTCGGCGAGCGGCGAGATGCTCGACCCCGACCAAGCCCGCTGGGTGGTGTCGGAGGCTACCGACAGCTGGTTGCGGGCGATCCACGAGGTGAGTCTGATGATGGCCGTGGTTCCGGCCCTGGCGATCGTGGCCGCGCTGGTGCTGCTTCGCCCGAAGCGTGGCAGCACGCCTGGCTGACGTGGCACGCTGGCCGGTATGGCCGCTGATTCCGAACCCCCCGAACCCCGATTTCTCGATGACCGGTTGACCTACTGGGCTCAGCACAGACCCGACGGCGTGGCGTTCACCTACCTGGGCCGCACCTGGACCTGGTCGCAGTGGAACGACCGGGTGCGCCGGCTGGCAGGCGCGCTGGCCGAGCGCGGCATCGGCCGCGGCGACGCGGTGGCATTCCTGGACAAGAACCACCCGGCCTGCATCGAGACCACGCTGGCAGCCGCCTCGCTGGGGGCTGCCACCGCGATCATCAACTTCCGTCTTGCCGGCGACGAGATGGACTACGTCATCAACGATTCGGGCGCCAAGCTGCTCGTCGTCGGCGAGGAGCTGATGGGCAACGTCGACAAGATCCGCGACCGGCTACCCCATGTCGAGCACGTCATCGAGGTCACCCCCGAGGGCGGCGAGGGCGATCAGTACGAGGCCATCCTGGCGGCAGCCACTCCCCGGGGCCGAGGTGCCGACGTCGAGCCGGACGACGTCTGCGTGATCATGTACTCCTCGGGTACGACGGGACATCCCAAGGGCGTCAAGCTCAGCCAGGCCAATCTGATCGCGCACACCCTCAACGCAGGCACCTTCGAGTTCGCCGACGACGACATGACGTTGGTGGCGATGCCACTGTTCCATGTCGGTGGAACCTCGTTCGTGCAGTTCGCCATCCATGCCGGAGTACCCACCATCATCACCCGCGACGCCGACGGCCCCACCCTGGCGATGGCGATCATGCAGGGTGCCACTCGCACCTTCCTGGTACCCGCCGTGCTGGGAAAGGTCCTCGAGGCCGGCTCCGACGCGATCAACGTATTCCGCAAGCTGCGTACCTTTGTCTACGGCGCCTCGCCGATGGCACCCGCGCTGCTCAAGGCAGGCCTGAAAGCCTTCCCGGACACCGACTTCGTTCAGGTGTACGGGCTGACCGAAGTGTGCGGGGCGGTCACCCAACTGACCGCGGAGGCGCACCGCGACGAAGTCAACGAGCATCGGCTGGTCAGCGCCGGACAGCTGGCCCGCGACGTCGAGATCCGGGTGGTCGACCCCGGCACCCTGCAGGACTCGCCGCCCGGAGAGGCTGGCGAATTGTGGTTCCGGACACCACAGTTGATGAAGGGTTATCACAACAAGCCCGATGCCACCGCGGAAGCGATCACCGCCGACGGATGGTTCCGTTCCGGTGACATCGGCCGGGTCGACGCCGACGGTTTCGTCTTCGTCGAGGACCGCTTGAAGGACATGATCATCTCCGGCGGCGAGAACATCTACTCGGTGGAGGTCGAGCGGGTCCTCACCGACCATCCCGCGGTGCTCGACGCCGCGGTTTTCGGCATCCCCGATCCGAAGTGGGGCGAGTCGGTCAAGGCGGTCGTCGAGTTGAGCGCCGGAGCCAGCGCCACCGAGCCGGAACTCCTGGAGTGGTGTCGGGAGCGGATGGCCCGCTACAAGTGTCCGAAGAGCGTCGACATCATGGAGGTGCTGCCCCGCAACCCCACCGGCAAGCTGCTCAAGCGGGATCTGCGGAAGCCCTACTGGGAGAACCAAGACCGCGCTATCTGATGCTGCCTGCGCTCGATGACCTGCTGAGCCGGCTGCACGTCGTCGCCCTGCCCATGCGGGTGCGTTTCCGGGGCATCACCGTCCGCGAGGTCGCGCTGATCGACGGTCCGGCGGGCTGGGGCGAGTTCGGAGCATTCCCCGAATACCCGCCCGAGGAGGCGCGGCACTGGCTGGCGGCGGGCATCGAGTCGGCCTACCGGGACCTCCCGCCCGCGCGCCGCGAGCGGATCCCGATCAACGCGACCGTCCCCGCGGTGTCCGCCGCCGAGGTGGCCGAGGTGCTGGCCCGCTTTCCCGGTGCCGGCACCGCGAAGGTCAAGGTCGCCGAAACCGGGCAGACGCTGTCTGACGACATCGCCCGCGTCAACGCCGTTCGGGCGCTGATTCCCACCGTGCGGGTGGACGCCAACGCCGGGTGGACCGTGGACGAGGCGGTTGCCGCCGCGCGGGCGCTGACCGCCGACGGCCCGCTGGAGTACATCGAACAGCCGTGCCGGACCGTGGCGGAACTGACCGAGGTCAGGCGGCGGGTCAGCGTGCCGATAGCCGCCGACGAGAGCATTCGCAGAGCCGAGGATCCGCTCGCCGTCGTGCGTGCTGGCGCGGCGGACCTCGCGGTGCTCAAGGTCGCCCCCCTCGGCGGCGTCGCGGCACTGCTGGCCATCGCCCGGCGAATCGACGTCCCGGTCGTGATCTCCAGCGCCCTCGACTCGGCGGTGGGCATCGCGGCGGGCGTCGCCGCGGCGGCCGCGCTACCCCGTCTCGAACACGCCTGCGGGCTGGGCACCGGCCGGCTCTTCGGAGCCGATGTTGCCGACCTCACGCCACATGACGGGTTCCTCGCGGTCGACCCGCACGTCGTCCGGGTGCGTCCCGACCCGGACCGGCTGACAGCGCTGGCTGCGGACCCGGCCCGGCGCGACTGGTGGATCGCGCGCGTCCGTGCCTGCCATGCGCTGCTAGCGTCGTGCGGGTGACCAACCTGGCCTACGACGACGTCGGCTCCGGCGACCCCGTGCTGTTCGTCGCAGGCACCGGGGGGGCGGGACGGACCTGGCACATCCATCAGGTCCCGGCTTTCGTCGCGGCCGGCTATCGCTGCATCACCTTCGACAACCGCGGCATCGGCGCGACCGAGAGCGCCGATGGCTTCTCCACCGACCAGATGGTCGCCGATACCGCCGAGCTGATCGAGTCGGTGGCCGGTGGTCCCGCGCGCGTGGTCGCGATGTCGATGGGCTCGTTCATCACCCAGGAACTGATGCTGGCCCGGCCCGAACTGGTGCGCCAGGCGGTGCTGATGGGAACCCGCGGCCGTATCAGCCCGGTCGGCAAAATCTTCCGCGACGCGGATCTGGAACTGCTCGATTCCACCATCGACCTTCCGACGGCCTACGGGGCGAAGGTTCGCATCCTGGAGAACTTCTCGCCGAAGACCATCCACGACGAGAAGGCCGTCACCGAGTGGATGGAGATGTTCACCGCCTTCCCGCTCAAGCGCACGCCCGGCTGGCGGGCTCAGGCGACGGTGGCACCCCGGGAGAACCGGCTCTCCGCTTACCGATCTATTACCAACCAGGTGCTGGTCATCGGGTTTGCCGACGACATCATCACCCCGCCCGCGTTGGGTCGGGAGGTCGCCGATGCCATCCCCGGCGCTCGCTACGTCCAGATCGCCAACGCCGGTCATCTCGGATTCCTGGAGCGTCCCGACCAGGTCAACTCGGCGGTTCTGCAGTTTTTCGCAGGCACGCTGATCTGACCCCGGCGGCCCACCGCGTCACCGGGGCACGCTTTTTCCACAGGGCGCCTCCTGTGTCAGGCTGTAGGGGTGAACTCTTCGACGGTGCAGGCCTGCGTCGTTGTCGACGAGCTGGTGCGCGGCGGCGTGCGGGACGTGGTGCTGTGTCCCGGCTCACGCAACGCCCCGCTGGCATTCGCTCTTGCCGACGCCGACCGGGCCGGGCGACTGAGGTTGCACGTCCGCATCGACGAGCGCACGGCCGGCTACCTGGCGATCGGTTTGGCGGTCGGAAGCGGGCGACCGGTGCCGATCGCGATGACGTCGGGCACGGCGGTCGCCAACCTAGGGCCGGCGGTCGTCGAGGCGAACTACGCCCGGGTTCCGTTGATCGTGCTCAGCGCCAACCGGCCCTATGAGTTGCTCGGCACTGGAGCGAATCAGACCATGGAGCAGCTGGGATACTTTGGCACCCAGGTACGTTCGGCGGTCAGCCTGGGACTGGCGGCCGAGATCGACGGCCGGCTGGACAGCCTCAATGCCCAGTGGCGATCGGCGACCTGTCGCGTCCTGGCTGCTGCCACCGGGGCCCGATCGGCCAACGCGGGGCCGGTGCAGTTCGACATCCCGTTGCGGGAGCCCCTGGTGCCCGATCAGGACTCGAACGCCGCCGACGTGCCGGCGGGCCGGCCGGACGGCAGTCCCTGGACCTTCACCCCGCCGGTGACGTTCGACCAGCCGCTGCGCATCGACCTCACCCCCGACACCGTGGTCATCGCCGGACACGGGGCTGGTGAGCATCCGAATCTGGCCGGGCTGCCCACCGTCGCCGAGCCGACCGCTCCGCCCGCGGCGAACCCGCTGCACCCGCTCGCCCTGCTCACCCTGCGCCCCCGGCAGGTGATCATGCTGGGTCGTCCGACGCTGCACCGGCCGGTGTCGGCGCTGCTGGCCGATCCCGCTGTCGCGGTCTTCGCGCTGACCACCGGACCGCGCTGGCCGGACGTCTCGGGCAACTCGACGGCCACCGGAACCCGCGCGGACACCGTCGGCGTTCCCGACCCGGACTGGCTGCGGCGTTGCGCGCAGGCCAACCGCCACGCCCTCGGCGTCGTCCGCCAACAACTGGCCACCCATCCACTGGCCACCGGCCTGCATGTCGCCGCCGCCGTTGCCTCTGCGGTGCGCCCGGGCGACCAGCTGGTGCTCGGTGCCTCCAACCCGGTGCGCGACGCCGCCCTGGTGGGATTGGACACTCACGGCATCGCGGTGCGGTCCAACCGGGGCGTCGCGGGCATCGACGGCACGGTCTCGACCGCCATCGGCGCCGCGCTGGCCCACGACCACAACGGCGGCCGCACCGTTGCCCTGATCGGCGACATGACGTTCGTCCACGACTCCTCGGGACTGTTGATCGGCCCTACCGAGCCGACCCCGCGCAACCTGACCATCGTGGTGTCCAACGACAACGGCGGCGGCATCTTCGAACTCCTCGAACAGGGCGATCCACGATTCTCCGACGTGTCGTCACGCGTGTTCGGCGCCCCGCACGACGTCGACGTCGGCGCCCTCTGCCGGGCCTACCACGTCGATGCGCGGCAGATCGAGGTCCACCAGCTCGGCCCGGCACTCGACGAGGAGCACGAGGGTATGCGAGTCCTGGAGGTCAAGGCCGACCGCTCCACGCTGCGCCGGCTGCACGCCGATATCCGGGCGGCCCTGTGACCAGCAGGCTGCCCGGCCTGCTGCACGCCGCCCTGCCCAGGCGCGACCCCGACTCCCCCGACACCGCCAGGAGGCGGGCACTGCGCTGGGCCAAGACCGGGGTGTGGGTGATCATCGCGGTCGTCACGCTGCAGTCGCTGCTTCTGGTCGCGGGCGCCTGGCGCAACGACCGGCAGATCGAACGCAACATGGGCACCGCCGAGGCCGAAGTCCTCTCGGCGGGCCCGCGCCGCTCGACGATCGAGTTCGTCACACCCGACCGTGTGACCTACCGCCCCGAACTCGGAGTGCTCTACCCCTCCGAGCTGTCCGACGGCATGCGGATTTACGTCGAGTACGACCGCAACAGCCCGAATCTGGTCCGCGTCAAGGACCGCAACGCCGCCCTGGCGATCATCCCGGCCGGTTCGCTCGCGGTGATGTCGTGGATCATCGGCGGAGCCGTCCTCGCCGCGCTGGTACGGGTGGAGCAGAAATGAGCCGCGCCTCGCTGAACAAGGATCCCCGCGACGTGGCGTCGATGTTCGATGCGGTGGCACGGCGATACGACCGCACCAACACCGTGCTCTCGCTCGGCCGCGACCGCTACTGGCGCCGGGTCACCCGAACGGCGCTCGACGTCGGTGTGGGCGATGCCGTGCTGGATCTGGCGGCGGGAACCGCGGTGTCGACCGTCGAGTGCGCCCGATCCGGCGCATGGTGCCTGGCTGCGGACTTCTCCGTGGGCATGCTGCACGCCGGCCACTTGCGGGCGGTGCCCAAGGTCGCCGCCGATGCAACCCGACTCCCGTTCGGCGACGGCGTGTTCGACGCGGTGACGATCAGCTTCGGCCTGCGCAACATCGCCGACCATGTCGCCGGGCTGCGCGAGATGGCGCGGGTGACCCGACCCGGCGGGCGGCTCGTGGTGTGCGAGTTTTCCACCCCTACCGTCGGCGTGCTGTCAACCGTCTACAAGGAGTACTTGATGCGGGCGCTGCCTCGCATCGCCCGCGCGGTTTCGAGCAATCCAGAGGCGTATGTCTACCTCGCCGAGTCCATCCGGGCCTGGCCGGACCAGACCACCCTGGCCGCCCAGATCGAGCAGGCGGGTTGGTCGCAGCCCGCATGGCGCAACCTCACGGGCGGTATCGTGGCACTGCACACCGCCCAAAAACCGGCTAGCTGAACGGCTTTCGCCGGTCCGCAAGACGTGAACCCGCACCGGCAGTCCGCCACATGCGGGCCACCCAGTCGGTGTCCTCCTCGGTGACGAGGTTGGCCATCACTCGCACCGCGATGGCCATCAGAGTGGTCGAGCGCATCGCTACCGGACCGGTCAGCGGCAGGAACCGGGGGACGGTGAGCAGCAGTCCCAGTCGCCGCGCCACCGAGAAGCCACGTCCGTAGTGCTCCTGGAGCAGCGCGGGCCAGGCCGCGCTCATCTCCGTGCTGCCCAGCATGTCTGCCGCCAGTCGCCCGGTTTCCAGGCCGTAGTCGATACCCTCACCGTTGAGTGGGTTCACACATGCCGCGGCGTCGCCGATCAGCATCCAGTTGGGGCCCGCCACTCCCGATACCGCGCCACCCATCGGAAGCAGCGCGGACGCCATTGCCCGCGGCGCCTCGCGGAAACCCCAGTCCGCGCGCTTGAGGTCGCTGTAGCTGCGGATCAGCCTGCGCAACGCCACATCGGCGGGGCGCTTGGCCGTCGCCAGGGCGCCGACGCCGATGTTCACCTCGCCGTTGCCCAGCGGGAAGATCCAGCCGTAGCCCGGCAAGACCTGTCCGTCGGGAGAACGCAATTCCAGGTCTGAGGAGATCCACGGCTCTGCCGAGCGCGGCGAGGCCAGGTAGCCCCGCACGGCCACCCCGTACACCGTCTGCTGATGCCACTGGCGGCCCAGTATCCGGCCCAGCGGCGACCGCGCGCCGTCGGCGACGATCAACCATCGGCACCGGACCCGGGTTCCGTCGTCGAGCAGTACGGCGTCCACCCGGCCGGCCGTGTCCTGCGAAACGCCGACCGCCTTACGCCCCAGCAGCATCCCCGCGCCTGACTCCTCGGCGACCTTGCGGATTCGATCGTCGAGCTCGGTGCGTGGCACCGCCGAACTGACGGCGGGGAACGAGGGACCGGGCCAGCGCACTTCCACGTCGGCCCCGAAACCCGCCATCCGCAACCCGTGGTGACGGATATGGCCGTCCAGCCAATCACCCAGGCCCAGCCGACGCAGTTCCACCATGGCCCGGGGTGTCAGTCCGTCACCACACGCCTTGTCCCGCGGGAACTCGGCCGCATCGATGACCACCACCTCACGGCCGGACCGGGCCGCCCAGGCAGCGGCAGCAGATCCGGACGGCCCGGCACCCACGACGGCGACTTCGGCGGTGACCTCTGGCTCTTGTGTACCCATCCCTACCAGTATGTTGGGTGGATGCGGACCCCGGCGAGCGTGGTGGCGGGAGTGGACCTCGGCGACCCTGTCTTCGCGGCGAGCGTCCGCGAGGGCGTCGCCCGCGTCGACGACCTGATCGCCACCGAATTACACGCCGCCGACGAGCTGATGACCGAGGCCGTGCTGCACCTGTTCGAAGCCGGCGGGAAGCGGTTCCGGCCGCTGTTCACCGTGCTCTCGGCCCACGTCGGCCCACGTCCTGACTCCTGGGAGGTGACCGTCGCCGGTGCGGTCATCGAGCTGGTCCACCTGGCCACGCTCTACCACGACGACGTCATGGACGAGGCCCAGGTGCGCCGCGGCGCCCCGTCGGCCAATGCCCGCTGGGGCAACAACATCGCGATCCTGGCCGGCGATTATCTGTTCGCGACGGCCTCGCGCCTGGTCTCACGTCTGGGCCCGGACGCCGTCCGCATCATCGCCGAGACTTTCGCCCAGCTGGTGACCGGCCAGATGCGCGAGACCAAGGGCGCCGCCGACGGCGACGACGCCGTCTCGCACTACCTCAAAGTGGTCTCGGAGAAGACCGCCTGCCTGATCGCCGCCTCAGGCCGTTTCGGTGCCACGTTCTCCGGGGCGGACGACGACCAGATCGAGCGGCTGGCCCGGCTCGGCGGAATCGTCGGGACGGTCTTCCAGATCTCCGACGACATCATCGACATCGAGAGCGACCCCGACGAGTCCGGGAAGCTGCCGGGCACAGACCTGCGCGAAGGGGTGCACACGCTACCGGTGCTGTTCGCGCTTCAGGAGACCGGCCCGCATGCCCGGCGACTGCGTGAGCTGCTCAGCGGACCCGTACGGGACGACGAGGCGCTGGCTGAGGCCCTGGCTCTGCTGCGGGCGTCGGGCGGGATCGCCGCGGCCAAGGCCACGGTCGGGCAATATGTCACGCAGGCCCGTGCGGAGCTGGCCGGGCTTCCTGACGTCCCGGGACGCCGGGCACTCGCCTCACTGCTGGACTACACCGTCGACCGGCACGGTTAGCCGGATGGGAACTCTCCGGGTCTGCTGCGGCGTTACGCTGCCGGACGGGCAATCGAGGAGGCGACAATGACCTGGCATCCGACCACCAACCGGATAAAGACGTTCTTCCTGCTCGTCGGGATGTCCACGCTGATCGTCTTCATCGGTGCGCTTTTCCAGAACCGGTCGGTCCTGTGGCTGTCGGTGCTGTTCGCGGTGGGCATGAACGTCTACGTCTACTTCAACTCCGATAAGCTGGCATTGCGCGCGATGAAAGCCCAACCCATCACCGAGGTGCAGGCGCCGCAGATCTACGCGATCGTCCGCGAACTCGCGACCACCGCCCACCAGCCGATGCCCCGGCTCTACATCAGCAACACCGACAGCCCCAACGCCTTCGCAACCGGACGCAACCCTCGCAATGCGGCGGTCTGCTGCACCACCGGCATCCTGCAGATCCTCAACGAGCGCGAGTTGCGTGCGGTTCTGGGACACGAACTCTCCCATGTCTACAACCGCGACATCCTCATCTCCTGCGTCGCCGGAGCCCTGGCCTCGGTGATCACCGGTCTGGCCAACATGGCGATGTTCGCCGGAGCATTCGGCGGAGGTAATCGCAACGGCGGCGGTCCCAGTGGCCTTGCCCTGCTGCTGGTTTCGCTGCTCGGCCCGATTGCGGCGACGGTGATCCGGTTGGCCGTCTCACGCTCGCGCGAGTACCAGGCCGACGAATCCGGCGCCGAGCTGTCCGGCGACCCGCTGGCTCTGGCTTCCGCATTGCGCAAGATCAGCGGCGGAGTTGAGTCAGCCCCCTTGCCGCCCAGCCCGCAACTCGCCGACCAAGCTCATCTGATGATCGCCAGCCCGTTCAGTTCCCGGGAACGCCTCGGCAAGATGTTCGCCACCCATCCGCCGATCGCGGACCGCATCGCGCGGCTGGAGAAGATGGCCGGGAATCCCGGCGCTTAAGACCTGCCCGTGGACCCGTTGAGCCCAGACCGGTCGCGTCCGGTGCGGCTGGAATCGGAGACGTCCGTCTTCGTCGGTTTGGGTGTCGGCGCCTTGATCTGATTCGCTCCGCGGTTGATGGCGCCGTCGACGGCATCGCGGACTTTCTCGACCACCGACCCGACCGCGTCGGTCACGGCATTGATGGCGCCGGAGACCACATCCGTACCACCGTTCGGGGAGTTGGGCCGGTTCGGTCCCGAAGGGCTGAGGTCCACCGGGGGCCGATTCACGTTCACCCGCGGCCCGGGCCGAATGCCGCTGGGGCTCAGCGCCGGCGGGGTCACCGTCGACGTCGCCCTGTCGGCCTCGGGGCTCGCCGCCGTGGTCGGCTCAGAGGTGGGCGTGGCACCGGCGGCCGGAGCGCTGACCCTGGCCAACCCCGACGGATCGGCGGGGGCAGCGGGTGCGACTGAGGCGGCCGGCGCCGGGGGAGCGGCCGCCATCGGCGCGGGGGCGATGCTCGGCAGCGGTGGCAGGTTCAGCGTCGCCAGCTGCTGTTGCAGAGAGCTGTTCAGCGTCTGGAAGGCGACCATCGTCATGTCGTTGACCCGCTGGACCAGCGCGACCACGCCGTCGGGGTAGACCACCTTGGTGACCTGGGTGTTCGGGTCGAAGTCACAGCTCACCGCGCCCGTACAGTCGACCTGGCCGTTGGCGTCGATGACAGGTTTGCTGTGCAGGTTCAGGGACTGCTGCGTTACCGGAGCACTGGCCACGGGCGCCCCCGGCGCCTGGGAAGGCAGGACGTTGACCTGGGAGCTGTTCGGGCTGCCACCGGGCTGGAAGAGCATCTGATTGGGGTCGAGCGGTTCGGTCGTCGGCGCGGTGGATTGCAGCAAAGACGACAGTTCCGCTGCATCCCCGGACCCGTCGCCGATGGCGACCACGTCGCTCTGGTTGTCCGCCGCAGGGATGCCCAGCAGGCTCAGCGGTCCCGAGAAGTTGGTGTGGATGAAGCCGTCCGTGGTCTGCCCGGTGTAGGCGAGCACCGTGAAGCCGGTAGCTACGGCGGCGCTGGCCAAGGCTGCGCGCACCACGTGCACCGCACTCCCCATCTGCGCAATCACGCCGTGCCTTCCAGAAATCTCAGCATTATCGTGACCATAGTTTAGGACGTTTCGATCCGTTTCACACCCTTGGCGGCAAATTAAACACCTTCGGTACAGTGCTGTGATGCCCGACCTGCCGTCGCGCGGTGTGTCTGCCGCCCTGACCAGGGCCTTTGTTTTCGCCCTGACGGCTTTGCCGGCGTGGTCTCCCGGTGTGGCCCACGCCGATCCCGCCCCGGCACCGCCGCCGCTACCCGACGTGAACTCCTACCCGCCCCTGGATCCGGCCGGTTACACCGCCATGGGCGGCACGGTCTACGCCTTTGCCGGGCCGGCCGGAGTCACCTGCGTGCTCAACCGGGTCAACGGTGGCTACGGATGCAGCGGCCCGCTGCCCGGCGCTCCCGACGGGGTGAACCTGGTCAGCGCCGGCCCGGTCGGCGCTCCCTCCTTTGCCGTATCCGGCCGTCCGATCTTTGTCGGGGTCGGGGACGTGAAGTCGCTTCCCCCGGGCAGCCGGTTGAGTTTCCGGGAGATCAGCTGTGGGGCTGACGCCGCCGGCTCCGTGGCGTGCGTGAACAATCGGGACCAGGTCGGCTTTGTGATCAGCGCGACGACCACGGTCATCAGCAGCACCAACCCCATGCTGGCGCGGCCCGAAGGCGCGAATCCCGGCTAGAAGCGACCGCTTTCGATCTCCTTGCCGGGCTTCTCGGCCATCAGTCCCTGGTAGGCGTCCTCGACGGTGGCACCATGGTTGACCACCGCATCGACTTCTCGGGCGATGGGCATGTTCAGCCCGTACTTCTCAGCGAACTCCATGATGACGCTGGCGGCTTTGACACCCTCGGCTACCTGGCTCATCGACGCGATGATGTCGGCGATCGGCTTGCCCGAACCCAATTCCTCACCGACGAAGCGGTTCCGGCTGCGTTTGGAGGTGCAGGTGACGATCAGATCGCCCATCCCGGCCAGACCGGAGAAAGTGTCGCGCTTGCCGCCGACCGCCTCGCCGAGTTTGGACATCTCCCGCACCGCACGCGCCATCACCATCGCGCGGGTGTTCTCACCGATACCCAGTGCGTAGCCCATCCCGACCGCGATGGCGTAGACGTTCTTGAGGGCGCCGGCAATCTCGACACCGATCACGTCGTCGGTGGTGTAGGTGCGAAACCGGCTGGTGCGGAACATGTAGGCGAGGTTGGCGGCCAGGTTCTGGTCGGGCATCGCGAGCACCGCGGCGGCCGCATAGCCTTCAGCCACTTCGCGGGCGATGTTCGGGCCGGCCAGAATCCCGGCCGGATGCCCGGGTAACACCTCGTCGACGATCTGGCTCATGCGCATGTTGGTGCCCTGTTCGAGCCCCTTGACCAGGCTGACCACCGGCACCCAGGGCCGCAGTTCCTTACTCAGTTCGACGAGAACGCTACGGAAACCGTGCGAGGGCACGCCCATGATGATCACGTCCGCACAGTTGGCCGCTTCGGCGAAGTCCGTCGTCGCGCGCAGATTCTCCGAGAGCTCGATCTCCTCGCCGAGGTACTCGGTGTTGCGGTGGTTGGTGTTGATGTCCGCCGCGGTGTCCGCGGAACGCACCCACTGCAGGGTCTCCGCGCGGCGAGCGCAGATGGAGGCGACGGTGGTGCCCCAGGAGCCCCCTCCGAGCACGACGACTTTGGGTTCGCGACGGCCATGTGTCATGGCGACCAAGGTAGCGCCGCCCGGTGCCGAGTACCGCGGGTTCGCGGAATCCGGGGGTGGTGCTGATCCGACTGATTCAGCGGGCCAGCGAGGCCTGCTGCCGCGCCCGGCCGAACACCATGTCTTCGTCGATCCTGTCGATGAAGCGGTGGTCGAGCACATCGGCGAAGTAGTCCTGGCGCACCACCCACGGGCGTCTGGTGCCCGACTTCGGCAGCGCGTGCAGGCTGCGCATCACATATCCGGCCTGCAGGTCCCAGGTCGGCTTCTCCGGCATCGGCCCGCCGCCGAGGCGCGGGTAGGCATGGGTGTAGCCGTGTGCGTTCATGTGGTCGATCAGCCGCGCCGCCGATCGCGCGGTCATGTCTGCGCGAAGCGTCCACGAGGCGTTCGTGTAGCCGATGCACCAGAACAGATTGGGCACGCCGTCGAGCATGTGTGCCTTGTAGGAGAAGCGGTCCTGCGGCTTGATCTCGGCGCCGTCCAGACTGACGCGCACGCCACCTAATGCAAGCAGCTGCAGACCCGTCGCGGTCACGATGATGTCGGCGTCGACACGCCGACCTGATTTGAGCGCGATGCCGGTCGCATCGATGTGGTCGACGTGGTCGGTGACCACCTCAAGTCGGCCCCGGCGTATTGCTTCAAAGACATCTCCGTCGGTCACCAGGCACATGCGCTCGTCCCACGGGTTGTAGCGCGGCCGGAAGTCTGTGTCGACCGGGTAGCCGGCGGGCAGCATGCTGGAGTTCTGCCAGCGCACCAGTTTCCGGGTGAAACCAGGGGCGCCGCGTGCGAGCACCCAGATGAATTTCTCGAACAGCATCGCTACCGCACGGATGATCGGGTAGGAAAGCTTTGGCGGCAACAGCTTTCGGAACGGCTCCATGAGCAGATTCCGCCGCGGCATCGAGAACAGATAGCCCGGCGAGCGCTGCAACATGACCACCTTGCCCGCCGTGCGAGCAAGTGCGGGAACCATCGATACCGCGGTCGCGCCTGATCCGATCACCACAACGGTCTTGCCGCTGTAGTCGAGGTCATCGGGCCAGTGCTGCGGGTGCACGATGGTTCCCGCGAACCTGTCCAGACCTGGAAACTCTGGAGTGTAGGGGTCGTCGTAGCTGTAGTAACCGGAGCCGAAGAACACGAATCTGGTGCGGTAGGTGATCGGCTTGCCATCGGTGGTCGCCTGGATGGTCCAGGTGTCGCTGGCCGAGTCCCAGTCCGCGGACTTCACCCGCGTGCGGAACCGGATGTTCTGGTAGATGCCGTGTCGGTGAGCGGCGTCCTCCATGTAGTCGCGGATGCGGTCACCTTCGGCGACGTACTCTTCCCCCGGCCACGGCGCCCACGGCCAGCACAGCGTGTAGATGGATGAATCCGAGCGCACCCCGGGGTAGCGGAAGAGGTCCCATGTTCCGCCGACGCGCTCGCGGCGCTCCAGAATCAGGTAGCGGGTGGCGGGGTTGCGCTCCGCGATCCGGTAGGCGGCGCCGATCCCGGATATTCCGGCGCCGATGATGACCACGTCATAGCCCTCGGCGGTCTCCGCAGCGCTCGTCATGACGGCTCCCTGTCTACCCGGGTATGGGTTCTACCCTAGGCACTCATCGAGGGCCGGGCCAGGGACTTCGGTCAGTCCGTCACCGGTAGTTGACGAATTGCAGTGCGACCTCGAGATCCGCACCCTTGAGCAGTGCGATGACCGACTGCAGGTCGTCGCGGCTCTTGGAGGTCACTCGCACCTCGTCGCCCTGTATCTGGGTCTTGACGCTCTTGGGTCCCTCGTCGCGGATCAGCTTGGTGATCTTCTTGGCGTTCTCGCTGCTGATGCCCTGCTTGAGGGAGCCTGAGACCTTGTAGGTCTTCCCCGATGACTGGGGTTCGCCGGCGTCGAAGGCCTTCATGGAGATGTCCCGCCGGATGAGCTTCTCCTTGAACACCTCAACGGCCGCCTTCACGCGCTCCTCGGTGGAGCTGACGATCTCGATCACCTCCTCGCCCTTCCAGGCGATGGTGGTGTCGGTCCCGCGGAAGTCGAACCGGGTGGCCAGTTCCTTGGCCGCCTGGTTGAGCGCGTTGTCGACCTCCTGGCGATCGACCTTGCTGACGATGTCGAACGACGAGTCCGCCATGTGCGGTGCCCTCCTGGTGGGTCAGGCCGGTTTGTGCCGGGGGTCCGTCCCCGTTGTACCCTGCAAGACGCATCAAACCAGGCAGGTTGCCCGAGCGGCCAATGGGAGCGGACTGTAAATCCGTCGGCGAAAGCCTACAGAGGTTCGAATCCTCTACCTGCCACACATGGCGACGCACCTGTGAACACTGGCCGTACCAGGTCGCCGGGAAAGTCCGTAGAGTTCTGGTCGACACCCACTTAGGGCGGAGGAACGGGGATGGCGGGCGGTCTGGTCGGACTCCTCGATGACGTCGCGGCGCTGGCGAAGCTGGCTGCCGCCTCCATCGACGACGTCGGCGCGGCTGCGGGCCGGGCCAGCGTGAAGGCCGCCGGTGTCGTCGTCGATGACGCCGCAGTCACACCGAGGTACGTCAGCGGACTGGCCGCCGAGCGCGAGCTGCCCATCATCCGGCGCATTGCGGTGGGCTCGCTGCGCAACAAGCTACTGATCATCCTGCCCGCCGCCCTCCTGCTGAGCGCCATCGCACCCAAGGTCGTCGAGATCATTCTGATGCTCGGCGGGTGCTTTCTGTGCTACGAGGGCGCGCACAAGATCATCCACGCCCTTCGACACGACGACCATGACCACGACGCGCCGGCGGTGCAACTGGGACCTGACGCTGAGTCGGAGACCATCAAGGGAGCGATCCGTACCGACTTCATCCTCTCCGCCGAGATCATGGTGATCGCGCTCAAGGAGGTCATCACCGAGCCGCTGGTCTCGCGCGGGGCGATCCTGGTGGTCGTCGCTGTGGGGATCACCGTGGCGGTATACGGAGTGGTCGCGTTGATCGTGAAGATGGACGACATCGGGCTCACGATCGCCCAGCGCCCATCCGCCGGCGCACAGCGCATCGGCCGGGCCCTGGTCACAAGCATGCCGAAGGTGCTCGCCGCGCTGTCGGTGATCGGGACCGCCGCGATGCTCTGGGTCGGCGGCCACATCCTGCTCGCCGGGTCGGATGAACTGGGCTGGTCCACGCCGTACCACCTGGTCCACATCCTCGAACACGGCGTCCACGGCGTGCCCGGTGTCGGTGCCGTGCTGGGCTGGGTCGTCAACACCGTGGTGTCGGCTCTGGTCGGACTGGTCGTGGGAGCGGTGATCGTCGGGCTGATCGCTATGCTTCCGTTCGGCAAGACGAAGGACACGCAGCCCGGATGACACCCGGGCGCGGTGTGGGGGATGATGGTGACGTTTCGGAGGCGGGCCGCGTGGCTCGCGGGTCTGGTGATCGCACTCGGGTGCGGCCTCGCCGTTGTCTCCGCAGCGTCAGCGGTGGCCGATTCGGCTGAGTCAGCCGGCGCCGCCGGTTCCTCGCACCGTAAGCCCGCCGCGGCCCGTTCCGCTGAGCCACGAACGTTGCACCCCTCGTCCGCGGGCGTTCCGGCGAGCGCCGCTCTGCGGGAGCGCAGCGGCCGTCGCCCGACACCACCGGCCGACCGGCAGACGAGGGTCACGGTGCTCAAGGGCACGAACCTAGGACTGCCTCCGGCGGTCGCCCCCCTTGTCCGGCGGGTCACCGGCAATGCGACGTTCACGGCCGACTCGGTCTACGACCTCAAGAGCGTCGATCAATTCGATTGGAACAAGCTCACCGGCATCGGGTTCAGTATTCCGGCGAACATCAACTCGATCCAGGTCGGTTGGCGCTACAACCTTGCTTCCCAACTCTTCGAGGTCGCGCCCGTCTTCAACGTTGACGACACCCGGGTACTGCCGTCGCCCGCCGAGGTCATCTCGGTGCCGATCGGTGAACGATTCTTCTTCGACGTCGACTACCAGGGCATCACCCTGACCTACGGCGAGGCAAGGGTGTTCAAGGCCACCCCGGTAGATCTGGTGACGAGTTGGTTCTCGTTCCGGACCTGGACATGGTTCGGGGGTACCAGCCCGGCCCCGAGAACGCTGTCTCTGCTGATTCGGGCGGGCTAGCCCGAAACCCGGGCACGCACGACGTTGCCGTCAGAGATCACGACCCGCATCGCAGGCGTCTTGCCCGCCGTCGGAGGCGAGGGCTTCTTCTGCACGCTGGGTCCCGGGGGCGGCGCGGGCTCGGTGGCCGGGGCGGCGTGGGTGACGGCTGCCACTCCCAACGAGCCCCCCAGCCCGATCCCGGTGGCCAGGAACACACCGGCGGTCCAACGGCTCACCCGGTGCATGACGGAGCTACTCACTTCTGCCTCTTTCTGGTGGCACCTACGTGGTCTGGTGCTATCAGCGGTCTGGTGCTATTAGCGGTCTGTTGCCATCAACGATGCCCCAGGCCGGCCTGTTAGTCAGTCGGCTGACCGCGCCCAGTTGTTGAGGAGTTCAGTGTCCTCAGGTCGTAGGACACGGCCCGGATCAGGCCTGTGCTCCGCTCTGTGCTTCACAGCAGGCGATTGCGGTCATGTTGACCACGCCGCGGGCGGTGACCGATGGAGTCAGGATGTGCGCTGGTTTGGCTGCGCCCAGCAGTATCGGGCCGACCGGGAGGGCGTCGGTGAGTACCTTGACCATCTGGAACGCGACGTTGGCCGATGTCAGGTCCGGCATGATCATCACGTTGGCCTCGCCGGTCAGCGTCGAATCGGCCAGCACCCGGTCGCGGATGGTCTGGGAAAGCGCGGTGTCGGCCTGCATCTCCCCATCGACTTCGAAGTCCGGGTTCGACGACCGGATCAGCCCCACGGCGTCGCGCATTTTCACCGCAGCCGGGGTGTCGTCGCTGCCGAAGTCCGACTCGCAAATCAACGCAACCCTCGGGGTCATCCCGAACAGCCGCACATGCGCAGCGCACTTGACCGCCATGTCGGCAATGTCCTGGGCGCTCGGATTCTGGCGCACGTGGGTGTCGGCGAGGAAGTAGTGTCCGCGGGAGGTGACCAGGAGGCTGAGGGCGGCGAAGTTGCGAACACCCGGCGCCATTCCGATGATGTCGCGAATGATTTTGAGACGGCCCTGGAATGGCCCCTCCAGGCCGCAGAGCATCGCATCGGCGTCACCGCGTACGACGGCCAGCGCGGCGATCGCCGTGGTGGAGGTTCGCACGATCGTCCGTGCCGCGTCCGGGGTAACACCCTTCCGGCCGGCAACCTCCAGAAGGGTCGCAACATAGTCGCGATAGCGGTGGTCGTCGGTCGGGTCGACCACATCGAAATCGTGGCCCGGCCGGATCGACAGCCCGTAGCGACTGATGCGGCTCTCGATGACACTCGGGCGACCGATGAGGATCGGCACCGCGGTCTGTTCCTCGATGACCACCTGCGCGGCGCGCAGCACCCTGCCCTCTTCGCCGTCAGCGAAGATGACGCGTTTGGGCGCTGATTTCGCCTGGGCGAAAACCGGCTTCATGATGAAGCCGGAACGGAACACGAAACGGTTAAGCCGTTCGGTGTAGTCGTCCCAATCGACGATCGGGTTCTTGGCGACACCGGTATCCATGGCCGCCCTGGCTACTGCCGGCGCGACGCGCAAGATCAGCCGTGGGTCGAAGGGAGCGGGGATGAGCGAGGTCGGGCCGAAAATCGGAGCCTTACCGCCGTAGGCGCTCGCGACGACGTCGGAGGGAGTCTCGCGGGCGAGCTCGGCGATCGCCTCCACCGCGGCGAGTTTCATCTCGTCGTTGATGGCAGTGGCGTGCACATCCAGCGCGCCGCGGAAAATGTAGGGAAAGCACAGAACGTTGTTGACCTGATTGGGGTAGTCCGAGCGGCCGGTGCAGATCATCGCGTCGGGCTTGGCGGCCAGCGCATCGTCCGGTGTGATCTCCGGGTTCGGGTTGGCCAGCGCCAGGATCAGGGGTTTGGCCGCCATCTTCGCGGCCATCTCTGGTTTGAGCACCCCACCGACCGACAAACCGAGGAATACGTCCGCCCCCGCGATGATCTCCCCGAGGGTCCGCGCCTCGGTGTCTTGGGCGTAGACCTCTTTCCAGCGATCCATCTGGGCGGTGCGGCCCGTGTACACCACGCCCTCGATATCACTGACCCAGACATTCTTGCGCTGAGCTCCCAGGCTGCAGAGCAGGTTCAGGCAGGCCAGTGCGGCCGCTCCGGCGCCGGACACGACGATCTTCACCTCGGCGATGTCCTTGCCCGCCAACTCAAGACCATTACGGACCGCAGCACTGACGATGATCGCGGTCCCGTGCTGGTCGTCGTGGAAGACCGGGATTGTCATCCGGTCTCGCAATTGCGCCTCTATCTCGAAACAGTCCGGCCCCTTGATGTCCTCCAGGTTGATCCCACCGAAGGTCGGCTCCAGGGCGGCGACAGTGTCGACGAATTTAGCGATGTCCTTCTGATCGACTTCGATGTCGAACACATCGATGCCGGCGAACTTCTTGAACAGCACTGCCTTGCCTTCCATCACCGGCTTGGCGGCTAGCGGTCCGATGTCGCCGAGACCCAGCACGGCGGTGCCGTTGGAGATCACGGCGACGAGGTTTTGCCGCGCGGTGACGGTGGCGGCCTCGGCCGGATCCTCGACGATCACCTCGCATGCGGCGGCCACGCCGGGGGAGTAGGCCAGCGCGAGGTCACGCTGATTGCCCAGCGGCTTGGTGGCGGCGATCTCCAACTTGCCCGGCCTGGGCAGGCGGTGATACACCAGGGCGCCGGAACGCAGGTCGTCGGACATGCTGGACGAGGACACTCGTCGCTCCCCTCGGGGTGGGTGTCGCGCTGGGGTCAGCGCTGGGGTTATTGTGCGTCGTCCATGGTTCGGTGGGAGCGCGATCACCAGGATGCCCCACCAGCAACTAATTGACGGATTGTCAATTAAGCGGGAGGCTGTGGGTATGTCAGCAATGCCACTCACCAAACGGGACCGTACGCGCGCCGCATTGCTCCTCGCGCTCCAGGAGTTGCTGCTCGATCCCGCGGTGGTGACGGTCTCGGTGCCCCAGATCGTGGCCCGCGCAGGTGCGGCGCAGGGCACGTTCTACAACTACTTCGATTCGCTTTCCAAAGCCATCGACGCTGTCGGTGTGTTGCTGCTGATCGAACACGCCCGCGTGCTCGAGGGCGTGACCGCGGGGTCGGCCGATGCTGCGGAACTGGTTGCCCGCACGACTCGTCAGACGCTGCTCCTGATGGCGAACCGGCCCGATGTCGGGCGGCTTCTCTTTGACTCCGGCATCGCGGCCGATCGTTTCGTCGACGCCGTGCGCGGCCACCTCCGCCAAGACCTGCGTCGCGGAGTAGACACCGGCATCTTCGTGGCCGCTGACTTCGAGGTGAGTTGCTCGCTGTTTGTCGGATCGATGTTGGGCGCCGCTCTCGACTTCTACCGCGGCCGGCTCTCTCGCCAGGAGATCCCAGAGGTGATCGCGCTGCTGCTGCGGGGACTCGGCGTCGCCGAGGACCGAGCCGCCGTACTGGCCGCCGCACGGCAGCGGTTCGCCCCATGGCGGCCGTTGCCACTGTCACCGCTGGACTGACACGCCATCAGACCGGCGCGGCCTTCGGCCGGCTCAATGGATTCCGCCCATCAAGGTGTGGATCCGCCTGGCCTGCGTGGCGATGACGCCCGCGAGGATCACCGCCGCTCCGCCGATGAGCACGAAGTAGCCGACCTGACCGAGGCTGTCCTGCAGGGGCGCAGTGGTGCTGCCGATGGCGTCGCCGACCGCCGATGACAGAAACCACAGTGCAAGCACCTGGCTTTCGATGCGCTTGGGCGCCAAGTGGCTGGATGCAGCCAGACCGGTCGGGCTGAGCAGAAGCTCGCCGACGGTCTGCACCACCACGACCGTGACCAGCCAGATCCACAAAACTTTCGTGCCGCCGGTAGCGATGTTGGCCAGTACCGCCATCACCAGGAAGGAGATCCCGATGAGCAACAGCGCAAGGACGAATTTGTTCGGCAGGGTGGGGGCACGCCGGCCGAGCCGCAGCCAGAGGAAGGCGAAAACCGGGGAGAGCGCGATGATCGCGATCGGATTGACCGCCTGTAGCCAGCTGGCCGGAAACTCGAAACCTCCGAAGCTGCGGTCGGTGTTGTCGGCGGCGAACAGGCTCAGCGTCGATCCCCCCTGATCGCTGATGAGCCAGAACATCGCCGAGCCCAGGAAGATCCACACGTAGGCCTTCATCCGATCACGCTCGATGGCGGTCAGGTCGGCTGCACGGAAGATGCGGAAGAAGTACGCGATCGGGGTTGCGACCGTGACTGCTGCAAGGAACCAGATCAGGTGCTCGGCTCGATAGCGCCCTGCGGCGTAGTCGGCGATGAAAACCACCGCGCTGACGGCCAGGAACGCCGTCCCGATCAGAGCGAGCCGCCGGAGTTGCGCGGGAGTCTCGGGGTTGGGCACCGCCCGCCCGACAGAGCCCAGGGTGCGGCGACCAGCCGCAAGGTAGATGATGACCGCGGCGGTCATACCGATCCCAGCCGCGCCGAACCCGACGTGCCAGCCGATCTTCTCGGCCAGAAGGCCACAGATGAGGGGTGCTGCGAAGGCCCCGATGTTGATCCCCATGTAGAACAGCGAAAATCCCGCGTCGCGTCTCTCGCCCTCGTCGGGATCCTGGTCGTAGAGCGAGCCGACCATGGCCGAGATGTTCGGCTTCAGCAATCCGGTGCCCAGGGCAACGAGCACCATCCCGGGCCACACGGACATCGGAGAGGGCACCGCAAGCACGTAGTGGCCGACGGCGATCGTGCACGCACCGATCAGAACGGTGCGGTAGGGGCCGAGGATCCGGTCGGCGATCCACCCCCCGGGTACCGAGAGCAGGTACACCATCGCGGAGTAGACACCGAAGATTCCGATCGCGGTGGTTGCTGACAGACCCAGTCCACCCTCGGACTCGTCGGCGGCCAGGTAGAGAACCAAGATCGCGAGCATCCCGTAATAGCTGAACCGCTCCCACAATTCGGTGCCGAAAAGCGTGGCCAGACCGATGGGATGGCCGAAGAAGCGGGTGTCCTCCTGCGGCGGGACCTTCAGTGCGGAGGTCATGTGTGGACGGTACGCCGCACGGGGCGGTCTCGCGCGTTATCTCGGGGCGAAAGGCTCGATACCCCCGTGGCTCTGTGATACACCGGCACCGATGGCCGCCATCCTTCCCGCGAACCCACGATTCGCCAGCGCCGCCGAGCGCAAGGTGTTCGACGAGCTCGTCGAGCAACTCGGTGAAGACGACCTCGTGGTTGCCGGGCAGCGGGTCACCGATCACCTCAAAGACCATGAAATCGACTTCGTTGTCGCCCTCGCCGGCGCCGGTATCGTCTGCATCGAAGTCAAGGGCGGTGAAGTCTGGCATGACGGCGGCCAATGGCTGCAGCGTGGTCGCAACGGTCGCGTGAAGAGCATCGACCCCGTGCAGCAGGTTCGCCAAGCCCGCTACGCCCTGCGTGACTTCGTCGAAGCCGATCCCCGGTGGACCCAGCACCGCCCCCGCTGGAATCATGTGGTCGTTCTGCCCAATAGTGAACTGTCCCAGGGTTTTGCACTGCCGGATTGTCCACGCTGGATGGTGATCGACCGCACCGAAATCGGCCAGCTCGGTCAGAAACTGCGGGATGTGGCACTGAGCCAGAAGACCAACCTTCCGCTTCTGACGGACACCACCACAGCCCAGTTACGTCTTGCCCTTGGCGGCAGGGGGCTACCGCAGCGCGACGTCGTCGCCCGTGCGCTGGCCAACGAGGATGCTGCTGATGTCCTCACTGAGCGCCAGGCCGGCATTCTCGACGCCATCCGGTTGCTCAACAGGGTGGAGGTCCGAGGCGGGGCGGGTAGCGGCAAGACGTTCCTTGCCGTCGAGCAGGCCCGCCGGCTGGCAGCCCGCGGCGAGCGCGTCGCGCTGTTGTGCTACTCCCACGGCCTCGCCTCCTACCTCAAACGCGTCACCTCGGGCTGGTCCCGTCGCCAGCAGCCCGGCTATGTCGGGGAGTTCCACTCCCTGGGTATCCAGTGGGGTGCCCCGCAGCTTCCCGACGAGGCCGACCGCACCAGGGAAACCTCGCGGTTCTTCGAGCACGAGTTGCCTGCGCTCATGCTCGACCTCGCGACCGGCCTGCCCGACGGGCAGCGGTTCGACGCGATCGTCGTCGACGAGGCCCAGGATTTCGCCGACAGCTGGTGGGAACCGATCTTGGCCGCGCTGCGTGACCCCGACAGCGGCGGAATCTTCGTCTTCAGCGACGAGGGACAGCGGGTCTTCGACCGCCAGGGCACCCCTCCAGTTCCGCTGGTACCGCTGGTCCTCGACCAGAACATCCGCAATACCCGCCAGATCGCCAACGCTTTCCAGCCACTGGTCGATCATCAGATGCGTTTCCTGGGCGGTGACGGGCCCGCGGTCCGATTCGTGGCGTGCGGACCCGATGACGGTTTCGACGTGGGTGACGATGAGGTGGAACGACTGCTGGAGGAGAGTTGGCGGCCCGAAGACATCGCCTTGCTGACCACCGGTAGCCGTCACCCCGAGCAGGTCGCCCGGCAGGATCTCGGAACCGCTGCTTACTGGGACAGTTTCTGGGACGCCGAGCAGGTTTTCTACGGCCACGTCCTGGGCTTCAAGGGTCTCGAGCGGCGTGCGATCGTGCTGGTGGTCAATGACCGCTACGCCCTGGAGCGGGCGCGCGAGCGCTTATACGTGGGGTTGTCGCGCGCTCGCGACCAGTTGGTGGTGTGCGGGGACCCGGAGTTCATCGCGCGGTACGGCGGAGCCGACGTGGCGCGGCGGCTGGGGATCGGCTGTCAGAACCCGCCGCTAGGGTCGCCGGATGGACCGACAGTTCCAGTATCGGCTCTCGGTGACCATCCACGCGGGCCTCAATGACGCGCAGCTGACCAGCCGACAGCGAGAGCAGATCGCTGCGACGACTCGCCGGTTGGCCGACAGCCTCAAGCGGGGCGACCGCAGCTTCTGTTTCAAGTGGTTCTACGGGGCATGCGGTCTTGACCCGTGGGGCGACCTGCTGGAGCCCGAACCCCGTTAGCGAGCGGGTCAGTTCACCAGAGCGCGCACCGCGGCCGAATCAGCGACCACCCGCTGCGGGGGGACCGTGATACCGGCCTTACGCAGTAATGTCTCAGTGTCCTTGCGCTGTTCGGGCAATACGACGGTCACGACGTCGCCCGCTCGCCCGGCACGTGCGGTCCGTCCGGAACGGTGCAGATAGGCCTTGTGCTCAGCCGGCGGGTCGATGTGCACGACCAGTTCGACATCGTCAACGTGCACGCCGCGGGCGGCGATGTCGGTGGCAACCAGCACCCGTGTCTCGCCTCGGGCGAAAGCCGCAAGATTGCGATCGCGCGCCGGTTGCGACAGGTTGCCGTGCAGATCCACGGAGGGAATGCCGGCCGCCGTCAACTGGCGGGCAAGCTTGCGAGCCTGATGCTTCGTGCGCATGAAAAGGATCCGGCGACCAGAGCCTGAGGCGAGGGCTCGCACCAGTTGTTTTTTCACCTCGGCGTTTTCAACGTGAAAAACGTGATGCACCATCGCCTCCACCGGCGACTCCTGGCTGTCAACCGAGTGAGCCACCGGATTGGTGAGGAAGCGCTTCACCAGTTTGTCGACCCCGTTGTCCAGCGTTGCCGAGAACAGCAGACGCTGCCCTCCGGCGGGGGTGGCGGCGAGGATTCTGGTGACGCCCGGCAGGAAGCCCAGGTCGGCCATGTGATCGGCCTCGTCGATGACGGTGATGTCGATCTCATCGAGGGTGATCAAGCGCTGCCCCATGAGGTCCTCGAGCCTGCCCGGGCAGGCAACGACGATGTCAACCCCGGCTCGCAGAGCCTTCTCCTGTCGATGCTGCGACACCCCGCCGAAGATCGTCATCACCTTCAGGTTGCGAGTTGCCGCCAAGGGCTGGAGTGTCGCAGCGATCTGAGTGGCCAACTCGCGCGTCGGTGCGAGCACCAACCCGCGGGGGCGGAAGGGGATCCTGCGTTTCGCTGACAGCCTGGTGACAAGCGGTATGGCGAAGGCGAGCGTTTTACCGCTTCCTGTTTTACCGCGGCCCAGGACGTCGCGGCCGGCCAGGGAATCCGGCAGTGTCGCGACTTGGATCGGGAAGGGCTCGACGATGCCGTTTGCGGCGAGTACCTCGACGAAGGTCGGGGAGAGTTTCAGGTCGGCGAAGGTGGTCTGGGGTCTCGGGGTTGTTCGTTCGGTCCGGTCAGTCCGGGTAGTCATGCATGCCTTTCAGGCTTGGATCGGGGTCGGATTTACCGCGCTGTCCAGTGGTGAAACCCCGTCCATGATGTGGTGGGGTTCCGGGGGATGGTCGCTGGAAGAACGACGGAAACGTCGAAGAATCGCGGGTGACCGACTAGCAACAGCGTATCAGGTCCTCCGGTGAGGCCTGGTGAGAGAGCGCCCCGGCCCTCGAGTGGCCGGTGACCCCACGGATGCGTTTATGATTTGAGCGCCAGCGAAGAACCCACCCAACTGACCCGGAGTTGATGTCGGTGCCCCTCCCGCGTCGCGCGAGAACGGTGAGCCTTGCCGTGGTCGCGTTGCTGCTCGGAGTGCTGGCCAGCGACGTCGCGGGGATCCCCGGTTGCGCCGGTGGCTGCAAGACGCCGACGGCCACCGCGGCCGCAGAACAGCACCCGCCGGCCGCGCCCAGGCCCCCGCTGCTGGGCCTGGCCCCCTTCAACGGCGCCGAGGGTCTCAGCCCGGTGGTCAGGCCCACAGCCGACGTGCTCGACGGCAGGATCACCAAGGTTGCCCTGCTCGACGACTGGGGCAACGAGGTGCCCGGTTCGATCGCCCCCGACCGCCGGAGCTGGGAACCGACCGGGCGATTGGAATTCTCGCGCACCTACACCATGACCGTCGATTCGGTCAGCACCAGCGGTGTGCCGCTGACGCGCACCAGCACCTTCTCGACGCTGGTGCCCACCACCTTCGTCCACCCCTACCTCGAGGTTCCGGGTGGATTCGCCTTCCGCGAGGATGTGCGTTACGGCGTCGGCACCGTGGTCATCGCCCGTTTCGACGAGCCCGTCACAGACCGGGCTCTGGCCGAGAAGAATCTGGTCGTGACGACCTCTCCGCCGGTTCAGGGTTCCTGGTACTGGGTCAACGACTACTCCGCGCATTGGCGACCCAAGGACTACTACGCGCCGGGAACGACGGTGACCGTCGAGGCCAACATGTTCGGTCTGAAGCTGGGCGAAGGTCTCTACGGCCAGGCCGATGCGAAGGCGCGTTTCACCATCGGCGACTCCCGAATCGCCATCGCCAATGACATCACCAAGCAGATCAGCGTCTTCGAGAACGGCAGGCTGGTCCGCACCATGCCGACGTCGATGGGACGTGGCGGCACCTCGGTCATCGCGGGTAGGACGTTCCACTGGTGGACACCGGCGGGCACGTACACGGTGATCGACAAGGGCGAGGTGGTCACCATGGACTCGGCCACCTACGGCGTTCCCCCCGGATCGGCGGACAGCTACAAACGCAAGATCGGCTACGCCGTGCGGATCAGCCTCGACGGCATCTATCTGCATCAGCTCGACGACACCATCTGGGCTCAGGGCAACACCAATGTGTCTCACGGCTGCCTGAATCTCAGCGGCGAGAACGCGAAGTGGTACTTCGACTTCGTCCAACCGGGTGATCCGGTGGAAGTGCGCTTCACCGGCGGCCCCCCTCTGGAACACACCCACAACGGCGACTGGAGCCTGCCATGGGACCAGTGGGTCAGGGGCAGCGCGCTTCCGCCGCCCACTGCAGCCCCTGCGTCCCTCGGCGGCTAGGCCCCTTCAGTCCGTCCATTCCCGCATACCGTCGCGAATCCGCGCGGTTGCCGCGGTGTCATCTTCGTTGTAGGACAGCAGCCATTCTATGGCCTCTTCGATCTCCCTCGGTCCCGAACCTTGATGGACCTTCGCAAGGTAGAGCTGGGAAATTCCCCCTCCCGGATCAGCGACACGCCACGCAAAACCAAACACAGGGGCGACGACTTTGAGTTTCGCCCCGTGCGCGGAGAAAAAGTTCGCCTTGAAGACTTTGTGCAAATCGACGAAGACTCCGTCAGTCGGATCGATCAGGTCGGCGATCTCCTCCTGGCCGAGAATGGCTCGCAGCCGGGTGATTTCGTACTCCGTCCAGTGGAACACCGCGATCGTCCGGCCGGCGGCAGCGGCCACCTGTCTCTGCTCTCGCAGCCACGCGACGAATCGATGAGCGAGCTCCCGTTCCCGTTCCGGGTCGAGCGGGTCCCAGTCGGTGAAGTCACTGACGTATCGGGCAGTCGACTCTCTTTCGCCGTCACGGATTCGCACGCCCCACAGGTAAACCCTGTTGTCGCTGTCGCTTTCGACATCCAGGTCGATCTCGATGTCAGCCCGGGGTACGTCAACTGGTCCTGAGCCTAGGCGGACGATGTCCTGACCGTTGCAGATCATTCGGGCGCGGTCGACAACCGTTCTGAGACGCCTGCGCACCCTATCGCGGCTTTGGTCACTGACTTCGGCGTAGTACTCGTCGAAGAACTCGGCGTCGTCGGGGTTGACTGCCGACAGGGCCGCCGTGGTGTCGATTCCCAACTGACGAAGCACCTGATACTCCCGCGGAGACAGTCGGCCCTCGGTGATCGCGGTGGACGGGTCGTCAGGGCCCATGAGATCGGCGCACATCGCACCATAGGGGCACTGGTTACATTCGTCCTGCCCGATGGGCTGCACGAGAGGAGGCGGGTCGTCAGGTCCGCCGACGATACGAACTGCGGTGTCGGCAACGGCGAGTCGGAAACCGTGTTCGTGGTCGTAGCGTTCCAGCAGGGAACGAACTTTCCGGCCCTCGCTCCGCGAGAACGTCTCGTAGAGAGGCTCGTTGAGGTCGATCCAGACGAAGAGCGCACTCGGATCCTCGTCGTCGGGGGACCAGGCAGCCTGGGTCGTGCCGAGAACCGCACCCCAGAGAGGTCCGGCATGACGTCCGCAGGCTTGCAGCATCCGGGTGTAGTGGGCCAGTTGCATACCGTCGCTGAAGCGGTGCTTGGCCGCCGATGACCATCCGCCGATCGCCAGTCGTTCAGTCGGAGCGTCGGCCCGCGATACGACCGCCGTGGCCCTTTTGGCCGCTTTGAGCGTGACATGGTTTTTGACCTCAGCCGGCAGGTAGCCACCATCGAGTCCGATCAGGATGTCGGGCCTGCCCTTTCGTCCGCCGCCCTCGTCATCGGGCAGCCAGGCGTTGATGATCAGCGGGGCACCCTCGGCCATCGCCGCGAGCGTGCTGGCGACGGCTTCCGCCGGACTGAGCGCGGGGTCGATGACCATCGCACCGGCGTGCGTGTCAGCCAGCAGTGAACGGGTCCGGTCCTCAAAGACGCGGCCAGCTTCGAAGCGGGCTTGAAGCTCGGGGGATGGCGCCCAGTCGACCCTGGGAACACGCGTGTCGAAGTCGTGGTGGACCCGCACCGGGCACTGCTTGGCCGCGTAGGCGCCTAACAGGATCGGGCGTCGAGTCATAGCTTCCATTGTGGCGGTTCCCTCAGTGCTTAAATTGCGCGCATGGATCGCGTCGACGTTGTGCGAACGCCTGAATCCCGCTTCGCGGGCCTGTCCGGCTTTTCCTTTGCGCCGCACTACCTCGACGTCGTCGCCTCCGAGGGCCAGCCGCTGCGCCTGCACTACCTCGACGAGGGACCGCGGGATGCAACGCCCATCGTGTTGCTGCACGGCGAGCCGACCTGGAGTTACCTCTATCGCACGATGATCGGTCCGCTGGCCGATGCCGGGTATCGGGTGCTGGCTCCGGATCTGATCGGCTTCGGGCGCTCGGATAAACCCACCCGGCCGCAGGACTACACCTATCAGCGGCACGTCGACTGGGTGACCTGCTGGCTGACCGAACTGGATCTGCGCGAGGTCACCGTCGTCGTGCAGGACTGGGGCTCGCTGATCGGCCTTCGGGTGGCCGCGGAGAACCCCGACCGGTTCGCCAGGCTGTTCATCGCGAACGGCTTCCTGCCCATCGCCGACCGGCCGGTGCCTGCAGCCTTCCGGATCTGGCGGATGTTCGCGAAGTACTCTCCGGTGCTGCCCGCCGGCTGGCTGGTTGACCGCGCGACTGTGCACCCCGTGCCCAAAGCCGTTCGCGCGGGCTACGACGCCCCGTTCCCGGACAAGCGCTTCCAGGCTGGTGCGCGGGCCTTCCCGCAACTGGTGCCCACCTCGCCCTCCGATCCCGCGGTCCCGGCCAACCGCGCGGCCTGGGAGGTCCTGGGGCAGTGGAGCAAACCGGTGCTGTGTGTGTTCGGTGCCCGCGACCCCATCCTTGGCCGAGCCGACGCTCCGCTGATCGCGCACATCCCCGGAGCCAAGGGCCAGCCGCACGCGCGCATCAACGCCGGGCACTTCATCCAGGAGGACGCCGGACCGGAACTGGCCCGCCGCCTGCTGGAGTGGCTGGACGGGCCCGGGACTTAGGACCCTTGGTTTCGGGGCTGCGGCCGGACCATGATCATGCGGTGATCGACTACCACCTCGACGACCTGACCCGCATCCTGACCGTCCAGCCGAAATCCGCGCTGGACAAGCACGACTTCACCACGCTCGCCGCCGCGGTCGACCCGGACATCGACAAGCACGGCGATCTCAACGGCCTGATCATCGACGCGAAGAGTTTCCCCGGATGGGACGGTTTCGCCGCGATGGTCACCCACCTGCGTTTCGTACGCGATCACCACCGGCACGTCCAGAAGATCGCGGTCGTCACCGACTCCCCGCTGGGCGACGTGGCCGAGCACCTCACGTCGCACTTCACGTCCGCCGAGATCAAACACTTTCCGGCCGGCGCCGTTGAGGCCGCCCAGCGCTGGATCCTCGGGGGCGGCCAGGACTAGGCCAGGACCAGGCGAGACTAGCCGGGGGGCCAGGCCTCCGGCAGGTTGTGCCCGCCGTCGGCGACCAGCACCGCCCCGGTGACGAAGGACGCCGACTCGTGGGCCAGGAAAGCGACGCAGGCGGCGATCTCGGCGGGGGTTCCGCTGCGGCCCGCCGGCCCCGCCAGCGCGGCGGCCTTCTCGAAGGCCAGTTGCGAGCCGGTGGCGATGTACCCGGGCGCGACCACATTGACGGTCACACCGCTGCCGATCACCTCCAGCGCCAGTGCGCGGGACAGTCCCACCACGGCCGCTTTGGCGGCGGTGTAGGTGGACTGCCCCGGCATCGCAGTGACAGTGCCGGTCGTGGAGCCGACCGTGACGATGCGGCCGTACCCGGCCGCGGTCATCACCGGCACCGTCGCGCGGCACATCAGGAAGGCTGTCGTCAGATTGCGGGCGAGTGCTGCGTCCCAGTCGGCTCGCGAGAGGTTCACGAGGTCGGCGTCGGCATCCCAACCCGTCGCTACCGATGTCATGCCGGCGTTGTTCACCAGGATGTCGACCCGCCCCCAGCGATCCACCGCCGTGTCGACCAGTGCCTTCGCGGAGCCCTCCGCGGTGAGGTCGCCCACCACCCCGACGGCCGCGTCACCCAGTTCGGCCCCACGCGCAAGGATCCGGTCCGACGTCGCACCCAGGACCACCCGCGCGCCCTCGTCGACGAGCAGTCGCGCCACGGCGAAACCGATCCCGTCCGGCGCACCCGCACCCGTGATGATCGCGACCCGGCCGGCGAATCGGCCGCCAGGGGAACTCATGTGTTTACAACCCGAACTCGGTGTGCAGAGTGTCGATTCCGGTGCGGATGGCATCGAGGGTCTGCTGACGCGCACGCAGCTTGCAGGCGTGATGCGCGCGCGCGTCGAGGGTAGCGGTGAACTCCCGGGCGGCCTCCAGCGCGCGCTCGAGGACCACGTCGCCCATCACGATCTCGTCGACGAAGCCGCCGGCCAGCGCGGTCTCGCCGAAGAACGTTTTGGACAGGCCTACCGCCTGCTGGTAGGCCGACCGGGTGAGGCGCAGCCTCATCACCTCCAGCGCCGGGTAGGGCAGCACCATGCCGTTGACCACTTCGTTGGCCTGGAAGTTGTAGGACGGCGCGGCTATCCGGTGGTCGGTGCTGCAGGCCAGGAACGAGCCCATCGCGATCGCGTGTCCGGTGCACGCCGCGATCACCGGCGTGGGAAACGACAGCAAGCGGTGGGAGAGCTCGAAGCCCGCTCTGAGCATGTCGATGGACGCCTGAACATCGCCGGACCGGAACACCTTGAGGTCGAACCCCGCGCTGAACACCCGCTCGTTGCCGGCGATCACCACCGCCCCGGCGGACTCCGTTTCGGCTCGATCCAGGGCGTCGTTGATCGCGCCCAGCATCTGCGGACCGAGAACGTTGACCTTCCCGTCGTCCATCGTGATCACTGCGGTCGTCTCGTCCCGGCGATAGCTGACGCTCACGGCTGACTCCTCACTTGCGGTCCCGCCATGACGGTACCCACGGCGACTAGAGTGATGATGAACCGGCCGGTCAGGACGATTCTCCAGGTAATCGTGACCTGTGAATAACCTGAGCAAAATCTGATAAGGTTTGCCGATGAGCGCATCTGCCCACGTCGGCCGGGTGCGTGGGTTGGCGGTCGCGCTCGGAGTGGGTGCAGTGATCGTCCTCGGTGGGGGTGCGGTCGCTGCGGCCGAGCCCCCGACGGACGGATCGCCGAATGTCGCGGCCGAATCCGCCGCGCGCACGGGGGCCGACCCCCGCCATCGGGCAGATCGCGGCCGCGTCCGGGCCGCCGAGGTTGCCGACGATTCCCTGGCCGGCCCGGCCGCACCTAATTCGCAAGCCACCGCAGCGCGGACTCGGGCCGCGGCGAACGACGGTGGATCCGGGGATTCCGTGTTTGGCACCGAGGCGAAGTCGCCGCCGGTCGTCTCCGGTTCGCCCCGCGTCGCCGCGCGAGCAGGCCTCCCGGCGGAAGCGGCCGCCGGCCGGATTACCCGTCGGTCCTCGGCGGCTGTCCTGAATCCGGCCGAGCCAACCCCGGCGCCATCCCCGATTGTGACGACCGCCGCCCCGGCCGACTCGGCACCGGTCGCGGCCCCGAGCGCGACCGGGATCGACTCGGCGGTCTCCGTCGCCGATCTGCAATCCGGCACCACGCCGTCGGCACCGATCGGGTCCGCCCTGAGCTGGGCCGTACTGGCCGTCGCGCGTCGTTCGGGCACGCCGCAGCCCGCGGCGGCAGCCTCGAACGTGAGTGCCGCTGCCGCCCCGAGGCAGGTGACCGCCAATCCGATTCTGGCCTTCTTTTTCAACCAGACCCCCACCCTGAGCCCGACCCAACTCAGTCAGGGTCCGACCGGGGTGATCAGCGGCTCGCTGAATCCGAACGACCCGGACAGCCCCGTGCTGACCTACACGGTCGCGCGTGAACCCGTCGACGGAGTGCTGGCGATCGACGCCGACGGCAATTACACCTACACCCCGGATCGGGCGGCCGCGCATATCGGCATCACCGAGACCTTCGAGGTGACCGTGAGCGACGCCGCCAGCGGGTTCGCGATCCACGGTTTCGCCGGCCTGCTGCACCTGCTGACGTTCGGGTTGCTCGGATCCCGCGGCGACTCCAGCACGGCCACCGTCACCGTCACCGTCACGCCGGTCAATGAGGCGCCAACCGCGACATTCAGTGTGGGCAGCCCGGACTCCGCGGGTGTGGTCCGCGGCACGGTCGTCGGCGCCGACGGCGACGGTGACCCGCTGACCTACGGCGGCTCGCGCAGCACCTCGAAGGGCACCGTCGTCATGGCGACCAGCGGTGATTTCACCTACACCCCGACGGCAGCGGCACGGCACGCGGCCGCGTCGCTGACCGCGACGGACGCCGACCGGATCGACGCCTTCGACCTGTCGGTCACCGATTCCTACGATGATTCCGCCGTGGTGACGGTCACCGTCCCGATCACTCCCGCCAACGTGAACCCCACCGCGACGCCCAGTGTCGGTGTTCCCAATGCGTCCACCGGGGTGGTCACCGGAAGAGTAATCGGCCGAGACGCCGACGGCGATGCGCTGACCTACACCGGACCGGCGACAACAGCCAAGGGCACGCTGGAGATATCACCCAGCGGCAGCTTCACCTACACCCCGACCGCAGCGGCACGACACGCCGCTGCATCGTCAACCGCGACCGCGGCCGACAAGACCGACTCCTTCACCATCACGGCCAACGACGGCTACGGCGGGTCGGTAGATGTGACGTTCGCCGTGTCGATTGTGCCGAAGAACAACGCACCGACGGGTTCCGTCAACCTGCAAAGCCCTGATGCGACAACCGGACTGGTCGCAGGCGCGGTGATCGGTAGTGACGCTGACGGCGATGCGCTGACCTACGCGGGATCGGTGACGACGTCCAAGGGCAACGCGGTCGTCGCCCCGAACGGCTCCTTCACCTATACGCCGACGCCCACTGCCCGCCACGCTGCCGCGGCCACAACCGCCACCAACGCCGTCAAGACCGACACCTTCACGGTGACACTGACCGACGGCTACGGCGGTTCGACAGGGGTGCCGGTCAGTATCACCATCGCCCCGCTGAACACCGCACCGACCGGCTCGGCCAGCGTCGGAAGTCCCGACGCGGCCACCGGTCTCGTCGCAGGCACGCTGATCGGCAGCGACGCCGACGGCGACACGTTGAGCTACTCCGGCCCGGGTACGACGGCCAAGGGCAGCGTGGTGATCGGGGCCAACGGCAGTTTCACCTATCTGCCGACCTCCGCGGCGCGTCACGCTGCGGCAGCGTTGACGGCGACGGTCGCCGATACCTCGGATGCCTTCACCCTGGCGATCAGCGACGGCCACGGAGGTTCACTCAACGTCCCGGTCAGCGTGGCGATCGCCCCGCAGAACACTGTGCCGATCGCGGTTACCAGCACCGGCCTTCCGGACGCGACGACCGGTCTGGTCGCCGGCACGGTGCTCGGTAGCGACGCCGATGGCGACACGTTGAGCTACTCCGGTTCGGGGTCGACGGCCAAGGGCACCGTCGTCGTCGCCGCGAACGGTGGTTTCACCTACACCCCGACCGCTATCGCCCGCCATATCGCCTCGCTGTCCGGCGCAACCGCGGCCGACAGGACCGACACCTTCACGGTGACGGTCAGCGACGGCTACGGCGGTGCCATTTCGGTTCCGGTCAGCGTGACGATCAGCCCGACCGGTGTGACCTTCAACTTCGTCTACGGAACCGGATCGGAGTACTGGTCGGACACGGCGCGCGGTGCGCTTCAGAACGCGGCGGCAACGCTGGCCTCGTCCATCGTGGTGGTAACCCCGGTCTCCCTCACCTACTCGGTCACCGGTGAGAACAATCCGAGCTCGACCTGGCTCGCCTCGGCCTACGCGAATTTCAGCGGTGGCGGTGCGGGCTACTACGCGACGGTGGTGCAGAACAAGATCACCACCGGCGTGGACAGCAATGGGTCGGCCGCCGACGGCTCCATCAGCTGGAACTTCGCCGTGCCCTGGGACTACGACAACGCGGTCGCAGGCAACAGATACGACTTCCAGTCGGTGGCAATGCACGAACTGCTGCACACACTGGGCATCATCACCGGTGCGGGCAGCCCATCGAGCCTCGACCAGAACTGGACCACCTACGACAGTTTCCTGCGGGCCTCCGATGGCGCTGTGGTCATCGACGGCAGCTACACCTTCATCCCGGCCTACACCGCAAACCTGACCGGCGGGGGTGGCGGACTGTACTTCGGCGGACCCAATGCGGTCGCCGCGTACGGCGGTTACGTCCCGCTGTACACCCCCGCGACATGGTCGTCGGGCAGCTCGATCTCCCACGTCGACCCGGCCAGGGTCGCGGCGGACACCTACTTCATGGAGCCGTTCTATTCCTACGGTCCCGGCGTCCGCACGCTTGGCGCCGTCGAGCGCGGCATCCTCAGAGACCTCGGCTACACCGTCTACGCCTAGCCGCCCATCAGGGCGCGCCACTGCTCGAGGTCAGACACCCGGTAGACGTAGTTGGTGCGCTTGACCTCGGAGAGACTGGCGCTGGGCTCAGTGGAGTACCAGTGGCCCGGGAAGACGATCGGATCGCCGGGTAGCGCGGCGAGTTGCCGCAGACTCCGGAACATCTCATCGACGTCGCCTCCGGGGAAGTCCGTGCGCCCGCAGCCGTCGAGGAAGAGTGTGTCGCCGGCCACGAGCCGGCCATCCAGCAGGAAGCACTGGCTGCCCGGGGTGTGGCCGGGGGTGTGCAGCAGCTCGATCTCGACATCGCCGATACCGAGCCGGTCACCGTGATTGTGCGGGGTCAGATCACTCATCGGAATCCCGGTAACCCGTGAAACCCACTGCACTTCATGAGTATTGACGTGGACGGGAACACTCACTCGCTCCAGCAACTCAGCCAGGCCCTTGAGCTCGAAACCCATCATCGACCCACCGATGTGGTCGGGATGGTGATGGGTGACCAGCACTCCCGACAGGTTCATCCCATCGGCCTCCAGCGTGTCGAGCAGGTCACCGGCGGCGTAAGCCGGGTCGACCATGACCGCGTCACCGGTCTCCCGGTCGCCGATCAGGTAGGCAAAATTACGCATCTGCTGGGCGATCATGTCACCGGCGGCGAAGTCACGCCCGGAAAGCAACTGCCGGAAGTAGAGGCGGTCTGACATGTCCTGACTCTAGGTCACAGAACTTCCGCTTGAGGACACCGGTCAGATTGACGGCGTACTGGGCACCCCCAGTAACTGCGGCGGGCTTCTCGGCTTGGAGTCTTGGGAGATCACTGATTGATGACGATCCCGCCACATCCAGCGCAGCGATGTGTCGGTGCGGTTCGTCGTTGTGCTGCACTGAGGCCCTCCCCGCGAAACCACACATTTGGAGGTCCTGGTGAGCGCCACGCCCCGTTCGCTCTTCGCTCCCGGTATCGCCCTGGCCACGGCAGGCGTTGTCGCCCTGGCGCCGGGCCTGGTGCCCCCGCGCGGCGCGACATCGGCCCAGTCGACCCCGGAGTTGGCCGTCCTCTACGTCGAGGACCTCCAACTGGCCGGCGTCGGGCGCGACATCTACGACTCCGTCACCGAGTTCGTCCAGTACCTGGTCGAGTCGGCCCAGTTCTGGATCGACCTGATTCCCGACATCGGCCCGCCACTGGCCCAGCAGGTCGGCATCAACTACTTCACCTTCCTCCAGCCGGTGATCGCCAACACCGTCTACTACATTTCCGACCTCATCGCCGACCCGGCGTCGTTCGTGCAGCTGACCGTGAACTACGGCAGCAACCTGTTCTACGTCGGCTACAACTGGGTGTCCGCCCAGGCGCAGTTCTTCGGCCTGCCGGGGCTCACGCCGATTCCCCAACCCACACCGCTTGCCGCGGTCCCCGCCCCCGAGGCGCCCGCGGTAGCAGCCCCCGTGCGCGACGCCGCGCCCGCCGACCAGCCCGAGGCGCCGACCGGGGCCGCGCAGCCCCAGCCCGACAGTTCGGGTTCCTCCGCGAAGGCCCGGGCGGACCGGGCGGATCGCCGAACCCCGCCAACCGCCCGGGGTTCGGCCGCCCGGCGCGCGGCGACAACCGCGACGCCCACGACCCGCAGCGGAGCCCGCAAGGCCGCCGCGGCCACGCGCGCGGCAAGCCAACCCCCAGCACAGGCCGCCTCGGAAACCACCGTCGCGCCGAACTAGGCTGGGCCGGGTGCTGAGCACTTCGGGCATTCCGGTACGACTGCTGCTGATCCCGGCGACCCTGGCCGCCGCGGGCGTGGTTGCCGTGTCTCCGGCGTCCGGACCCACATCCGCAATGGCCGCCGTGACCCCGGTCGTGAGCGTGGATGACATCCGGTTGACCGGCATCGGGCAGGACATCTACTACGCGATCACCCCCTACGTGCAGACCGCGGTCGGCGGGGTGTCCTATCTGATCAACTTCCTCCCGCTCGGCGACCTGATCGCCGCTCAGATCAACATCGACTACTACCAGGGCATCCAGCCGTTCGTTGAGGCGACGGTGAATTATCTGGCCGCCGTCGTGCAGAATCCCTTCGATTTCCTGGCGGCCACGTCCGCCTACGGCAGCACCGTTGCCGACATCGCCTACAACTGGGTGTCCGCCCAGCTGGAGTTCCTCGGGTTCGACCCCCTGCCGCTGCTGCCGTCCATCGGCGCAGCCACCCCGCCGCGCCCGGCCGCCACCGACAGCGTCCCCGGCCGGTCGAGCCGGGATGGTGAGACCGGCATTTCCGCGGCCGTTCGTGCCGAGGTCGCACCCACTTCGTCGAGTCGTCGTGAACGCGGCCGCGCCACGCGAGTTGATCCCGAAACCCGCCAGAGCAGGCAGTCTGAGGGCGATTCCCCCCGGTCGACGCGGTTTGGCCGGGTCCAGCGGCAGGCGGTACCCTCGTTAAGGCCTGCGGGCCAGGCCCCCTTAGCTCAGTCGGCAGAGCGTTTCCATGGTAAGGAAAAGGTCAACGGTTCGATTCCGTTAGGGGGCTCGGTGGACGCCGGACCCACTGGCGGCGCCGAGGACATGGCGGTGTAGCTCAGTCGGTTAGAGCGAACGACTCATAATCGTTAGGTCGCCGGTTCGAGTCCGGCCATCGCTACCGGAAGACGACGGAGAGAGAAGGACAGCTGACGTGGCCTCCAGTACTGACGTGCGGCCGAAGATCACCTTGGCCTGCGAGGTGTGCAAGCACCGCAACTACATCACCAAGAAAAATCGCCGCAACGACCCTGATCGTCTCGAGCTGAAGAAGTTCTGCCCGAACTGCGGCAAGCACCAGGCTCACAAAGAGTCCCGCTAGGCGGCTCCCCACCCGTGGCTCTTTCCGCAAACCTCGTCGGAACCCACTACCGCTATCCCGACCGCTACATGGTCGAACGCGAGAAGGTCCGCGAATACGCGACAGCGGTGAAGAACAGCGACGCCGCCTTCTTCAGCGAGGCGGATGCCGCCGAACTCGGCTACAGCGGGTTGCCGGCACCCCTGACCTTCATGTCCGTGCTCGGTTACACCGCGCAGATGGCGTTCTTCGAGAACGCGGGCATCGGCATCACCGACCACCAGATCGTCCACGTCGATCAGGTGCTGAAGTTCATCCAGCCGGTCACCGCGGGTGACGAGCTTTACTGTGATGTCTACGTGCACGACGTCCGGCAGGCGCACGGTACCGACATGATCGTGAACAAGGTCATCATCACAAATCAGGATGGTGACGTCATTCAGGAGACCTACACGACGCTGGCCGGGCGGAGTGAGGATGACGGAGAGAGTGGCTTCAACGATGGCACTGCGTAAGTTCAGTTCGGTGAAGGTCGGCGACGAGCTTCCCGAGAGGGTGATCACCCTGACCCGGGCCGACCTGGTCAACTATGCCGGGGTGTCCGGGGATCTCAACCCCATCCACTGGGACGATGAGATCGCCAAGCAGGTCGGGTTGGACACCGCCATCGCACACGGGATGCTGACCATGGGTCTGGGCGGTGGTTACGTCACCTCGTGGATCGGAGACCCCGGCGCGGTCACCGAGTACAACGTGCGGTTCACAGCCGTGGTGCCGGTACCCAACGATGGTGTCGGCGCCGAGATCGTCTTCACCGGCAGGGTCAAGTCCGCAGACCCCGAGACGAAGGCGGTCACTATCGCGCTGACCGCACTCCATGGCGGGAAGAAGATTTTCGGTCGTGCCGTCGCGACCGCGACTCTGGCGTGATCGATGGCGCTCAAAACTGATATCCGGGGAATGATCTGGCGCTACCCGGAGCCTTTCGTAGTCGGCCGCGAACAGATCCGCCAGTACGCCAAGGCGGTCAAGGCCGACGACCCAGCGAGCTTCGATGAGGCCGCCGCCCACGAACTCGGCTACGACGGCCTGTTGGCCCCGCTGACGTTTGTCTCGATCCTCGCGGTGATGACCCAGCGGCATTTCTTCCAGCACGTCGACGTGGGCTTCGAGACGATGCAGATCGTGCAGGTGGACCAGAAGTTCACCTTCCTCCGGCCGATCCAGGAAGGCGACTCGTTGATCGCCACCATGTACATCGACTCAGTGGTCGAGCGGTTCGGCGCCGACATCGTCACCTCCCGAAACGTGCTGACCGACGAGGAGACCGGCGAGGTCCTGATGGTCTCGTACACCACCCTGATGGGACACGAGGGCGAGAACTCGATCTCGGCCGGCTGGGACCCCGAGACCGGGCAGGTCCTGCGCAAGCCGGTTGCCCGTGATTAGTACCTTCGACCCCGGGCGCGCTACACTCGCCTGGCGGGGTTTTCCCACGTGAAGCGCGCTGTCCGTCGGATGGGCTTGACCGAACGGGGAGCGCGCGAAGCATGTGGGGGCGTGGAGGGGCCTTGAAGGGGCGTAGCTCAACTGGCAGAGCAGCGGTCTCCAAAACCGCAGGTTGCAGGTTCAAGTCCTGTCGCCCCTGCTCAACTGAATAGACTGAGGGATCGCCCGGAGACGCAGAGGAGCAAGCGGTGAGCGACGATCGCGACGAAGGAGACGCCGCCGACGGCGGCGCCGGGGACGCCACAGCCAAAACCCCCCTGGTCAACCGGCCGCAGCGGCCGACAGGGAAGCGGACGCGGCAGGGTTCCGGCGCGGTCGCGCTTGCCGAGCCGGAGGAGGTCGAGGAGGCCCTCACCGAGGAGTTCGAAGCCGTCGAAAGCCCCGGGAAGAAGAAGTCCGGGGCCGGCAAGGCCAAGAAGACCGGGACGGGATCGACCCGCAATCCCCTGGTGTTCGTCTGGACCTACCTGCGGCAGGTCATCACCGAGATGCGCAAGGTGATCTGGCCGAGCCGCAAGCAGATGGCCAACTACACCGTCGTGGTGCTGATTTTCCTGGCTCTGATGACGGCGCTGATCGGGTTGGTCGACCTCGGGCTGGCCAAGCTGGTCCTGATGGTTCTGGGCTGACGTTGAGAGAGGAAAGACTGCAGTGACAACCCCCGAAGGCGACGTGGTCGCGGGCGAAGCGCCCGTCGACCTGGTCGACGACGCCGACACGGCCGAGGAATCCCTGCAGGAGCCCGTACAGCCGGACGAAGAGGTCGACCCCGCCACCGCGCTGAAAAACGAGCTGCGCGCCAAGCCAGGCAAGTGGTTCGTCATCCACTCCTACGCGGGCTACGAGAACAAGGTGAAGGCCAACCTGGAAACCCGCGTGCAGAACCTCGACGTCGGCGACTACATCTTCCAGGTCGAGGTGCCGACCGAGGAAGTCACCGAGATCAAAAACGGGCAGCGCAAGCAGGTCAATCGCAAGGTGCTGCCGGGCTACATCCTCGTCCGTATGGACCTGACCGACGACTCCTGGTCGGCCGTGCGCAACACCCCGGGTGTCACCGGATTCGTCGGCGCCACCTCGCGGCCGACCGCGCTGACCCTCGACGAGGTCGTCAAGTTCCTGCTTCCGCAGGGCGCAGGCAAGAAGGCCGGACGGGCCGCGGCCTCGACGGCCTCCGCGGCCGGCGAAGGCGGTGGTTTGGAGAGGGTGCCCGTCGAGGTCGACTTCGAGGTCGGCGAATCGGTCACCGTGATGGACGGCCCGTTTGCGACGCTGCCGGCATCGATCAGCGAGGTCAACGCCGAGCAGCAGAAACTCAAGGTGCTTGTCAGCATCTTCGGCCGGGAGACCCCGGTCGAACTGACCTTCAGCCAGGTCGCCAAGATCTAACCAACTTCGGCGCGGAAACGTGCGCCCGGCGCACGAAAGCGCGCCAAACCAGAAAGGAAACAAGCCATGGCCCCGAAGAAGAAGGTCGTCGGCATGATCAAGCTGCAGATCCAGGCGGGTCAAGCCAACCCTGCCCCGCCGGTTGGCCCTGCGCTCGGCCAGCACGGCGTGAACATCATGGAGTTCTGCAAGGCCTACAACGCCGCGACGGAGAATCAGCGCGGAAATGTCATCCCGGTGGAGATCACCGTCTACGAGGACCGCAGCTTCACCTTCGCGCTCAAGACTCCGCCGGCGGCCAAGCTGCTGCTGAAGGCAGCCGGGGTGCAGAAGGGCTCGAGCGAGCCGCACAAGACCAAGGTCGCCAAGGTCACCTGGGACCAGGTGCGGGAGATCGCCGAGACGAAGAAGGCGGACCTCAACGCCAACGACATCGACCAGGCCGCTAAGATCATCGCGGGTACGGCCCGTTCGATGGGAATCACCGTCGAGTAGTCAGCAATCCGTGGGAGAGCCCGCTTCGGCTCGTCTGACCACACCTCCGACACGAACCGGGAGACATCATGAGCAAGAAGAGCAAGGCATATCGCGAGGCCGCCGAGAAGGTGGACCGCACGAAGCTGTACACGCCTCTGGAGGCCGCCAAGCTGGCCAAGGAGACCGCCTCGAAGAAGCAGGACGCGACCGTCGAGGTCGCGATTCGGCTCGGGGTGGATCCGCGTAAGGCCGACCAGATGGTGCGCGGCACGGTGAGCCTTCCGCACGGAACCGGCAAGACCGCCCGGGTGGCGGTGTTCGCGGTGGGGGAGAAGGCCGAGCAGGCCACCGCCGCCGGTGCCGACGTCGTCGGCAGCGACGACCTGATCGAGAAGATTCAGGGCGGATTCCTGGACTTCGACGCCGCGATCGCGACCCCCGATCAGATGGCGAAAGTCGGCCGAATCGCCCGTGTGCTCGGCCCCCGCGGGCTGATGCCCAACCCCAAGACTGGCACCGTGACCGCAGACGTGGCCAAGGCCGTCACCGACATCAAGGGCGGCAAGATCAACTTCCGCATCGACAAACAGGCAAACCTGCACTTCGTGATCGGCAAGGCGTCCTTCGATGAGCAGAAGCTGGCCGAGAATTACGGAGCAGCCCTCGACGAGGTGCTGCGGGCGAAGCCGTCGTCATCCAAGGGGCGCTACCTGAAGAAGGTCGTCGTTTCGACCACCACCGGTCCGGGCATTCCGGTCGACCCGGCCATCACCCGGAACTTCACCGAGGACTAAACGCCCGTCAGGCGGCGGCAGCGCCTGGTTTGAGATAGGTCACCAGGCTCACGTCGATGGCCTGATCGATGAAGTAGTACTGGCAGCCCTTCAGGTACCGCATGTAGCGGTGATAGTTCTCCTCGTCGGTAATCGCAATTGCGGCGTCCCGGTTGCGTTCGAGCGCGTCGGCCCACAGGCCGAGCGTCTTGATGTAGTGGTTGCGCAGTGACTGGGGCTCCGGTACGACGAACCCCGCTCGTTGACCGTGCTCGACCATCATCTGCGTGCTCGGGATACGGCCGCCGGGGAAGATCTCGGTGATCATGAACTTGATGAACCTGGCGAGTTCGAATGTCAGCCTGGTACCCCGGGCAGCCATTTCCAAGGGGTGGTAGCCCACCGAACTCTGGATGGTCATCCGGCCGTCGGGCGGCAGGATAGCGGAACAGTTCTTGAAGAAGTCGGCGTAGCGCTCGAAACCGAAGTGTTCAAAGGCCTCGATCGAGACGATGCGATCCACCGGGGTATGGAACTGCTCCCATCCCTCAAGTCGCACGTCGAAGCTGCGATCGGAGTCGACCCCCGCAAGTAATTTCTCGCAGTAGGCCTTTTGGTTCTTCGACAGCGTCAGGCCGATCACGTTGACGTCGTAGTGCTCCATCGCGCGCTGCAAGGTCAGGCCCCAGCCGCAACCGATCTCCAGGAGGGTCATGCCGGGCTTGAGATCGAGCTTGTCGAGGTTGAGATCGACGTTGGCGACCTGAGCCTCGGAGAGGGTGGCGTTGGGTCCGGTGAAGTAGGCGCAGCTGTACTTGCGGGTCGGATCCTGGAAAAGGGCGAAGAACTCATCCGACAGGTCGTAATGCGCCTGGATTTCCTCGAAGCGCGGCCGCATCGTTTCTCGGGTGAACTCGCTACTGGACATCGGTTCGCTCGTGCCTCCCTCTACGCGAACGAGTATGCCCGGCCCGGCACCGGTTGCCCGTTACCCGCGCTGGAGTCAGCGATGTTGAGACATCCCCGTTATTTTGGGCACCCTAGCTGATCTCACTGTGCGTCGGAGAACGTCTTGGTCAGTTCGCTGACCATATCGTCCCAAAGCCCTTCGGGTAGGTCGTGGCCCATGCCGTCGAAGAGCACCAACCGCGCTCCTGGGATCGCCGCGGCGATGGCCCGCCCTCCGGACGGGCGCATCAGCTTGTCCTCGCGACCGTGCAAGACCACCGTGGGTGCGAGGGTCTGCTTGTTGTAGCGGCGCAGGCTCCCGCTTCCCAGCACTGCACCAAGGTGACGAGCAATGCCCTGCGGGTAGTAGCAGCGCTCGTAGCCCTCGGTGGCCTCGGCGCGCAGTCGTTCCTCCGACACCGGGTAGCGCGGGCTTCCGATGATCGTGCTGACCCGCACCGAATGCTCGATGACGGCGTCGCGCCCGGAATCGGGCCCGGGACCCTTGATGAGCGGCAGCAGGGCTTTGGGCGCCGGAGGTGGAAGCAGAGCGGAGTTGTTCGACGACATGATGACACCCAGCGCGTCGGTTCGGCCGCTGTGTCGGGCGGCAAAAATCTGCGCGATCATCCCGCCCATGGATGCGCCGACCACGTGCGCGTGGTCGATGTCTAGGTGGTCGAGCAGAGCGGCGGCGTCGTCGGCCATGTCCTCCAGGGAGTACACCGAGGGGCTGGGCCGGCCCAGAAAGGAACGCACCAAGCCCGGCAGTAAGGGAGCGTCGACCCGCCGGCCGTGCACCTTGCCCGATAGGCCGACGTCGCGGTTGTCGTAGCGGATGACCCGATAGCCGCGCTCGATCAGCAGCCGACAGAAACCGTCCCGCCACAGCAACAGTTGCGCGCCGAGGCCCATGACCAGCAACACCGGATGATCAGCCGGGTCGCCCATGTCCTCGTAGTAGATGTCGATCTCGCCCGAACGAGCCGTTCCGCTCCGGATATCCACGATGTCGCCCCTAAACCTCTACGTCGCTGATGTCGCTGCCACTGCTGTCGCCCTGGTGCTCGCGACTGACCTCGACCATGAAGTTGGCGAAGTACCCGGAGAACTGCGGGTCGCTCATCATCTGCCACTTCGGCGCCAGCAACTTCATGTAGCGCTCGACATACAGGAATTGCTTGCCGATCAGCACCAGTTCGCGGGGGAGCTTGACGTCGTAGGCATCGGCCAGGGTCGAAAGTTGTTTCCCGATGTCGGCGTACGACATGTCGCCGAGGGTCTTCAGGGTCAATGGCTGAGCGAATGCCGCCAGGTCCTTGGCGGCCTGGGCTTCGGGTTTGACGTTGCCCACCGCACCCATGAGCACGACGATTTTTCCAGCGGCGGCATGGTCCTTCTTGACCAGGAGCGCGTAAACCAGCTCACGCAGTAGCCAGCGGGTACGCGGATCGATGCGCCCCATGATGCCGAAGTCCAGGAACACGATGCGGCCATGGTCGTCGACGAGCAGGTTGCCTGCGTGCAGGTCGCCGTGGAAAAGTCCGTGTCGCAGGCCGCCTTCGAAGGTGGAGAACAACAGCGCCTTGACGAGTTCGGTGCCGTCGAAGCCTTGCTTGCGGATCGCCTTGACGTCATCGATTCGCACACCGGCTACCCGCTCCATGGTCAGCACTCGCTCGCTGGTGTACTCCCAGTGCACCTGCGGTACGCGGATGTTGCGGCCCAGTGGAGACCCGTGCAGCCCCGACACCCAGGCCTCCATGGACTGCGCTTCGATGCGGAAGTCCAATTCCTCGGCCAGGTTGTCGGCGAAGTCGGCGACGACATCCTGCGCGGAGAGTCGCCGGCCCAGCTTGGCCAGTTCGACCACCTGGGCGAATCGCTTCAGGATCTGGAGATCGGCCGCGACCCTGCGGCGGATTCCCGGCCGCTGGATCTTGACCACCACGTCCTCACCGGTGTGCAGCGTCGCGTAGTGCACCTGGGCGATGGAGGCAGAGGCGAACGGCTCCTCCTCGAAATGGGCGAAGAGCTCTGCCGGGTCGGCACCGAGCTCGTCGGAGAACAGCCGGTGCACGGCGGCGGTATCGGCTGGCGGTACCGCGTCGAGCAGGCTGCGGAACTCGCGACTGAGCTGCTCCCCGAACGCGCCGGGGCTGGAAGCGATGATCTGACCGAATTTGACGTAGGTGGGTCCCAGATCGGTGAAGGCCTGCGGGATCTCCCTGATGACTTTGTCGCCCAGCGCCCCCCGGCCGGGCAGACGGGCCAGGACACGGAGGCCGGTGCGGGTGAGCTGCCAGCCGGTTACGCCAATACGGGCAGCCTCGACCGGCAGAGGGACCCGGTCGAGCTTGGCGATGTCACGGTGCTTGTTCGAACTCACTGACTTGAGTGTGCCAAACGATCCAGCGCCCCGCTGCCGCGGTCCCGTCTCAATTCGTGCTGACTCATTCGTGATGACTTCGTGACGCCTCGGGAATGTCTGAGGCCCCGACCCGCGAGGATGATTAGCACCACTCGTCCGATTGGACTGAAGGAAAGGAGTGGTCGTGATTCACACCTGGCTCTGGATCGGCACGATCGGTATGGCAGCAGGACTGGTGCTGATCGTTGCTCTGGGCAACAGCGTTCCCGACGAACGCCGCCACCATGTGGTCGCGAGCGGGTTCGTGTGCGCCATTGCGGCGTGCGCGTACTTCGCCATGGCCAGCAATCAAGGTATTCACTCGTTCATCGACGCCGGCGGGACCGAACGAACGGTCTACTACGCGCGTTACCTCGACTGGGTTCTGACCACGCCGCTACTGCTGCTCGGCCTGGTCACGGTGGCACTGCCGCGGCTGAGTTCCTCGCTGCAGTCCCGCGAGCGCAACGCGCTGGTGGGCGGCGTCATCGGTGCTGACGTGCTGATGATTGTCACCGGCCTGATCGCGTCGCTGTCCAAGGAGGAACACACCCGATGGGTCTGGTACGTCATCAGCTGTGTCGCGTTCCTCATCGTGCTGTACCTCATCGCGGGACCGATCCGGGCCGCGGCGGCTGAACGCAGCCCCGAGCACGCCGCGCTGTACAGCAAGCTGCTCGGCATCCTGGTGGTGCTGTGGTTCGTGTATCCGATCGTCTGGGCAGTCGGCACCGAAGGAGCCGGGGCGGTCGGACTGGACACCGAGGTGGCGATCTTCGCCGTCGTCGACCTGCTGGCCAAGGTCGGCTTCGGCCTGCTGCTGGTATCCGGGTCGGCCAAACTCAGCGCGTCGGCCGGGGAACGGGCGGCAGCCTGACGCGCCGGCGCTGATCACGGCAACCGCCGGGCTCCTTCGGGTGCCCGGCGGTTTGTCGTCGGCGTAGATTTGCCGACGTGCAGGTCAGCGCGGCGGTGTCCACCGAACTCTTCGTCGGAGACCCGCCGTCGCAGATCGTGCGGGTCAGTTACGCCCACGCCGCCGCTCCCACCGCGGTCAGGGTGAGTGGCGAGGGCATGGAGACGCTCTCGCCGGTGACCGTTGCCGCGGGCGAGGGGTCTGTCGAGGTCGCCGTGCGGGTCGCCGACCCCGTCCCCGGGCAGCGGCGCGCCGCCCGCGTCCTCAGCGGGGAGACGGCCCCCTTCGACTTCGAGTTCGTCGTCGCCGAGCCGGGCTGGACCATGTTCATGGTCAGCCACTTCCACTACGACCCGGTGTGGTGGAACACCCAGGGCGCCTACACCAGCGTGTGGACCGAGGATCCGCCGGGCCGCTGCAAGCAGAACAACGCCTTCGCCCTGGTGGCGGCGCACCTGGAGATGGCTCGCCGCGACGCTGACTACCGCTTCGTGCTGGCCGAGGTCGACTACCTCAAGCCGTACTTCGATGCCCACCCCGAAGATCGCGCCGATCTTCGTCGGATGATCGCCGAGGGCAGGGTCGAGGTGATGGGCGGCACCTACAACGAGCCCAACACCAACCTCACCGGAGCAGAGACGGCGATCCGCAACTTCGTGCACGGAATCGGTTATCAGCGCGACGTGCTCGGTGCGCACCCGGCCACCGCCTGGCAGCTGGACGTTTTCGGCCACGACCCGCAGTTTCCCGGCATGGCCGCCGACGCCGGGCTGACCTCGAGCTCGTGGGCGCGTGGGCCGCACCACCAGTGGGGACCCATGGCCGGCTCCGGCGATCCGCGCCGCATGCAGTTCAGCAGTGAGTTCGAATGGATCGCCCCGTCGGGAGTCGGTCTGCTGACGCACTACATGCCCGCGCACTACGCGGCCGGCTGGTGGATGGACTCCGCAACCTCGTTGGCAGAGGCGCAGCAGGCCACCTACGAGCTGTTCTGCGAGTTGAAGTCGGTGGCGCTGACCCGCAACGTACTGTTGCCGGTCGGTACCGACTACACCCCGCCGAACACCTGGGTGACCGAAATCCACCGCGACTGGAACGCCCGCTACACCTGGCCCCGCTTCGTGTGTGCGCTCCCGTCGGATTTCTTCGCCGCGGTGCGGGCCGAACTCGCCGAGCGAGCGCTGGAACCCTCGCCGCAAACCCGGGACATGAACCCGATCTACACCGGCAAGGACGTCTCCTACATCGACACCAAACAGGCCAACCGCGCCGCCGAGGACGCGGTCCTGGGTGCCGAGCGGTTCAGCGTGTTCGCCGCCCTGCTCGGTGGCGCCCGCTACCCGGAGGCTGCCCTGGCAAAGGCGTGGGTGCAGCTGGCGTGGGGAGCACATCATGACGCCATCACCGGAAGCGAATCCGACCAGGTCTATCTCGACCTGCTGACCGGCTGGCGCGACGCGTGGGAGCTCGGTCGCTGCGCCCGTGCCGGGGCCCTGTCCCTGATCACGCGTGCGCTGACGACCGCTGATGACTCCGTCGTCGTGTGGAATCCGTTGGCGCACAGTCGCACCGACGTGGTCACCGCTCACTTCGATGAACCGGTCGGCGCGATCCGGGTGGTCGGCGCCGACGGCGCTGAAGCACCGGCCGTCGTCGAGGATGACGGGCACTCGGTGAGCTGGCGGGCCGATGCCGTGGGTTCGCTGGGATGGCGCTCCTACCGCCTGGTCGACGGGGCGACGTCGGGCTGGGAGCCGGTCGACGGGGTGGCGATCGCCAACGATCATCTGAGCGTGACCGTCGACCCGACCCGCGGCGGGGGCGTGGTCTCACTGCGGCACGGGGAGCGGGAACTGATCGCCCCCGGATCGGTGGGCAACGAGATCGCCGTCTACGAGGAGTACCCCGCGCACCCGGAGGCCGGGGAGGGCCCGTGGCACCTGCTGCCCATCGGCCCGGTGGTGTGTTCGTCCGCCGGGCCCGCCTCGGTGCAGGCCTACCGCAGCGCCCTGGGAGAGCGGATCGTCGTCAGCGGAACCATCGGTGACGTCGTGCGCTACACCCAGACTCTGACACTGGTGCGCGGCCTGGACCGCCTGGACTGCCGAATCACCCTCGATGACTTCACCGGTCAGGACCGGCTGGTGCAGTTGCGCTGGCCCTGTCCGGTGCCCGGGGCGCTTCCGGTCAGCGAGGTCGGACACGCCGTCGTGGGTCGCGGCTTCGGTCTGATGCACGCGGGGTCCGCGGACCGCGCGGTCGACACCGCTGAGCACCCGTGGACTCTCGACAACCCGGCGCACGGATTCTTCGGCCTGTCCTCGTGCGTGCGGCTGCGGATCGGTGCCCAGACCCGCGCGGTGGCGGTCGCCGAGGTGGTCGCGCCGGCGGCCCTGGTGGCCAACGGGACGCCGGTGCGCGGGCTCATGGTCGCGCTGGCACGCGCGGGGGTCACCGCCACCTGCAGCGGCGCCGAGCACACCCGCTACGGGCACCTCGACGTCGACTCCAACCTGCCCGACGCGCGGATCAGCCTCGGCGGTCCGGAGGACAACGCGTTCACCGCCGCGGTGCTGAATGCCGCCGACCCGCAGTTCGCCGTCGAACTCAAGCGTCAACTCGCCGAGACCGGGCAGGCGCGGCTCTTCGTCCCGGCCGCGACGTCGCTGGAGAGTGTCTGGGTGCCCGACGCCGACCTTCGCGGTGTTCGTGACCTGCCGGTGTTGATCGTCACGGGCGACACCGCGGTCGAGGACCTCGCCGCCGACCTCGGCGACGCCGAGGTGATCGTGGAGCAGCAGACCCCCGCTGCGTGCGGGGACTTCGAGGCGCGCACCGTGGCGCTCGTCAATCGCGGGGTACCCGGCTTCGCCGTCGCGACCGACGGCACGCTGCACAGTTCGCTGATGCGGTCCTGCTCGGGCTGGCCGTCGGGAACCTGGATAGACCCGCCGCGGCGCACCGCCCCGGACGGTTCCAATTTCCAGCTCCAGCACTGGAGCCACACCTTCGACTTCGCGTTCGTCACCGGACCGGGGGACTGGCGCGACACCGCGATGCCCGCGCGCAGCGCGGAGTTCAACCATCCGCTGCTGTGGGTGCGAGCGGGCGCGGGCACGGGGGCGCTGCCAGCGGATGGCTCCCTGCTGACCCTCTCCTCGGCCGGAACGGTCGCCCTGGCCGCGATGAAGCCCAGCGGCAACCCGACCGCAATCGGCAGCGCGGTCCCCGTCGATCCGCAGACCGTCACTGTGCGGTTGGTCGAAACAACCGGCGCGGCAACACGAATCGGTCTGTCGAGTCCTCTGCTGGAGATCAGCGATCTGCAGGCGGCCGATCTCCTGGAGCAGCCGCGCGTCGATGAGGACCCGCTGCGACTGCACGGCTACCAGATCGCCACCCTGCGGGCGGGCGTCCGGGCCACCCCGGTCCTTCGGGCAGACCAGCCGCTGGCACCCGAGGCCGAGGCCGCCCAGCCGCTCTTCGCGCGCTACTGGTTGCACAACCGCGGGCCCGCACCGCTGGGCGGGCTGCCCGCCGTCGCGCACCTGCACCCCGAGACGGTGCGTGCCGCTCCCGGCGACTCCGTTCGGCTGCGGCTGAGCGTGGCCAGCGATTGCAGCGACACCAACCTCACCGGCGCCGTGCGGCTGCGCGCTCCGCGCGGTTGGGCGTCCGACGATGCCGGCGTTCGCCGATGGGCCGCGCGGGGGTGGTCGTTCGACCTCGGCCCCCGTGGCCACCGCGAGACCGAGGTGAGCCTCACCGTGCCGCCCGACGCGGCCGCGGGCCACTATCCGGTGCGTGCGCAGCTTTCGCTCAACGGGGATCTGCCGCCGGCCTGGCGGCAGACCGTCGAGGACGTCTGCGTCATCACCGTCGGTGACCCGGATCCCGAACTCGTGCGGCTGGACGCCGACCCGACCGAGGTGACCGTCACCCCCGGCGGAATCGCCCGACTGACCGCGACCGTGGCCAGCGCCGCCCACTGTGATCTGGCGCTGGAGGCACACGCGATCAGCCCGTGGGGCACCTGGGACTGGATCGGTCCGGCCTCCCGGGGAGCGGTCCTGCCGGCCCGGGCCGCGGTCGAGGTGGGTTTCGACGTGACCCCGCCGCGATGGGCGACGCCCGGGCGATGGTGGGCGCTGATCCGCTTCGGCTGCGCGGGTCGGCTGCTCTACACCCCGGCGGTCCCGGTGGTCGTGCGATGACCCACGTCTCTGTGGCCGCCACCGTCGCCGGTTGCCCGGTGGAGGTTTCCGAGGTCGACGCTCGGGAGGCCGCTCTGCGCACGTCGCCCCAGACGTCGGCGCTCCCGCGAGCGGGGACCAGCGAGGGCAGGCAGCTGCGGCGTTGGCTGACCCAGCTGCTCGTCACGGAGCGGGTCGTCGCCCATGAAGCGGCGGCACTGGGCGTCGCCGTCACCGTGGACACCCCTGTCGAGAGCGAGGTGCTGCCGGACCTGACGGCGAGGCTGGAGATCGGCAGTATCGCCGCCGCAGTGCTGGCCGCGCCGTTGGCCCGGGCGCTCTACGCGCGCGTGACCGCGGGTGTCGATGTGGAGCACTCGGCCGTCGCCGACTACCTGCGGCGTAACCCGGGCCGCTTCGCCGGGCACCTCGAGCCCGAATCGGCGGTCGCGGAGATGCTGCGCGGCGCCGCCCGGCGGCGCGCCTTCCGCATCTGGCTCGGCCAGCGACGCGGCGCGCTGGTGTGGCTGGCGCCCGGCTACGAACATCCCGGCGACCCGCGCCAGCCCGACAACATCCACCGCCACTGAGATGCAACGCGCATGAGTCCCACCCGCCCGGTTCTTGCCCTCGACATCGGCGGCACCAAAATCGCCGCCGGTCTGGTCGGCCCCGACGGGCGCCTGCTACACCGCGAGCAGCGGCCCACGCCGCGCAGTGACGATGCCGAGGTGGTGTGGGCCGCCGCCGAAGACGCCATCGCCGGTGCGCTGGCGGCGGCCGACGGGGACGTCGGGGGTGCGGGAATCTCCTCGGCCGGGCCGATCCACCTGGCGGAGGGAACCATCAGCCCGATCAACATTCCCGCCTGGCGGCGCTTCGGGGTCTGTGAGCGCGTCGCCGCAGCGGCGCCCGGCGTACCGGTCCGTCTTGCCGGCGACGGTCTGTGCATGGCCCTGGGCGAGCACTGGTGCGGTGCGGGGCGGGGGGCGCGCTTCCTGCTCGGGATGGTGGTGTCCACCGGGGTCGGTGGCGGGCTGGTGCTCGACGGCAGGCCCTACTCCGGGCGCACCGGGAACGCCGGGCACGTCGGCCACGTGGTCGTCGAGCGCGACGGTCCGCGTTGCGCCTGCGGAGGACGTGGATGCGTCGAGGCGATTGCGAGCGGCCCGCAGCTGGTCGCCTGGGCCCGCGACCGCGGCTGGGCGGCGGGCCCGCAGGCCACCGCGAAGGACCTGGCCGAGGCGGCCGCGGGCGGGGACGAGATTGCGCTGAGCGCGTTCCGGCGGGCCGCCGGTGCGCTCGCGGCGATGATCGCCTCGGTCGCCGCGGTGTGCGATCTGGACCTGGTGGTCGTCGGTGGCGGGGTGGCCAAGTCCGGGCCGCTGCTCTTCGAGCCGCTGGACGGCGCCCTGCGACACCATGTCGGGCTGGATGTCGGGCTGGATTTCATCTCCGGCCTGCGGGTGCTGCCGGCCGCGCTGGGCGGCGAGGCCGGCCTCGTCGGTGCCGCGGCCCTGCTGCACACCCCCTCCCGCGAGCACTCCCGCGAGCACTCCCGCGAGCAGACGTAAAGGTCCCGGACACGCCGGGGATTTGGAGTCTTCTATGTCTGCTCGCGGGGAGGGATTTGAGGTGACCGCCCGCCTCGGGCTACTCTGACCGGGTTCCACCGAAGACCGTCGGTCACCGTCTACACGGTTGAAGGTCCGGGAATTCCCGGCGGCCCACGCAGGAGGACGAGGCTCGACCGCCCCGTGGTGATCGCACGCCCCGACCGTCTGCGTCGGGGCGTTCGTGTTTTTCCGCCCCCGACGTGCTCGTGGCGCACCCGACACCGAGGAGGCATTCATGGCCAAAGCCGACAAGGCCGGCGCGGTCGCCGACATCGCCGAGAACTTCCGGGCGGCGACAGCCACCGTCGTCACCGAATACCGCGGGCTGACCGTGGCCAACCTTGCCGAACTGCGGCGCTCGCTGAGCGGCAGCGCGACCTACACCGTGGCCAAGAACACTCTGGTCCGGCGAGCCGCGGCGGAGGCCGGCATCGAGGGACTCGACGAGTTGTTCATCGGGCCCACCGCGATCGCCTTCGTCACCGGAGAGCCCGTCGACGTCGCGAAGGCGCTCAAGAAGTTCGCCAAGGACAACAAGGCCCTGGTGATCAAGGGCGGCTACATGGACGGCCACGCGCTGACCGTGGCTGAGGTCGAGCGCATCGCCGACCTGGAATCGCGCGAGGTGCTGCTGGCCAAGTTGGCCGGCGCGATGAAGGGCAACATGGCCAAGGCCGCCGGGCTGTTCAACGCCCCGGCCGCGCAGGTCGCCCGCCTCGCCGCCGCGCTGCAGGCCAAGAAGGCCGGCGACGCCGCCGCGTAAACCCCATACCCCCGACAGAACCCCAGACAGACAACAACCCAGACAGACAACCCAGGAAGGACCCACCATCATGGCCAAGCTCAGCACCGACGAGCTACTCGACGCGTTCAAAGAGATGACCCTGCTCGAGCTCTCCGATTTCGTGAAGAAGTTCGAGGAGGTCTTCGAGGTGACCGCGGCCGCCCCGGTCGCCGTGGCAGCCGCCGCCCCCGGTGGCGGCGGTGCCGCGCCCACCGAGGCGGCCGAGGAGCAGTCCGAGTTCGACGTGATCCTCGACGACGCCGGCGACAAGAAGATCGGCGTCATCAAGGCCGTGCGTGAGATCGTCGCCGGCCTCGGTCTCAAGGAGGCCAAGGACCTCGTCGACGGAGCCCCCAAGCCCGTCCTGGAGAAAGCCAACAAGGAGGCCGCCGAGGAGGCCAAGGCCAAGCTGGAGGCCGCGGGGGCGAAGGTCACCGTCAAGTAATTCCCCGCTTAAAAAACCCCCGCGGCCTGCACCGACTCCCGGTGCGCCGCGGGGGTTTCTTACGGAGTGATCACGCTGGCCGCAAACGGAGTGTCCACCGATGGCGTGCGCTACAGTGACACAAACCACAGGGTCGCCCGTTCGGTCGGCCTGGAGCAGGGGAAGGGTGTCGCATGGGCGTCCAAATCGACGTGACCGATCTGTCGAAGTCGTTCGGATCCTCGGTCATCTGGGAAGACGTCACGATGTCCATCCCCTCCGGCGAGGTCAGCGTGTTGCTCGGCCCCTCCGGCACCGGCAAGTCGGTGTTCCTCAAGTCCCTCATCGGCCTGCTGCGCCCGGAGCGCGGCTCCATCGTCATCGACGGGACCGACATCATCGAGTGCTCGGCCAAGGAGCTCTACGAGATCCGCACCCTGTTCGGCGTGCTGTTCCAGGACGGCGCACTGTTCGGCTCGATGAACATCTACGACAACACCGCCTTCCCGCTGCGTGAGCACACCAAGAAGAGCGAGAGCGAGATCCGCGAGATCGTGATGGAGAAGCTGGCCATGGTCGGTATGCCCGACGACGGCCACAAGTTCCCCGGCGAGATCTCCGGCGGTATGCGCAAACGGGCCGGGCTGGCGCGCGCGCTGGTGCTCGACCCGGAGATCATCCTGTGCGACGAGCCCGACTCCGGCCTGGACCCGGTGCGCACCGCCTACCTGAGCCAGCTGCTCATCGACATCAACGCCCAGATCGACGCGACGATCCTCATCGTGACCCACAACATCAACATCGCCCGCACCGTTCCGGACAACATGGGCATGCTGTTCCGCAAGAAGCTGGTCATGTTCGGTCCCCGCGAGGTGCTGCTCACCAGTGACGAGCCGGTGGTGCGGCAGTTCCTCAACGGACGGCGGATCGGACCAATCGGCATGTCCGAGGAGAAGGACCAGGCCACCGCAGCCGCCGAGCAGGCCCTGCTCGACGCCGGGCAGCACGACGGCGGCGTGGAAGAGGTCGAGGGCGTGCCACCCCAGCTGCGCGCGACTCCGGGCATGCCCGAGCGCAAGGCGGTCGGGCGCCGGCAGGCGCGGGTCCGCCAGATCCTCCCGACCCTGCCCGCCAAGGCTCAGGAGGCCATCCTCGACGAGCTTGAGGGCACGCACCGGCTGCCCACTCACCAGTTTGCCGAAGACGCCTGAGACGGCGCGCGGGGAGTTCCGCCGGCTGACGAATTCGTGACGCAACTCGCCGTTTCAGCGAATTCGGGCGGGGGCGACCGGTGCGGGCGGTAGCGTTTGCTCGCGAGCCGCAGGAATACGGCCACGGAGAGACGCGGAGATGATGAATGCGCAAGGGTGACCGACGGACCGCGCTGGGCGCGGGCACGCTCCTGATCGGTATCGGCACGGTTCTGCTGGCCGCGCCCGCGGTGGCGGGAGCAGACACCGGCCAGCAGGACGCCAGCCCGGCAGCCTCGCAGTCCGATAACACCACGACAGGCACGCCGAAGTCGGCGGAGCGACGCGCGGAAGCCCGAGACAGGGCCCCCGCCGCACCAGCCCCCGCCGCGAGTGCCCCCGTCGGCCAGACCGACGCGGCGGGGACCGTCCCCGGAGCCGAACGCTCCGCACGGGTCCAGACCGGCGGTCGCCCGGCTGCGGCTGCCGGCGCCGAGCGTGTTCGCCCGACATCGCGGCCACAGCTCGGATCGCCCGTTCTGGCAACCGATTCCCGGACGGCCGTTCGCGCCACGGCGGCTCCGGCCGTGGCAACCGCGGCGGTGGTGTCCGCACCTGGCGTCGACCAGAACGTCGTAACGGTGTCCGCGGCGCCGGAAGCGGTTGCCGCTGCCGCCGACCCGGTTGCCGCGCCCGCGGACGACCTGCTGCTCGGCGTGCTCGCCGGCACCGGGTGGGGACCCGG
>VEQY01000095.1 GCA_018882965.1 Mycobacterium sp. | reverse complement strand
GGGCCGTAGAGGTTCTGCTCGTCGGTCCACCAGTGCGGCGCAGGCCGGCGGAACTCCGCGCCGGTCGAGTGCCAGTCGCGCCCCTCGCGCACGATCACCTCACCGCTGCGCGGGCAGCTGACCGAGTCCCCCGACCAGCCCCCGCCGGCGGCCACCCACACCACGTTCGGGCAGTCGTAGGCCGCCGAGGTCATCAGCACGTCGTCGCAGTTGGCCACGACCACCGCACGCGGATGCCGCGCCAACCCGGTGCGCAGCGTGCGCTCGATGTGGTTGATCTCCCCGACCCGGTCCAGCTGGTCGCGCGAGAGGTTGAGCAACACGACGACGTCGGGATCGACGGCGTCGGCGACGTGCGGCACGTGCATCTCATCGACCTCGAGGGCCGCCCGCGGCGCGTCGCGATCCGCAGCCAGCGCGGCGACCAGGCCGGCGTCCATGTTCGCGCCCTCGCTGTTGGTCGCGACCGCACCGCGTGTGCGGAGCGCGGCGGCCAGCATCCGGGTGGTGGTGGACTTCCCGTTGGTTCCGGTGACCAGCGCGGTGCGACGCCCCTCGCCGAGTTGGCGCAGGATGGAGCGGTCCAGCGTCATGGCCACCAGCCCGCCGATCATCGCCCCCGCGCCGCGGCCGGTGACGCGGGAGGCCCAGCGTGCGGCCGCGCCGACGCCGAGGGCGGCGCGCCCGCGCAAAGTCATCGTCGCTGGCGGCATCGTCAGGTGAGTTTATGCCGAGCCGGTATCGGCTTGGCCGACACGGATCCGATGTGCCGGGGGCTGTCGGGAGTCCGTGCCATCCTGACCCCTATGAGCCGATCGTGGGGCCGTCCGGCCGGTGACCCGGGTGACGGCTGGGTGGTCGTGGACGTCGAGACCTCGGGGTTCCGCCCGGGTCAGGCCCGCATCCTCAGCGTCGCTGCGCTGGCGCTGGACTCCGAGGGCGCCGTGGAGCAGTCGGTGGTCAGCCTGGTCAATCCCGGAGTGGACCCCGGCCCGACCCACGTCCACGGCCTGACCGCAGAGATGCTCGAGGATCAGCCGACGTTCGCCGACATCGCCGCAGATGTCGCCGACGTCATGCACGGACGCACCCTGGTGGCCCACAACGCCTCTTTCGACTACTCATTCCTGGTCGCCGAGGCCGAGCTGGCGCAGACCGCTCTGCCCGTCGAGAACGTCATGTGCACCGTGGAGCTGGCCCGCCGGCTCGACCTCGGGCTGGACAATCTTCGGCTGCAGACGCTGGCTCGGCACTGGAACATCGAGCAGACCCGCGCGCACGACGCCTTCGACGACGCCCTGGTGCTGTCGAAGGTGCTGACGCCGGCCCTGCGCCGCGCGCGAGAGCGCGACGTGTGGCTGCCGGTCCGGCCGGTCGGCCGACGGCTGTGGCCCAACGGAACGGTCACCCACGACGAGTTGCGCCCGCTGAAGATGCTCGCCGCGCGGATGCCGTGCCCGTACCTCAACCCGGGTCGCTACGTCAGCGGGGAGCCGCTGGTGCAGGGCATGCGGGTGGCGCTGTCCGCCGAGGTCGACCGCACCCACGAAGAACTGGTGGAGCGGATCCTGCATGCCGGGCTGGCCTACACCGACGCCGTGGACCGCGAAACCTCGCTGGTGATCTGCAACGCAACCCAGCCCGCGCAGGGCAAGGGCTTTCAGGCCCGTGAACTGGGCGTGCCGACCGTTCCCGACGGGGTGTTCCTGCGCGCGGTCGACACCGTCGCCGAGGGCACCGGCATCGACCGGTTCGAGGAAACCGCCGGCCCGGGCCGGCAGTTCGCGCTGTTCTGAGCCGAGGCGGTCAGCGCCGCCGGGCACCCCGATTGACCGCCGAGACCACGGCCCGCAGCGACGCGGTCGTGATCGACGTCGCGATGCCGACTCCCCACACGGTCTGACCGTCGACCGAGGCTTCGACGTAGGCGGCCGCGGCCGCTTCCTCGCCGGCGGACATGGCGTGTTCGGAGTAGTCCAGCACGCTGACGTCGATCCCGACACTGCCGAGCGCGTCGACGAAGGCGGCCAACGGGCCGTTGCCCTCGCCGCGGATCTCGGTCTCGACGCCGTCGATCTTCACCGTCGCCTCGATGCGGTCGATCCCGCCGTCGACCTCCGCGCCGATCACCCGCTGGCGGATGCGCTCCAGCGGCCGCACCGGATTGAGGTACTCGTCGGCGAAGGCGTCCCACATCTCCTTGGAGGACACCTCGCCGCCCTCCCCGCCGGATCCCTCGGCGATCTGCTGGATGACCCGGCTGAACTCGATCTGCAGCCGCCGCGGCAGCACCAGACCGTGGTCGGCCTTCATGATGTAGGCCACCCCGCCCTTGCCGGACTGCGAGTTGACCCGGATGACGGCCTCGTAGGTGCGCCCGACGTCCTTCGGGTCGATCGGCAGGTAGGGCACCTGCCACAGGATGTCTTCGACGTCGGCGTCTGATTCGTCGGCCGAGACCTTCATCGCGTCCAGCCCTTTGTTGATGGCGTCCTGGTGGCTGCCGGAGAACGCCGTGTAGACCAGATCCCCGCCGTAGGGGTGACGCTCGGGCACCGGCAGCTGGTTGCAGTGCTCGACGGTGCGGCGGATCTCGTCGATGTTGGAGAAGTCGATTTGCGGGTCGACACCGCGGGAGAACAGGTTGAGCCCCAGGGTCACCAGGCAGACGTTGCCGGTACGTTCGCCGTTGCCGAACAGGCATCCCTCGATCCGGTCGGCGCCGGCCTGATAACCCAGCTCGGCTGCGGCGACGGCGGTCCCGCGGTCGTTGTGCGGGTGCAGGCTCAGGATGGTCGAGTCGCGTCTGGTCAGCCGGCGGCTCATCCACTCGATGGAATCGGCGTAAACGTTCGGGGTGGTCATCTCCACTGTCGCGGGGAGGTTGACGATCAGCGGCCAGTCCGGTGTCGGCTGGATGACGTCGGAGACCGCGTTGCAGACGTCGACGGCGTAGACCAGTTCGGTTCCGGTATAGGACTCCGGGGAGTACTCGTAGCGCCAGCGGGTCCCGGGTCGCTTCGCCGCCTCCTGCAGACAGGTGCGCGCCCCGTCGGTGGCGATCTTCTTCACCTCGTCGCGGTCGGCACGGAACACCACGCGCCGCTGCAGGATCGAGGTGGAGTTATAGAAGTGCACGATGACGTTCGCCGCGCCCTCGCAGGCCTGGAAGGTCCGCTCGATCAGCTCCGGGCGGCACTGGGTGAGCACCTGGATCGTGACGTCCTCGGGGATGGCGCCCTGCTCGATGATCTCGCGCACGAAGTCGAAGTCGGTCTGGCTGGCCGACGGGAAGCCGACCTCGATCTCCTTGTAGCCCATCCGGACCAGCAGGTCGAACATCCGGCGCTTGCGGGCGGGACTCATCGGGTCGATCAGCGCCTGGTTGCCGTCGCGCAGATCCACCGCGCACCACAGTGGGGCGTGCTCGATGACCCGGTCCGGCCAGGTGCGGTCGGGCAGGGCGATGTGTTCGACCTCCTGGCTGAACGGCCGGTAGCGGTGAACCGGCATCGCGGAGGTGCGCTGGGTGTTCCAGCCGGGCTGGCCGTCGCGCGGCGGCCCGGCCGGTGTGCGGATGGTGCGGGCGGACACGTAGGCGTCCGGGGATTGCGCTGAAGGTGTGGTCACGATGGTGCTCCGGTGATCAGGGGTGGACATCCGACCGGCGCATCGCGAACTCCCGCGACGGGAAGCCGGTCTGGATCAGACCCCGCCGCGGCGTCCGAGGAGGAGCACACGCTGCACGGGCAACACTGTACTCCGTCGCAGCTACCAGGCCTAGCCGGGCTATCGCCAGGGGTGACCCCAGGTTCCGGCGAAGGCGACTTCGCTCAGCGGGAGCCGTGTGCGCGGTCGCGCGTCGCGCTCGGCGATCTGTGGTTCGACCGTGCGGGCGTCGGCCAGGCTGCCCACCGCGACCATCGCGAGCGGGCGCACGACGGGCGGGATGGCGAAGGCCGTCCGGGCGCCGTCGGCGTCGAAGCCGGCCATCGGGTGGGTGATCAGACCCCGGGCGACGGCCTCGACGGCCAGGTTGGCTGTCGCCGCTCCGGCGTCGAAGACGCAGTACAGCTTGGTCGCCTCATCCTCGCCCTCGTCGGCGCATACCAGCACCAGCGCGCCGGCGGCCGCGGCGTAGGCGTTCCCGCGGGCGAGCAGGCCGGCCAGTGCCGCGAAGGTGGCATCACCACGCTGCCCGACGACGAATCGGACGGGTTGGCGCCCGCCCCAGGTGGCGGCCCAGCGCGCGGCCTCCAGCAGGGCGGTCAGATCCTCGACGGCCAGGACGGCCTCGTCGTCGAAAGCGCGCGGACTCCATCGGCCGGCGATCGGCGGGTGGATCGGCACCGTGGTCTGGGCGCGTCGATCGGTGGGGTGGTCGGCCACCGCAGTGAGGTTACCGCTGACCGGGGCCGCACATCGCCGCCTTATCCTTAGGGGCGGCCTCACGGGGCGAAGGATCCGGCAGCGGGGAAAGGGCGGACAGTGGCGCTCGTCGTGCAGAAGTACGGCGGTTCCTCGGTGGCCGACGCCGAACGGATCCGCCGGGTCGCCGAGCGCATCGTGGAGACCAGAAAGCAGGGCAACGACGTCGTGGTCGTCGTCTCGGCGATGGGGGACACCACCGACGATCTGCTCGATCTGGCCCGCCGGGTCTGCCCGTCACCGCCGCCGCGGGAGCTGGACATGCTGCTGACCGCGGGTGAGCGGATCTCCAACGCGCTGGTGGCGATGGCCATCGCCGACCTGGGTGCCAAGGCGCGCTCGTTCAGCGGTTCGCAGGCCGGTGTGATCACCACCGGAACGCACGGCAACGCCAAGATCATCGACGTCACCCCGGGGCGGTTGCGCTCGGCCCTCGACGAGGGTCAGATCGTGCTCGTCGCCGGTTTCCAGGGCGTGAGCCAGGACAGCAAGGACGTGACCACCCTGGGCCGGGGCGGTTCGGACACCACCGCCGTCGCCCTGGCCGCCGCCCTGCGCGCCGACGTGTGCGAGATCTACACCGACGTCGACGGCGTGTTCACCGCCGACCCGCGGATCGTGCCCAATGCACGGCGGCTGGACACCGTCAGCTTCGAGGAGATGCTCGAGATGGCGGCCTGCGGGGCGAAGGTGCTGATGCTGCGCTGCGTGGAGTACGCGCGGCGCTATCACGTGCCGATCCACGTCCGCTCGTCCTACTCGGACAAACCAGGAACGATCGTCACCGGATCAATCGAGGACATTGCCATGGAAGACGCCATTCTGACCGGAGTTGCCCACGATCGCAGCGAGGCGAAGGTCACCGTCGTCGGTGTTCCCGACGTTCCGGGCTACGCCGCCAAGGTCTTTCGGGCGGTCGCCGATGCCGACGTCAACATCGACATGGTGCTGCAGAACATCTCCAAGGTCGAGGACGGCAAGACCGACATCACCTTCACCTGCTCGCGCGAAGCCGGGCCGACCGCGGTGGAGAAGCTGACCTCCCTCAAGGACGAGATCGGTTTCACCGCCGTGCTCTACGACGACCACATCGGGAAGGTCTCGCTGATCGGCGCCGGCATGCGCACCCATCCGGGGGTGACCGCGACCTTCTGCGAGGCGCTGGCGAAGGTGGGCATCAACATCGACCTGATCTCCACCTCGGAGATCCGCATCTCGGTGCTGATCAAGGATTCCGAACTGGACAAGGCCGTGGCCGCACTGCACGAGGCCTTCGGTCTCGGCGGTGACGAGGAGGCCGTGGTCTACGCCGGGACGGGGCGTTGACGTCGTGGTCACTCTCGGAGTCGTCGGTGCCACCGGCCAGGTCGGCCAGGTGATGCGAACCCTGTTGGCGGAGCGGGACTTTCCGGCCACCACGGTGCGGTTTTTCGCCTCCGCCCGCTCGCAGGGACGCAAGTTGGAGTTCCGCGGTCAGCAGATCGAGGTGGAGGACGCGGCGACCGCCGACCCCGCCGGTCTGGACATCGCGCTGTTCTCCGCCGGTGCGACCATGTCGCGTGAGCAGGCACCGCGCTTCGCCGCCGCCGGGGTGATCGTCATCGACAACTCCTCGGCGTGGCGCAAGGACGCCGACGTTCCCCTTGTGGTCAGCGAGGTCAACTTCGACCGCGACGTGCGCGGCAAGACCCTTGCCAAGGGCATCATCGCCAACCCGAACTGCACCACCATGGCGGCGATGCCGGTGCTGAAGCCTCTGCACGACGAGGCGGGGCTGGTGCGGCTGGTCGCGTCGACCTACCAGGCCGTCTCGGGCAGCGGTCTGGCGGGCGTGGAGGAACTGGCGTCCCAGGCACGCGCGGTCATCGCCGATGCCGAGCAATTGGCGCACGACGGCGCCGCGCTGGAATTCCCGCCGCCGCGCAAGTACGTGGCTCCTATCGCCTTCAACGTGGTGCCGCTGGCCGGGGCGCTGGTCGACGACGGGTCGGGGGAGACCGACGAGGACCAGAAGTTGCGCAACGAGAGCCGCAAGATCCTCGGTGTCCCTGATCTCGCTGTCAGCGGCACCTGTGTGCGGGTGCCGGTGTTCACCGGGCACTCGCTGTCGATCAACGCCGAGTTCGCCCGACCGCTGTCGGTGCAGCGCGCACGTGAACTGCTCGCGGAGGCCCCGGGGGTCGCGCTCGTCGACGTGCCCACGCCGCTGGCGGCCGCCGGCATCGACGAGTCCCTGGTGGGCCGGATCCGCCAGGATCCCGGCGCGCCGGGCGGGCGCGGCCTGGCGCTGTTCATCTGCGGGGACAACCTGCGCAAAGGCGCGGCGCTGAACACGATCCAGATCGCTGAGTTGCTGACCGCCGAACTCTGAGTCGTGTTACCTTCCTGAGCGGGGATGATTGCCGGGGTGTTGCAGAGGGGAATCTGATGGCGGATCGTGTTCGGAAAAACAGGAGCTCACACCCGTCTCGCGTGTGGATGGCCGCGGGGGCGTTGGCGCTGGGTGCGGGGGCGGTGCTGGCGGTGGGCGCGGGCACCGCGCACGCTGACGCTGACCCCGGTGCGTCGGCCTCCGACGGTGCCCGTTCGGCCGGTCCGGCCGCGAGGTCCTCGGCCCGGGAGTCGGGTCAGCGAGTTCGCGGCGCGTCGCCGGCCAGCCGTGCGGCGTCGGCGGGCAGTCCACCGGCCGATCCGGGTGGAGCGCCTGCTGTCTCGTCGGTGACGGCTTCGCGGCAGACCGCACGGGCCGCGGCGGCACCCGCTTCGGCGCCCTGCCTGCAGTCGCAGACATGCGGAACGGCGACGTTCACGCCGGGCCCCCTCTTCCAGGGGTGGACGGCGCCGGCAGGAGTGCAGTCCGTCTTCGTGTCGATGCAGGGTGGCTACGGCGGCGGAGGTGGCGACACAAAGAACTACGGCCAACCCGCCTCTCTGCAGGCCAACGTGCCACTGACCCCGCCGAATCCGGGAGGGCTGGCTATTCTCGTGCCGTCTGGCGGCGGGTTCTCGGGGGGACGAAACTCAGGTGGTGGCGGAGGTAACCAGACCGGCGGAGCCGGCGGGTCGGGAAGCCTGAGCGGTGGTGGCGGCGGCGGGGGTGGCGGTGCCGCGCAGGTCACCGCCGTCTATCCGTCCGGTGAGGTTTTTCTCCTCGTGGCCGGTGGCGGCGGCGGCAGTGGCGGAGATCGCAACGGGACCGGCGGTGCCGGCGGTGACGCCGGTGGGGTG
>VEQY01000040.1 GCA_018882965.1 Mycobacterium sp. | reverse complement strand
GTGTCGATCCACCCGCTGGCGATCGTGCTCGCCATCGCCACCGGCGCGGTGCTGGCCGGGATCATCGGTGCGCTACTGGCGGTACCCGCGCTGGCGTTCCTCAACAGCGCGATCCGGGTGCTCGCCGCCCCCGACCCGGCGGCGGAGGCCGCCGAACTCGCGGTCGGTGAGGAGGCGGTGGTGGTGTCGGCCCGGCCCGACCGTCCGGAGAAGAACTCCTAGCGCCACTGCCGCGCTGCCCGCGGTGAATCGACCAGCACCGCGTCCAGACCGATCTTGGTGGCCAGCCGGTAGTCGTCCTCGGTGTTGACGGCGAAACCCAGGACGCGGCTGCCCGGCGCGGAGGTGAAGCACTGCACCGACTCCGGATCCCACAGATCGGCGACGACCTCGGAGGCCCCGACTCCGAGGGTGAACTGTTCGGTCACCGTGAGCTCACGGTGCAGTTCGAATCCGGCCCACGTCCCCGGACGCGGCGGGGGTTCGCAGCGGTGCGCCAGAGCCAGGTTGAGAAGTCGCTGCCGGGTGAGATCGCGGCTCTCGGCGACGATCAGATCACCCTGCTGCAGCGCACGATCGGTGATCTCGGCGTCGGTGGAGTAGATGGTGGTGCGCGCAACAGCCCCCGTCCGGCGCAGCACATCGGCCACCGCGCTGACCACCGGGCCGGCCGGCTGCTGTTTGAGGTCGAGGAACAGCGGCATGCCGGCGGGGATGACGGCGATCGCCTGCTCGAGGGTGGGGATCGGGGCGGGCTGACCGGCCCAGCCGGCATTGAGTCGTTGAAGTTCGGCGGCGGTCTTGGTGTTCACCGGCCCGGCACCGTCGGTCAGGGAGGCCAGATCCGGGGGCCGATACAGCACCGCCACCCCGTCGCTGCTGGCCTGCACGGTCAGCCACAGGCCGTCGGCTCCGGCGTCGACGGCATTGGTGATGGCCAGGATGGTGTTCTCCGGGGAATCGGCGGTGCCGGCCCGGTGCGCGATGATCATCGGCCCCTCGGGAGGCGGGGTGGCCGGCACCGCGCCGCTGGACGGGGGCGGGAGGGTCGCCGTGAGCGCGACCAGCAGTGCGGCCAGTGATCGTTTCATCGGGCCCAGCAGGGCTGCGGTTAGAGCCGGCCCTCGCGGCGCAGCAGATCCTGGGCGCTGACCGCGCGACCCGGCTTGCCGCGGGCGTTGAGTTGCTCGGTGGCGGTCTCGGTGTCGTCCGACTCGGGCTTGCTGACCGGGATCGCCCGGGTGGCGTCGTCGGCCGGCGGCGGCGGTGCCGGCGGCGGGGTGCCGCCGCGCAACTCGCCCAGCCAGGACTCGATGTTGCGGTCCTCGCCGTGCGGCGCACCTGCGGCCGCGAACTTCGTGGTGGGTTCATCCCCGCCCAGCGGCGGACCGGCGGGCACCCGCGGGGGCGCCGGAACGGGCACCGTCTCGGCGACCGGCACCGGGCGGCGGCTGCCGGCCGGTGGCACCGGGCCGGCCGGTGCGAGTGCGGGCTCGGCCACGCCGGGAAGCTTGCGCTCGTCGGGCAGATGGGTTTCACCCAGGCCCAGCCGCACCTGCAGTCGCTTCATCCACCTCGGCGCCCACCAGCAGTCGTCGCCGAGCAGCTTCATGATCGCCGGCACCAGGAACATGCGCACGATCGTCGCGTCCAGCAGCAGCGCGATCAGCAGTCCGAACGCCAGATACTTCATCATCACCAGATCGGAGAACACGAACGCGCCGGCCACCACGGCCAGCACCAGCGCGGCCGCGGTGATCAGCCGGCCGGTGGTTGCGGTGCCGATCCGGATCGCCTCGGCGGTGGACATGCCGCGTTCGCGGGCCTCCACCATCCGCGACACCAGGAACACCTCGTAGTCGGTGGACAGCCCGTAGATCACCGCGATGATCAAACCGATCATCGGCGCCATCAGCGGCTGCGGGGTGTAGTTCATCAGCCCCGACCCGTGCCCGTCGACGAACATCCAGGTGAGCACGCCCATGGTCGAACCCAGCGTCAGCGCGCTCATCAGCGCGGCCTTGATCGGCAGCACCAGGGATCCGAACGCCAGGAACATCAGGATCGTCGTCGTGGTGATCAGCAGCAGCACCATCAGCGGCAGTTTCGCGAACAGGCTGTGAATGCTGTCCTGCTCCAGCGCCGGGGTTCCGCCGACGTAGAGCGACAAGCCCCTCGGTGGCGTGATCCCGCGCAGTTCGTTGATCTTCCTCGCCGCGTCGTTGCGGTTGACCAGCCCGTTCTGGATCACCCGGACCGAGGGATCCTTGGACGCCCCGTCGAGGTAGGGCCGTTCCTTCCACATCGCGTCGGGATTGTTGTCCGGGTCGGTGAACCCGTTGATCGTCATGGCCTTGCTGCGGATCTCGGCGACCTGCTGGTCGGTCACCGGCTGACCGTTGTCACTGGTGACGACGAGGGTCAGCGGTTCGGTGCGGAAGCCGGGGAAGATCCGGTCGAACTCCTCCTGCGCCTGTCGCACCGAGTTGTCCGGTGGCAGGTACTTCTCGCTGATGCCGCCGAGGGAGAGTTTCCCGAGCGGGATGATCAGCAGGATCATGATGACCACGATCGGGGCGGCGAACAGCACCGGCCGCTTCATCACCCGGTTGACCAGCTTGCCCCAGAACCCGTTCTCGACCTCCTCGCGGGTCTTGGTCTTCTGGGTCTTGTCGGCGACCCAGTCGATGATCTTGCGCGAGAACGACCAGTTGCGCAGGAACGGAACCCGCAGCAGGGTGCGGACCCCGAGCGCGTCGACGTTGGGACCGAGGATGCCCAGGATGGCCGCCAGCACGGTGATGGACAGCACCGCCGAGAGCATGACCGAGGCGATGATCGCGTAGGTGATCGACTTCAGGAAGCCCTGCGGGAACAGCAGCAGCGGCAGGGAGGACGCGACGATGATCACCGCCGAGAAGACCACCGTCCGACCGGCGGTCATCATGGTGCGCCGCACGGCCGTCTCGGTGTCGTAGCCTTCGGCGATCTCCTCTCGGAACCGGCTGACGATGAACAACCCGTAGTCGACGGCGATGCCCAGGCCGATCAGCGTGACCACCGGTTGGGCGAAGAAATGCACCGGAGCGACCTCGGCCACCAGTCGCATGATGCCCAGCGCGCCGAGGATCGACAGCCCGCCGATGATGGCCGGCAGGCTCGCCGCCACCACCCCGCCGAAGACGAAGAACAGCAGCACCGCGACCAACGGGATGGCCGCCACCTCCGCGCGGCGCTGGTCCTCGCCGATCGTGCCGGTCAATTCACTGGCCAGCGGCTGCAGGCCGGCGAGCTTCACGTCGACGCCGTCGATGAAGAAGCTGTCGGAGACCTTCTTGTAGTTGTTCAGGATGGTGTCGTCGTTGTCGCCCTTGAGCTGGATGGACATGAAGGCGTGCTTCTTGTCCGCGTCGGCCATGTTGCTCAGCAGGTCGGGACTCTTGAAGTAGCCGATCGAGCGCAGTATCTCGTCGGGGTGGTCCTTTTCGGCCTGGGCGAGGTTGTCGAGGATCTTCTTGTCGAACTCCGGGTCATCGACCGTCTTGCCCTCGGGGGCGGTGTAGATCGCCACGATGTGGCCGGAGGTGTCGCGGCCGTAGGCGCCGTCGGCCAGCAGCGAGGCCTTGACCGACTGGCTGCCGTCGTCGTAGAAGCCACTCTGGGTGACGTGAGCTCCCAGGCTCATGCCGAAGATGCCGCCGGCGATGCACAACGCGACCATGACCGCGATGACGATGTACCGGTTCCGGTACACGGTGCGACCCCACCAGGCGAACAAGCGAACTCCTAACTAGACCGTCGGATCACAGTCGCGAGGTCAACAGCGATGACAACGGACGGAAGGGCTGCAGCCACGCACCCTGCGCGGGCAGCGAATCCAGACCGATTCGCGGCAGAGGCTCACGGAAAACACCGGGAATATCCTCCAGATCGACGAATTCCAAGGTATCCGACGCTAACGCCCAGCTGGCGTGTTCGCGAAATCCCAGCACGCAGACCCCGGTGCCGGTCCTGGCGATGTCCTCCAGCGGCAGCCGGAAGGCCTGACCGTCCGCGGAGGCCACCATCAGCAGGGCCAGGCCCTGGCTCTGGCGCAGGGCGATGTGGTCGAGCATGTCGTTGTCGACGTCGCTGTCCTCGTCGACCTTGGGTTTCGCGAAGACGGCGAAGCCGACGTTGCGCAGGGCCTCGACCCAGGGCCGGACGACGTCGCCGTTGCCGTTGGCGATGTTGGTGAACACGGTGGCCTCGGGCTCCAGGGACACCTCGGCGCGGCCGGCGGCCAGCTCGGCCGTGCGTCCCAGCAGCCAGCGTCCGAGCGCGTCGAAACGCGGCCGGTGGGCGGCGGTCGGCCGCCCACCCAGGATCGCGCCGAGTCCCATGTCCAGGTTGGGCGCGTCCCACACCAGCAGCACCCGCTTGAGACCCGGGGCCGGGGAGGCCTCCGGCGCCACCGGCGTCGCGTCGATCTTGTCGTCGATAACTGTCATCGTTCCCTCACCCGCCAGATCTGATCCACAGCAGTTCGGTCACCGTGCTGCCCGCATCGCGGGCCTTGCTCTCGTATTTCGTGGCCGGCCGGTCGATCGAGATCGGCAGCACGTCACCGGCCCCGACCCGGCGCAGCCGGGGTTCGCCATCGCCCACCTCGGCGATCTGCTCGGCGTAGTCGGGATGGTCGGTGGCCGCGTGCAGGATCCCGCCCGGCCGCAGCCGGTCGGCGATCAGCGCGACGACGTCGGATTGCAGCAGCCGGCGCTTGTGGTGGCGGGCCTTGGGCCACGGATCGGGAAAGAACACCCGCACCCCGGTCAGCGTGGCGGCGCCCAGCAGGTGCTCGAGCACGTCCACACCGTCGCCGCGGATCATGCGGACGTTGGAGACCCCGGTGCGGTCGATCCCGCAGAGCAGCTGGGCCAGGCCGCGCCGGTAGACCTCGACCGCGATCACGTCGACGCCGGGCTCGGCCTGGGCCATGGCCAGCGTCGAGGTCCCGGTGCCGCAGCCGATCTCACAGACCAGGGGGGCCCGCCGGCCGAACCAGGCCGCGGTGTCCAGCCGGCCCGCCGGCCGGCCGTCGGCGGCCCGGGCCTCGGTGCCCAGCTGCGGCCACAGCCGGTCCCACGTCTGCTGCTGGGCGGGGGTCAGGGCCGAGCGCCGCGACCGGAATCCGGTCACCCGCCGCTGCCGCAGCGCCGGGGGCAGGGGCGTGACGAAGCCACCCTCGCGCTGCGCATGCATTGGTACATGGTGGCCCATGGACCGCGGGATGCCTCCGCCGTGGTGCAGATTGATACCCAACAGTTGCCTTCCCAGACCGGGCCCGGGCTGACTCGCGCCGACCCCCGGGCGCTGCCATCATCACGCGGTGGTCGAGAGCCCCCTGGCCGACGTGTTCCGCGCGGGTGCCGACACGCTGGACCAGCCCGCCTTGCGGCGGCTGGCCGCCGACCTCGACGCCCCGATACGGGCCGCGGTGACCGGGCGACCCGGCGCGGGCCGCGACACGGTGCGCCGCGCGCTGCGCGGGGTCGGGGTCGGGGGCGAGGTCGAGGTCAAGGCCGGCCCGGCCGGCGACTCCGATGCGCCTGAACTGGAGATCCGGGTGTTCGTGGAGGAGCTGACCGGCGAGGACCGGGCGGCCCTGGCCCACGCCCCCGCCGCGGTGGCCGTGATGACCAAGGCCGACCTGGCCGGGTTCGGCGGTGCCGGTCCGCTGGCCGCCGCCGCCGCCCGCTGCCGCCGGATCGAGCGGCGCACCGGCGTGCCGACCCGCCCCCTGGCCGCCCTGCTCGCGGTCGCCGGATCGGACCCCGACGCCCTCGACCGCGAGCTGCTCGACGGGCTGCGGGCGCTGGCCGGCGGAGCAGCTCGGCTGCCGGCCCGGCTGCGGCGGCGGCTATGCGCCGAACTGGACGTGTTCGGGGTCGCCGTCGCGGTCCGGGCGCTGCGCTGCGGTGCCGACCGGGCCGGGGTCCGCGCCGAGCTGCTGCGAGCCAGCGGCGTCGCGGACCTCACTCCCGAGATCGCGCGGGCGGGTGGAGTGGCGCGCTACCGCCGCGTGCTGGCCGCGGTCGCGGCCGCCGAACGGCTGGCCACCGGACCGCACGGCGACGCCATTGCGCGGTTCCTGGCCGGCGATGAGGTGGTGCTGGCCCGGATGGCCCACGCGGCCGAGGCCGCCGGCGCGGCGCAGATACCCGACGACGACGCCGCGGCGCAGCTGCGCCGGGCGGTGGCCTGGCAGCGTGTCGCCCGCGACTGGGCCCCGGACATCGTCCGCGGATCGCTGCGGCTGTGGACGCGGGCCGGCGGCCGGCCCGCACGGTGACCGGTGCTCGCACGGTTGGCGTCACCGGGGCGCGGCTGGCCGGGGTCAGCGCGGTCACCCGCGTGCTGCAGGCCCGGCTACCCGGCTACCGGGTGGTGGAAATCGCTGGGCTGCAGGCACTCTCGCCAGGCGAGCTGCCCGCCGTGGTGGTGTTCGCGGTGTCAGCCGCCGCGCCGATGACCGCGTCGCAGGCCGAGCCGCTGGACGCCGCCGGCCCCGCGGTGCCGATCGTCGCCGCCGTGACCAAGATCGACGTCCACCGCGGCTGGCGCGCGGTTCTCGCGGCCAACCGGGACGCGCTGACCCGTCGGGCGCCGGAGTACGCCGACGCGGTGTGGGTGGGGGTGGCCGCCGACCCCGACATCGGGCCGGAGCAGACCGGCGAGTTGGTCGAGGCGGTCCGCGCCGCCGCCGGCCGGAGCCGCCGGCCCCGGCTGCGGCAGGCGCGGGTCGCGCTGGCCGGGGAGATCCGGGTGCGCTGCGCGGCGCTGCGCGCCGACCTGCAGGGTGTGGCCGCCGCTCTGCCGGCGGGGCGAAGCGAGGCGTTCGCCGACCATGTCCGGTACCGGGCGGCCGCCGTGCGGGCGGATCTGGACCGGGTGGCCGACGGGTGGCTCGGCGTCGCCGCCGCGCCGCCGAGCGCCACGCCGCCCGAGCAATACCCGCCGCTGCCGCGGCGGCCCGCCCTGGAGAATCGGCTGGCCGCGCTGCTCGGGGCGGGCTTCGGTCTGGGCGTGACGCTGACCGCGGGTCGGCTGCTGGCCGACCTGGCGCCGCGCTGGGTGCCGGCCGGAATCCTGGGCAGCTGCGCGGCCGGTGTGGCGCTGGCCTGGTGGGTGGTGCGCGCCCGGCGGCTGCTCGCCGAACGCGCTGCGCTGGACCGCTGGGCGGCCGAGGTGACCGCGGCCCTGCGTACGGCACTGCAGGAGCGGGTCAGCGAGCGTCTGCTGGCCGCCGAGGCCCTAGCTGCCGCCGGTTTCCGGCCGGACCGCCGCCCACGTTAACCTGAACATCTGCACCACCTGTCCGTGCCAGGAACGCAAGCGGGAGACACCGATGACGTCAGCGACAATCCCCGGTCTGGATTCGGCTCCGACCACCCACGCGGAGCTGCTGGCCTGGGTGCGTGAAGTCGCCGAGCTCACCGGACCCGACCGGGTTGTCTTCGCCGACGGGTCCGAGGAGGAGTACCAGCGGCTCTGCGAGCTGCTGGTCGCCGCGGGCACCTTCACCCCGCTCACCGACAGCGCGACGCCGAACTCCTACCTGGCCCGCTCGACGCCCTCGGACGTCGCACGGGTGGAGTCGCGCACGTTCATCTGCTCGCAGCGGGAGATCGACGCCGGGCCCACCAACAACTGGATGGACCCCGCCGAGATGCGGGCCACCATGACCGACCTGTACCGCGGCTGCATGCGGGGCCGGACCATGTACGTCGTCCCGTTCTGCATGGGCCCGCTGAGCGCCGACGAGCCGAAACTGGGCGTGGAGATCACCGACTCGGAGTACGTCGTGGTCTCCATGCGGACCATGACCCGGATGGGCACCGCCGCGCTCGCCAAGCTCGGCGAGGACGGTTTCTTCGTGAAGGCACTGCACTCGGTGGGCGCCCCGCTGGAACCCGGCCAGACCGACGTGCCCTGGCCGTGCAACGACACCAAATACATCACCCACTTCCCGGAGACCCGGGAGATCTGGAGCTACGGCTCGGGCTACGGCGGCAACGCCCTGCTGGGCAAGAAGTGCTACTCGCTGCGGATCGCCTCGGCGATGGCCCGCGACGAGGGCTGGCTGGCCGAGCACATGCTGATCCTCAAGCTGATCTCGCCGGAGAACAAGGCCTACTACATCGCCGCCGCCTTCCCGTCGGCGTGCGGCAAGACCAACCTGGCGATGCTGCAGCCGACCGTGCCCGGATGGCGCGCGGAAACACTCGGCGACGACATCGCCTGGATGCGCTTCGGCGACGACGGCCGGCTCTATGCGGTCAACCCCGAGTTCGGCTTCTTCGGGGTCGCGCCGGGCACCAACTGGAAGTCCAACCCGAACGCGATGAAGACCGTCGCCGCGGGCAACACCGTCTTCACCAACGTAGCGCTGACCGACGAGGGCGGCGTCTGGTGGGAGGGCCTGGAGGGCGACCCGCAGCACCTCGTCGACTGGAAGGGCAACGACTGGACGCCTGACTCCAAAGACCCTGCGGCACATCCGAACTCACGCTACTGCACCCCGATGTCGCAGTGCCCGACGCTGGCCCCGGAATGGGATGACCCGCAGGGTGTTCCGGTCACCGCGATCCTCTTCGGCGGGCGCCGCAAGACCACCGTTCCGCTGGTCACCCAGGCCCGCGACTGGCAGCACGGGGTGTTCATCGGCGCCACCCTGGGCAGCGAGCAGACCGCGGCGGCCGAGGGCACCGTCGGCGCCATCCGCCGCGACCCGATGGCGATGCTGCCCTTCCTTGGCTACAACGTCGGCGACTACTTCGCGCACTGGATCGATCTGGGCAAGAACTCCGACGAATCCAAGCTGCCGAAGATCTTCTTCGTCAACTGGTTCCGTCGCGGCGACGACGGCCGCTTCCTGTGGCCCGGCTTCGGCGAGAACAGCCGGGTGCTGAAGTGGATCGTGGATCGGGTCGAGGGCCGGGCCGGCGGGACAGAGACCCCGATCGGGACCGTTCCCGACGTCGCCGATCTGGACCTTGAGGGCCTCGCGGTCGACGACCGCGACGTCGCCGAGGCGCTGCTGGTCGACCCATCCGAGTGGCGCGCCGAACTGCCGCTGATCGAGCAGTGGTTCGAGTTCGTCGGGAGCAAGCTTCCGACCAGCGTCCGGGACGAGTTCGACGCGCTCCGGCAACGCCTCGCCGATGCCGACTGAGCCAGGCAGCGTTCCGACCCCGGCCGCACCGAAGCCCAGGCGGCCGTCGCGGCGGTGGGCCGGCATCGGCACCGTCATCGTCATCACCGCCGTCTACCTGCTGTCCCTGGTCGGCTACTTCTGGCTGGACAGCAAGGCCCAGGTGCTCGAGCCGAGGGATCTGCTCAACGCCACCGAGACCGTGGTCCTGCTGGAGGTCACCGGCATCCGGCCCACCGACAACGCCGTCGACGCGCGGGTGCTGGTGGTTCCCGAACAGAACCTGATGGATCCCCAGTTCGGGGTGTTGAACACCGACATGACGGTTCGCCTCTACCCCTCCACCGACTTCGGTGAGCTGAACTACCCGAAAGGACGGACCCCGGCCCGGGAGGAGACCACGCTGTTCGCCTTCGGTGACGCCGACCGGTGGCCCTTCGACACCTTCTCGACCGGCACGATCAGCGCCGAGGTGTTCGTCCAGTCCGGGGAGACCCGGCGCTTCGTGCCCGCCCGGGTGGAGGTCGCCGGCTCGCTCAACGGCTGGGACATCCGCAGCGAGCGGCGCGGCCCGCCGTCTGGTTCGGAGCAGCCCGACGAGAACGCCACCGTCACCTTCGACAGGTCGCGCGGGCCGCTGCTACTGATCGGCGGTTTCTGTCTGGTGCTGCTGGCGCTGCCGGCGCTGGCGCTGTTCGTCGCGATCGAAACGTTGCGCGGCAAGAAGGTCTTCCAGCCCGCGTTCGGGACCTGGTTCGCCGCGATGCTTTTCGCGGTCGTGCCGATCCGCAGCGTGCTGCCCGGAAGTCCACCGGCCGGTTCGTGGATCGACGAGGCGATCATCGTCTGGGTGCTCATCGCGCTGACCGCGGCTATGGTCACCTTCATGGTCGCCTGGTACCGGAGAGCGGACTGACGATGCAGATCCGCGAACACGCCGAGGCGACCCCGGACAAACCGGCCGTGGTGCTCTTCCCGTCCGGCACCGTCGTCACTTTCGGGCAACTTGAGTCGCGGGCCAACCAGTTGGCCCACTTCTTCCGCTCGGTCGGCCTGCACGAGGGCGACGCCGTGGCCATCCTGATGGACAACAACGAGCACTTCCACACCGCGATGTGGGCGGCGCGCCGGGCGGGTCTGTACTACGTGCCCATCAACACCCACCTCACCGCCGAGGAAGCGGCCTACATCATTGACAACAGCGCGGCCAAAGCGGTGATCGCATCCTCGGCGCTGCGCCCGCTGTGCGAGCGCCTCACCGATTTGCCCGCTGTGCGCCTGATGGCCGACGATGACCTTGAAGGCTGGCTTCGATATCCCGAATGCGTTGCCGACCAGCCGATTACGCCCATTGACGACGAGGTCGAGGGTGATCTGCTGCAGTACTCGTCGGGAACCACCGGGCGGCCCAAGGGCATCAAGCGCGAGCTCAGCCACGAGTCACCGGCGACGGCGACCGGTGTGCTGACCGCCCTGGTGTCGGTATGGGCCGACCCGGACTCGGTGTACCTCAGCCCCGCGCCGCTCTACCACACCGCCCCGTCGGTCTGGTCGATGACGATGCAGGCCGCCGGCATTCCGGTGGTGGTGATGCAGAAGTTCGACGCGGCCGGGGCACTGGCCGCCATCGAGCAGCATCGGGTCACTCACGGCCAGTTCGTCCCGGCGATGTTCACCCGGATGCTCAGACTCCCCTCGGAGGTCCGTGACGCCCACGACGTCTCCAGCTTGCGGCGGGTGATCCACGCGGCCGCACCGTGTCCGGTGGAGATCAAAAGCCAGATGATCGCGTGGTGGGGTCCGATCGTCGACGAGTACTACGCGTCCTCCGAGGCGGTCGGTTTCACGTTGATCACCGCTGATGAGTGGCTCCAGCGGCCCGGTTCGGTCGGCCGCGCGGTCTCGGGTGCGCTGCACGTCGTCGGCGAGGACGGCACCGAACTCCCGCCCGGCCAGGCCGGCGAGGTCTACTTCGAGGGCGGCCGGACCTTCGAGTACCTCAACGACCCGGAGAAGACCGCGGCCTCGCGCCATCGGAAGGGCTGGGTCACCGTCGGTGACGTCGGATACCTCGATGAGGACGGCTACCTCTTCCTGACCGACCGCCGTCATCACATGATCATTTCCGGCGGGGTCAACATCTATCCGCAGGAAGCCGAGAACGCCTTGGTCGGCCACCCCCGGGTGCTCGACGCGGCCGTGTTCGGAGTTCCCGATGCCGAGATGGGACAGTCGGTGATGGGGGTGGTCCAACTCGTCGACCACACGGAGGCCAGTGAGCAGTTCGCCGAGGAGCTGCTGAGCTGGCTGCGGGAGCGACTGGCGCACTTCAAATGTCCGCGGGTGATCCACTTCGAGGAGCAACTGCCGCGCACCGACATCGGCAAGCTCTACAAGCAGGGTCTCATCGAGAGGTATTCGCAATGAGAACAGCGCTCGTGGTCGACACGTCCGAAGGTCCGGTGCGGGGTGTCGACGATGGACAGACAGCCAGCTGGAAGGGCATCCCGTACGCGGCCGCCCCGGTCGGCGAGTTACGCTTCCGCGCTCCGCAGCCGCCTCCGCGCCGGACCGAGGTGTTCGACGCAGCCCGCTACGGCAACGTCTGCCCGCAGCCGCCCATCCCGAACTTCCCCCTCGATCTGGGTGGACCGCTGGACGAGGACTGTCTGCGGCTCAACGTCTGGGCGCCGTCGGGAACCCGGGCCGGCGACGCCAAACCCGTGATGGTGTGGCTGCACGGCGGGGCGTACGTGCTCGGGTCGAGCAGCCAGGCGCTGTACCACGGCCGGCGGCTGTCCAGCATGGGCGACGTCGTGATCGTCACGCTCAACTACCGGCTGGGCGTCTTCGGGTTCCTGGCCCCCATCGGCCCGACCGGGCACTTCGACACCAACGTCGGCCTGCGCGACGTGCTCGCCGCGCTGCGCTGGGTCAACGAGAACATCGCGGCCTTCGGCGGTGACCCCGAGCGCGTGACACTCTTCGGCGAATCCGCCGGAGCCGGGATCGTCACGACCCTGCTGGCCGTCCCGCAGGCCGCGGGTCTGTTCGTCAACGCGATCGCCCAGAGCTCACCGGCGACGTCGGTCTACGACCTCGACCGCGCCCGGCGGGTCACCCACGAGGTCCTCGGTCATCTCGGCATCGACCACGCCGACGCGCAACGCCTGCGCGCAGTCGACGTCCCGGCGCTGATCTCGGCGACCAAGAAGGTCTTCGACGAGGTGCCGGTGCGCAACCCCGGAACGCTGGCCTTCGTGCCGGTCGTCGACGACGATCTGCTGCCGGACTACCCGGTGTCCGCGGCCCGGGACGGCCGCACCCACCCGGTTCCGCTGATCATCGGCACCAACAAGAACGAGGCCGCGCTGTTCCGGCTGATGCGCTCCCCGCTGATGCCGATCACACCGCACGCGATCACCTCGATGTTCAACGAGATCGCCGCCGAGCAGCCCGACCTCCAACTGCCCACCGAGGAGCAGCTGGGCGCCAGCTACCCGCGGCGCGCCCGCGGCCTGAACATCGCCGGCGACGTCGGTTTCCGGATGCCCACGGTGTGGCTGGCCGAGGGGCACAGCCGGGTCGCCCCGGTCTACCTGTACCGCTTCGACTTCTCCACCCCGATCATGAAGCTGCTGCTGGTGCGCGCCGCCCATGCCACCGAATTACCCTATGTCTGGGGCACTTTGGGTGCACCGCGGGACGTCACGCTGAAACTGGGCGGGGCGAAAGCCGCCAAGGAGGTGTCCCGCCGGATCCGGACCCGCTGGGTCAACTTCGCCACCGACGCCAAGCCCAACGGCCCGCCCGGCGAACCGGAGTGGACGCCCTACCAGGAGACCGATCGGGCCTGCCTCATCATCGACCGCAGCGACCGCGTCGTCTACGACGCGGACGCGGAGATCCGGGCGACGTGGGGCAGCGACGTCGTGCACTTCCGCTGAGCCACCGGTACTAGTGCGGCAAATCCCGGAAGGGTGTGTCGCGGTAGGGCTCGGGCTCCTTGGGTAGTCCCAGCACGCGCTCGCCGACGATGTTGCGCTGGATCTGATCGGTGCCTCCGCCGATCGAGGTGAAGTAGGCGTTGAGCGTGCGGAAGTTCACCGCGTCGCCGATCGGGTTCTCCGTTCCGGTCAGCATCGACTCCGGCCCGACGATCTCGGTCTGCACCTGCGCGGTGCCGTGCAGGATGCGGGACATCGCGATCTTGCCGAGCGCCATCAGGGTGGCCGCCTCGACCCGGTCGTCGGTGGCCTTGGCGCGCTGGGTGTTCCACCGGTTGACCGCCGCGTAGCCGTCCATCCTGGCGATCTGCTGGCGGACGTGGGCATCGGACAGCACGCCCGCCGATCGCGCCATCCCGATCAGGCTGTCCGCGTCGGGCTTGAGGTCGCGGGCCACCCGGGAGGTGCGGGCCAAGTCACCCATCAGCCGGCGCTCGTAGGCCAGCGCCAACTGCAGCACCGCCCACCCCCCGCCGGGCTCGCCGACCAGGTTGGCGTGCGGAACCCGGGCGTCGGTGATGAACACCTCGTTGAACTCCGACTCGCCGGTGATCTGGTGGATCGGACGGACCTCCACTCCCGGCTGGCGCATCGGGAAGATGAAGAAGCTGATCCCGCGGTGCTTGGGCACATCCCAGTCGGTGCGGGCCACCAGTAGTCCATAGTCTGCGGTGGTGGCGAAGGACGTCCACACCTTCTGCCCGTTGACGATCCACTCGTCCCCGTCCCGTTCGGCGCGCGTGCGCAAGCCCGCCAGGTCCGAGCCCGCGCCGGGTTCGCTGTAGAGCAGACACCACCGGGTCTCGCCGCGGATCGACGGCGGGATCAGCCGGTGCCTCTGCTCGTCGGTACCAAGATCGTGCAGGGTGCAGGCGAGCATGTCGGCGCGATCATGTCCGCTGCCGGGAGCTCCGACGGCGGCGAACTCCGCTGCCACGATGCGGGATTGGGCGTCGGTGAGGCCGCGACCCCACCACTGCGGCTCCCAGCTGGGGACCGCCCAGCCGGCGTCGACCACCCGTGCGCCCCACTCGCCGCGGTCGACCGCCGGATCCCAGTTCTCGGCCAGCCAGCGGCGGACCTCCGCGCGCACATCCTCGTCGGTGCCGGACTCGGTCATCAGCGTTCCTCCTGCAGTCGAACGTAGCGCTCCCGGTGCCAGGCCGGGCTGCCGAAGATCTGGGCGTCGGTGCGGGCGCGGCGCAGGTACAGGTGCGCGGGGTGCTCCCAGGTGAAGCCGATGCCGCCGTGCGCCTGGATGGTGGTGGCGGCGACGAAGACGAACGCATCCGAGCAGTAGGCCTGGGCCAGCGCCAGATCCGCCAGCCGGTCGGGCTCGTCGGCGTCGAAGGCCGCCGCGACGTGACGCGCGGCCGACAGCGCGGACTGCGCCTCCAGCAGCATGTCCACGCACATGTGCTTGACCGCCTGGAAGCTGCCGATTGCGCGCCCGAACTGAAAGCGGGTGCGGGCGTAGTCGACCGCCATCTGGGTGGCGTGCAGGGCGCCCCCGGCCTGCTCGGCGATGAGTGCCACCGCCGCGCGATCCAGTGCCGTCGCGAGTGCCCCGGCTCCATCGGCCACCGTGCCGACCAGCCGGGCCGGGGTGTCGGCCAGGGTCAGCCGTCCCTGCCGTCGGGTCTGGTCGAGGGTGTGAAGCGGGGTGACGGTCAGCCCGGGGGCGGATCGGTCCACTGCGAAAATCGCCGTGCCCGAGCCGGATTGGGCCGCCACGTAGAACAGCCCGGCGACACCGGCGTCCAGGACGTAGGTCTTCTCCCCGGTCAGTCGCCAGGCACCGGCATCGGTCGCCGCCACGGTGGCCGGTTCAGCCGGGGGTCGCGCCGAGTCCGTTTCGGCGAACGCGACGGTCGCGATCAGCTCGCCGGAGGCGATCCGGGGCAGCACCGCCGAACACTCGTCCGCGTCGCCGAGGGCGGCGAGCAGATACGGCGTCAGCACCGCGGTGGACAGGAACGGTGCGCACAGCAGCGCGCGGCCCATCTGCTCGGCCACCACCGCGAGTTCAGTCGCGCCGGCGCCCGACCCGCCGTACTCCTCGGGGACGATCAGGCCGAGCAGGCCCATCGCGGAGAGTTCTGCCCACAGGCTCGCGTCGTATCCGGCGTCGCCGGCCATCTGCCGGCGAACCTCCGATTCGGTGCAGCGTGCGGCCATCAGCCCGGCGACCACCTCGCGCAGGTCGCCCTGCTCGCGCGTCAGTGCCGTCATGCGCACGCCTTCCGCAGGCTTTCGCACGTGCCGTCGAAATAGGCTTGGGAGACAGTGGCTTTGGGGGCGACGCGGTCGAATCCGTGAAACGCCCCGGGCACTTCGTGGAACTCGCACGGCACGCCCGCGGCAGCCAGCCTGGCCGCGTAGGTGAGGTCCTCGCCGTGGAAGAGGTCCAGCGTCCCCACCCCGATCCAGGCGGGCGGCAGACCGGTCAGGTCCTCGCACCGGGCCGGCACGGCACCCGCCGGATCGGCGCCGCCGAGATAACTCCGCCAGCCGAACCGGTTGCTGGCGGTGTCCCACAGCCGGAACCCGGGATCGTCCAGGGCGGGGTCGAGGGTCCGGTCGTCGAGCATCGGGTACGACAGGATCTGCAGCACTGGCCGGACCTCGCCGCGGTCACGGGCCAGCAGCGCCAGAGCCGCGGCCAGACCGCCGCCCGCGCTGGCCCCGCCGATCGCGACCCGGTCGGCGTCCACCCCGGGCAGCCCGGCCAGCCAGGTCAGCACCTGGTAGCAGTCCTCGAGCGGCGTCGGGTAGGGGTGCTCGGGGGCGAGCCGGTACTCCGCGGCGGCCACCACGACGCCCAGCCGGTCCGCCCAGTCACGGCAGAGCCGGTCATCCTGTGCGGCGCTGCCGATCACGTAGCCGCCGCCGTGGATCCACACCAGACCCGGTGCCGGACTCGACGATCCGGACGGACGGTACAGCCGCACCCCCGCCCCGCTCGGCAGTGTCAATACCTCCACGTCGTGATTCGACGGGCGGGGCAGATCGGGCAGTCGCCGCAGCAGCGGCACCGACCACGGGTAGACCATCCGTCGAGGCAGTAGTCGCGCGACCCGGCGCAACTCCGGATGGATGTCCGCGCCCATGGGCCCCATTATGGTCGCCGCAGGGTCGTCGCCCTCGTTACGATCCCCGGGTGAGCGATGAAACCGCCGTCCTGACCGAGCAGCGCGACCGCATCCTGGTCATCACCATCAACCGGCCCGAGGCCAAGAACGCCGTCAACGCCGCGGTCAGCCACGCGCTGGCCGCCGCCGCCGACCGGCTCGACGACGACCCCGGCCTGTCGGTGGGCATCCTGACCGGCGCGGGCGGGTCGTTCTGCGCGGGCATGGACCTGAAGGCCTTCGCGCGCGGGGAGAACGTCGCGGTCAAGGGCCGCGGGCTGGGCTGGACCGAGCGGCCGCCGGCCAAGCCGGTCATCGCCGCCGTCGAGGGCTACGCGCTGGCCGGCGGGACCGAACTTGCGCTGGCGACCGACCTCATCGTCGCGGCGCGGGATTCCGCCTTCGGCATCCCGGAGGTCAAGCGCGGCCTGGTGGCCGCCGGCGGCGGTCTGCTGCGGCTGCCGCAGCGCATCCCGTTCCAGATCGCGATGGAGCTGGCGCTGACCGGCGACAAGCTCCCCGCCGAGCGTGCCCACCAGCTGGGCCTGGTCAACGTGCTCTGCGAGCCCGGCCAGGCGCTGGAGGCGGCGATCGCGCTGGCCGAACGGATCACCGTCAACGGCCCGCTGGCGGTCGCGGCCACCAAGCGGGTCATCGTGGAGTCGCGCGGCTGGCGCCCCGAGGACCAGTGGCGCGAACAGGCCAAGATCATCGGGCCGGTGTTCGCCTCCAAGGATGCCCGCGAGGGTGCGGTGGCCTTCGCCGAGAAGCGCGCCCCGAACTGGACCGGCACCTGATTTCTGTCGGGGGGCCCGGCTAGTGTCGAACGTATGTTCGGTGGTCCGGTGCACGACTATTGGGAGCCCCCGCAGACGGCGGCTTCGCGCTCGCTGATCGCCGGCATCGTGGACGCGCAGCGCGCGGAGAATAAAGCCGCCGCGCGGCGGCTGCGCAATGTCGCGGAGCTTTTCGAGATGCGCCGGGCTGAGCGCGGTGAGCAGGCCGAGTGGGCGGTGGACACCTGGGCGGCGGTGGGGGCGGAGATCGCCGCCGCGCTGGGGATCAGCCTCGGGCGGGCGGGCAGCGCGATGAACTACGGCCTGGCGATGCTCGGGCTGCCCGCGGTGGCGGCGGTGTTCGAGGCCGGCGACATCGACCTGGCCACCTACCGCACCATCGTCTACCGCACCACGCTGATTACCGACGAGGCTGCGCGGGCCGCGATCGACCGGCAACTGGCCGCCCGCGCGGTGTGCTGGCCGTCGATGACGCAGGGCCGGCTGGCCCGCGAGATCGACCGCATCATCGCCCATGTCGACCCCGACGCGGTGCGCCGTGAGCGTGAGCGGGCGCGCGACCGCGACGTGACGATCTGGGCCGCACAGGACGGATCGGCCGACGTCTCGGCGCGGTTGTTCGCCACCGACGCCGAAGTACTCGACAAGCGGCTGGACGCGCTGGCGGCAACGGTGTGCGCCGAAGATCCGCGCACCAAGGCCCAGCGCCGCGCCGATGCTCTCGGCGCTCTGGCCGGCGGTGCCGATCGGCTCCGGTGTCAGTGCCCGAGCGCCGCCTGTCCCGCGGCGGCCAAGACCGCCTCTGCGGTGCTGGTGCAGGTGGTGGCCGATCAGGCCACCGTCGAGGGTCGCAGCAACCGGCCCGGGTGCCTGCTGGGCGGCGGCGCGCTGATCAGTGCCGAGCAGGTGCGCGCGGTGGCCGCCGCGGCGCGGCTTCGTCCGCTCGGTGTCGCCGTCCACATCGAGGACCGCTACCGGCCCTCCGGTGCGCTCGGCGACTTCGTGCGCGCCCGGGACATCACCTGCCGTGCGCCCGGGTGTGACCGGCCGGCCACCGAGTGCGACCTCGACCACACCGTGCCCTATGCACGGGGCGGGCGCACGCTCGCGTCAAACATCAAGTGCCTGTGCCGTTTTCACCATATTCTCAAAACGTTCTGGGGTTGGAGGGATCAGCAGCTACCCGACGGCACCGTCATCTGGACTCTGCCCGGGAATCGGATCTATGTCACCACGCCCGGCAGCGCGACGCTTTTTCCCGCGCTGCCGGTGCCCGCGCCGCCCTGCCGTGACCGCACCGCGATGATGCCCCTGCGGCGCACCACCCGGGCGCAGAACCGTGCCCACCGCATCGCCGCGGAACGCAATCGCAACCGCTGTGACAGATCAGCCGGGCCCCCGCCCGACCCCGGCGACGATCCCCCGCCCTTCTGACTGAGGCGTAAGCTTCTACCGGGAAAGGGGGCGGAGCGGGTGACGTCAGGTTTCCGGTGGGGTGCACGGCTTAGTGCGGCGGCAGTGCTGGCCGGTCTGTGCTGGGCCGCTTCGCCGTCCGTCGCCGACGCTGATTCTCCCGGGGCCGGTGTTGACCGGGCCGATCGGACCGGCGCAGCGGCCGCATCTGGGGCATCTGCGGCACGGGCCGACACACGGGCCGGCCAGCGACGCGACTCGGCGAAGCCCCCGATCAAGCTCGCCCCCAAGCCGGCGGCCAGGCCCGCGCAGACTCCAGGCGGCGCCGTCGACCCGCTGCGCGGGTTTTTCGGCAACGGCAGCGCCACCAATCCGAACGGCGGACTGATCTGGGGTCACGGGTACTCGTGGACCGCCGAGACCTGCCCGACCGGGCCGTGCGCGGGCGGCAACGCGGGCTTGTTCGGCAACGGTGGCGACGGATACAACGGCGGCCGCGGCGGGTCGGCCGGACTGTTCGGCAACGGGGGCGACGGCGGCGACGCGCTCACCCCCGGTGGCGATGGCGGCGACGGCGGGGCGGGCGGGTTGTTCGTCGGCAGCGGGGGCCGCGGCGGCAACGGCGCACCCGGGGCGATCGGGCAGGCCGATGGCGCCGCGGGCGCGGGCGGTGACACCGGACTCCTCTCGGTCTGGGGCAGCGAGGGGACAGGCGGTGTCCCCGGCGGCACCGAGGGCGATTCCGGCGGCGATCTCGTGGGGCCGGACGATCGCGATCTGGAGGGGCTGACCGGTCTCGGCGAGGCTGACGCCGGGGCGCTGGCCACAGACCGGGGCTACGTCGTCCGCGTCGTCGCGCGCGACGGCGAGTTCTACCAGGTGACGATGGACTATCGCTACGACCGCATCAACTTCGTGATCGAGAACGGGATCGTCGTTCAGGCCAGCATCGGCTGACCGACGATCACGTCCCACGGATCGGCGGCCGCCAGCGCCATCCGGCCCAGCCGGCACGCATAGTGCGCGGAGTCGCCGAACTCGTCGATCCAGCTGCGTGCCCGCATGGTGGCCAGCCACAGCCGGTGCTCGATGGTCGCCCCGATCGCGCCGTGCACCTGATGCGCCGAGGTGGCCACCCGCGGCACCACCTGCCCGAGGGTGACTTTGGCGACGGTGACGGCGTAATCGGCCTGCGGGCTGGCGAACCCGTGTTCGGCGGCGGCGGCGACGGCCAGCTCGGCGGCGGCCCTCGCCCGTTCGACCTCGCCGGCCATCGCAGCCAGGGTGTGCTGAACGGCCTGGAACGCACTGAGCGGGCGGCCGAACTGCTCGCGGTCGCGGGTGTGGGCCACCGAGTACTCCACGGCCGCGTCCAGCGCACCGATCGTCTGCATGCACCGCGCCCACGCACCGCGCCGGACGAGTTCGGCGGTGCGGCCCTCGACGTCGGTGAAATCCACGTCGGTGAAATCCGCCCGGTCGACGACCACGGTGTCGCGGGGTTCGCCGCCGGCGTTGTGGCCGGGCGTCACCGCGAGTGCGGCGGGTTCGACGACGGCCACCCGCAGCAGGTCGCCGTCGCGCAAAGCCAGCACCACCGCATCGGCCGCCGCGGCGTAGGGCACGGCGGACAGTTCGCCGGCGGGGGAGACCTCACCCAGCGCCAAGGTCACCAGGCCGGTCTCGGGCACGGCAAGGCCGGCCTCGCCGGCCAGCCAGCAGGCCAGCACGTCGGTCTCGGCCAGCGGCACCGTGACGGCGTGGCGGGCCAGCGAGCGCAGGATCAGCGCGACTTCCGTTGCGCCGCCGCCGGAATCGGGCGTGCTGGCCAACCGGGTCAGGCCGGCGTCCTGCAGATGGCGCCAGGCGTCGTGGTCGACGCCGTCGGGAAGCGAACGACGGCCGATCCGGGCGTCGAAGGAGCGCTCGCCGATCTCGTCGACCAGCGCTCGCAGATCGCTGAGGTCGTCGGTGGGGCCGGTGAACACCCCGCCGCGCAGCGCGGCGCTCACCGCAGACCCATGCCCCGGGCCACCATGCCGCGCAGCACCTCGTTGGTGCCGCCGCGCAGGGTGAACAGCGGCGCGTGCAGCCGCGCCACCCCGATCAGCGCCGCCAGTTCCGCACGGCCCTCGCCGGGACCGGCGTGGCTGAGCAGTGCGGCGGCGAGTTCCACCGACTCCTGCTCGAAGCGGGTGCCCAGATCCTTGACCAGGGCCGCCTCGTTGACCGGGGACTCGCCCTCGGACAGCGCCCGCGCCACCGACACCGACAGCTGGCGCAGCGAAATCAGCTGCGCCAGAATCTCACCCACCGCTGCCGCGGTGTGATCGGGAAGGTCCTCCACACCGGCCAGCGTGCGCACCAGCGCGGTGAGCAGCGGCGCGGTGCTGAGGATGCGTTCGGGGCCGCTGCGCTCGACGGACAACTCGGTGGTCACCTGCCGCCAGCCGTCGCCGATCTCGCCGAGCACATTGTCGTCGCCGATGAACACCTCGTCGAAGTGGACCTCGTTGAAGTGGTGCTCGCCGGACATCAGCACGATCGGGCTGATGCCGATTCCCGGCGAGTCGGTCGGCACGATGAACTGGCTGAACCCGGCGTGGCGGCGGGTCGGGTCGGGAGCCTCGGTGCGGGCCAGCACGACGATCTGGTGGGCCAGGTGCGCACCGCTGGTCCAGACCTTGGTGCCTGACAGCACCCAGCCGCCGTCGGTGCGGGTGGCCCGGGCAGCGGCGGCCGCGAGATCCGAACCCGCCTGGGGCTCGCTCATCCCGATCGCCGAGAAGTACCGGCCCGCGGCGATCTCCGGCAGCAGCCGGCGGCGCTGTTCCTCGGTGCCGTAGGACAGCAGACCCGGACCCACCTGCCGGTCGGCGATCCAGTGCGCGGCCACCGGTGCCCCGCAGGCCAGCAACTCCTCGGTGACCACATAGCGATGCAGGTGACCCAGCCCGCGGCCGCCGTACTCGGGCGGGATGGTCAGGCCGAGGAACCCGGCCGCGCCCAGTCGGGCGCTGAACGCCTCGTCCCAACTGGACAGCCACGCGTCCACCTTCGGCCGCCAGCCGAACTCCGCGCGATCGGCGGCGAGGAACTCCCGAAGCTCCCCGCGCAGCTTCGCCAGCTCGGCGTCGTTGGCGCACAGCGCGGCGAAGTCGTCGCGCTTGCCGGTACGGCTGGTGTCCTGGTCGGTGTGCATATGATCAGCAGTGTATTCCGCTGACGGGAGACGACCGTGAAGGTGATCACCTCCGCCGAAGAGGCCCGGGCGCTGGTCGGCACCGAACTCGGCGTCGGCAGCTGGGTGAGCATCGACCAGCAACGCATCAACGATTTCGCCGACGTCACCGGCGATCATCAGTGGATCCACGTCGACGTGGAGCGGGCGAAAGCCGAAAGCCCCTACGGGGCGCCGATCGCGCACGGGTTTCTGACGCTTTCGCTCATCCCGGCACTCAGCAAGGACAACTTCCGGTTCGGCAACGCGAAGCTGGCCATCAACTACGGACTGAACAAGGTGCGTTTCCTGGCCGCGGTTCCGGTGGACAGCCGCATCCGGGTCCGCTCGGAGCTGACAGACGTCACCGAGGTCGACGCGAGCACCGTCAACGTCACCGTGCGGCACACCGTCGAGATCGACGGCTCCGACAAGCCCGCGGCAGTCGCGGAGATGATCGCGCGGGTGCTGTTCTAGACCGTCAGCTCGCCGGTGTGTACCCGAACGGCAGCAGCACGCTCTTGTGCAACACGTACTCCTCGATGCCCTCCGGTCCGTTCTCCCGGCCGATGCCGGAATTCTTGAACCCGCCGAACGGCGCGCCGGGATCGAAGGCGTACATGTTCACCGCGTAGGTGCCGGTGCGGATCCGGGAAGCGATCTGCACCGCCTTGTCGTAGTCGGTCGTCCAGACACTGCCGGCCAGCCCGTACTCCGAGTCGTTGGCGATGCGGATCGCGTCCTCCTCGGTGTCGTAGGGGATGATCGCGAGCACCGGCCCGAAGATCTCCTCCTGGGCGATGGTCATGCTGTTGTCGACGTCGGCGAACACGGTGGGCTGCACGTAGTAGCCCGAGTCCAGGCCCTCCGGCCGGCCGCCGCCGGTGACCAGCCGGGCACCCTCCTCGACGCCCTTGGCGATGTAACCCTCGACCCGCTTGCGCTGCGTCTCGCTGATCAGCGGACCGATCATGGCGCCGGGGTCGTCGGGCGGGCCGACCGGCATGCCGCCGGCCGCGGCGGACACCTTGGCCACGACCTCGTCGTAGCGTGACCGCGGCGCGAGGATGCGGGTCTGGCCCACGCAGGCCTGACCGCTGTTCATCAGCCCGGAGAAGATCAGCATCGGCAGGGTGGCGTCGAGGTCGGCGTCCTCGAGGATGATCGCCGCCGACTTGCCGCCCAGTTCCAGCGTGCACGGCTTGAGCTGCTCGGCGGCACGCATACCGATCTCGCGGCCCACCGACGAGCTGCCGGTGAAGGTGAGCTTGTCGACGTCCGGGTTGGCGGTCAGCGCCCGTCCGGTCTCCGGGCCCCCGGGCACCACCGACAGCACGCCCTCGGGCAGACCCGCCTCGGCGAACACCTCGGCGAGCGCGTTGGCGCTCAGCGGCGTCTCGGCGGCCGGCTTGAGCACCACGGTGCACCCGGCCAGTAGCGCGGGCCCGAGTTTGTTGCACGCCAGGAACAGCGGGACGTTCCAGGCGACCACCGCGCCGACGACGCCGACCGGCTCGCGCACCACCAGTGTCTGGCCGTAGATGCCGTCGCGGATGTCGCGCCAGGTGAACTTCTCCGCCGCGCTGGCGTAGAACTGCAAGCCCGACACCGAGGCGCCGTACTGCATCATGTCGATGATCGTCGGCGGCTGACCGGTCTCGCTTTTCAGCAGGAACTTGAACAGGTCGGCGCGGTCCTCGATCAGTTTCACCGCGTTGGCGATGACCGCCTGGCGCTCCTGCGGGGTCATCCGCGGCCACGGACCGGAGTCGAATGCGGCGCGGGCCGCCGCGCACGCCTCGTCGACGTCGGCGGTGACCGCCAGCGGCACCCTGCCCACGTATTCGCCGGTGGCCGGCGAGTGCACCTCGATGACCTCGGAGGTCGACGGTTCGACCCACTTGCCGCCGATGAAGAGCTTGTCGTACTCGGTCTTGTAGGCCGTTTGCGTCATGGCTGTCACCCTACCGACGGCGAGAGCACCAGGACCAGATTGCTGACCAGGAACTCGCGCACCCCCGGAACCGACGTGAGCCACCAGGCCCAGCGGGGGTGATAGCGGGGGAATGCCGCGACCAGCGCGCCCGTTCCGGCCGCCCAGCGCAGGCCCTCGGCGGCGGAGACCGCGAACAGCGTCGACCCGTAGTCGTTCTTCGGCCGACGCCCGTGCCGGCGGGTGTAGCGGGCCGCCGCGCGGGCGCCGCCCAGGTAGTGCCACAGCCCGGTCTCGTGGCCGCCGAACGGACCCAGCCAGACGGTGTAGGACAGGATCGCCAACCCGCCGGGTCGGGTCACCCGCAGCATCTCCGCGCCCAGCTGCCAGGGCCGTGGGACGTGCTCGGCGACGTTGGAGGACAGGCACACGTCGACACTGCCGTCGGCGAACGGCAGAGCCAGGCCCGAGCCGCGAACCGACGTGCCGAAGGTGCCGGTCCGCCCGGCCGCGTGCATCTCGGCCGGGTCGGGTTCGACGCCGACGTAGTGCCAGCCCATGGCGGTGAACGCCGCCGCGAAATAGCCCGGCCCGCCGCCGATGTCGAGCACGGTCCGCCCGCCCGGCGCGCCCGCACCGCCGGGGTGGCGGGCCTGCCACAGGTCGGTGACCATGACGGCGGTGTCGGCCGCCAGTGCGCGGTAGAACCGAGCCGGGTCTGATCTCTCGAACCGGAACTCGGTGAGCAGTCGCACCGACCGGCCCAGGGTGGCCCGCCGCGCGAACAGGTCGGTGGCGGGCATCGGAACCACTGTAGGAGCCCGGCGGCCAGGGGATAGGGTTGGCCGGATGTCTGCCCCGTCCGCGCCGGTGCGTTCCGTGCTGCTGCTGTGCTGGCGCGACACCGGCCACCCCCAGGGCGGCGGCAGCGAGACCTATCTGCAGCGCATCGGCGCCCAGCTCGCGGCGGCTGGCGTGCGGGTCACGCTGCGCACCGCGCGCTACCCGGGGTCCGCGCGCCGGGAGACGGTGGACGGCGTTCAGGTCAGCCGGGGCGGCGGGCGGCACACCATCTACATCCGCGCCGGGCTGGCGATGGTCGCCGCCCGGGTGGGCCTGGGGCCGCTGGCGCGGGTGCGCCCGGACGTGGTCATCGACGCCCAGAACGGGATCCCCTTCCTGGCGCGGCTGGCCTTCGGCCGGCGGGTGGTGGTGCTGGTGCACCACTGCCATCGCGAGCAGTGGCCGTTGGCCGGGCGGGTGCTCGGCCGGTTCGGCTGGTTCGTCGAGTCCTGGCTCTCGCCGCGGCTGCACCGGCACAACCAGTACGTGACGGTGTCGCTACCGTCGGCCCGCGACCTCGCCGATCTGGGCGTGGACAGCAGCCGGGTCGCGGTCGTGCGCAACGGCCTCGACGAGGCGCCGCCGTCCTCCATGGTCACCGCGCGTTCGGCCACCCCGCGGGTGCTGGTGCTCTCACGGCTGGTTCCGCACAAGCAGATCGAGGATGCCCTCGAGGCCGTCGCCCAACTCCGCGAGCGGGTGCCGGGTCTGCACCTCGACATCGTCGGCGGCGGCTGGTGGCTGGAGCGGCTGGTTCAGCAGGCCGCCCGGCTGCGCATCTCGGAGGCGGTGACCTTCCACGGCCACGTCGATGACGCCACCAAACACGCTGTGGTGCAACGCAGTTGGGTGCATGTGCTGCCCTCGCGCAAGGAAGGGTGGGGGCTGTCGGTGATCGAGGCCGCGCTGCACGGCGTGCCGACGATCGGCTACCGCTCGTCGGGCGGTCTCAACGACTCAGTCGTCGACGGGGTGACCGGCATCCTGGTGGAGGATCGCGCCGAGCTGGTCGACCGGCTCGAACGACTGCTGGCCGACCCCGTGCTGCGCGCCGAACTCGGCGCCAAAGCCGCCGCGCGCAGCCGCGAGTTCTCCTGGGCGCAGAGTGCGGCGGCGATGCGCAGCGTGCTGGAGTCGGTGCACGCCGGCAACCGAGTCAGCGGCGTCGTCTAGCGAGCGCGCCCACACCGACCACCAGCAGCGCCGCCCACGCCAGATGCGCGAGCAGCACCGGGGTGCGCTGCGGCGGCGCGGGATCCGGCCGCGGATCGGGGACCCGGTAGAGCGTCAGGTCGGCGTCGCGGTAGACCTCCGGCAGCCGCGGCAGTCGCTCGCCTCCCTCGGCGACCACCCAGCCGACCCCGGCCGCTGCCAGCGCCGCCGGGTCGGCGCCGTCGAGCAGCAGGCGCTGCACCTGCCGGGCGCGGTCGCCCTCGCCGGCCACGGTGCGCCCGGCGACCAGCAGATCACCGGTGGACAAGACATCGGCACGCACCCAGCGGGGCAGCGGGTCGAGTACCGGCGCCGGCCCGGCCCAGGCGAACCGGCGCACGACGTCGGGCGGCAGGACGGCCACGGTGTGCGGCTCGGCGTTGATCGTCGCGGCGACCGCACGCCAGCCCGGCGGGTAGTGAACGGCGCGCACACTCCAGGCGAGATCGGGCAGCACCGCGATCAGCGCGGTGGCGAGCAGCGCGGCCGCGGCCGGCGGGCGCATCCGGGGGCGCACCGTCACCAGCGCGCCGGCTGCGGCCAGCGCGTATCCGGGCATCGCGCCGGCCACCCATTTCTGGCCGTCGCGCAGCACTGCCAGGCCGGGTACGGCCTCGACGGCCGCGCCCAGCAGCGCCTGGCCCGGTCCGGTCGCCAGCGCGGCGGGCAGCAGGACGCTCGCCGCGGCCAGCACCACGAACGGCACGGCCACCGGCCGGCGCAGCAGGGCCGGCAGCCCGAGGGCGACGACCGCGAGCAGGACGAGCGTGGCCGGCAGCGCGAACAGGGTGGTGCGCGACGCCGGGACGGCGTCGGCGTTCCAGATGCCGCCCAGACCGGCCAGCGTGACCAGCACCCCCAGGCCTGGTTCGGCGCGACCGGCGAACGCGGCCACCCCGTCGGCGGGCTGCAGCGAGTCCAGTGCGCTGCCGAGCAGGGCCGCGGTCAGCCACGGCAGGGCGGCCACCGTGGCGATGCCCAGAACCGCCGGCGCGCAGAGCATCCGGGGTGATCGGGAACCGGGCACCGCGACGGCGGTCAGCGCCACGACGGTCGCCAGCAGCAGCCCGGTGGGCGTCAGTCCGGCCAGGGCGATCCAGAACGCCAGCGCCGCCCAGTCCGGCCACCCGGTCGGCTCGGTCCGGATCCGCACCACCAGCGCGGCCACCCACGGCAGGCAGCCGTAGCCCAGCAGCAGGCTCCAGTGGCCCTGCAGCAGCCGCTCCGCGACGTAGGGATTCCACAGCGCCAGCGTGCAGGCCAGCATCTGGCCGGCCAGCCCCGTCTCGGGCAGCAGCAGCCCGGCCAGCCGGCCCGCGCCCCACCCGGCCAGCAGCAGCCCGGCCATCAGCAGGACCTTGACCACCACCCCGCCGTCGATCAGTGCGGAGAGCGTCGCCACCGCGAAGTCCTGCGGCACCGCGCGCGGCGCGGATTCGGCGACGCCGAGGGCGGCGTCGGTCAGATAGGACCGGGGTGTGGAGACCGCGTCACGCAGCAGCAGGTAGCCGGGTGCGATGAGCGGTGCGGTCACCGCGAACGTCAGCAGCGCGGCGTAGGCCGGCAGCACCCAGCGCGAGGTCACCGGCCGGTCGGCGGTGGCTCCGGTCGCCGGGTGGGGATCTTCTCCGTCACCGCCTGCGCGGCGGGCATCGGTCCCGTCTCGTCCTTGCCGAACAGCCCCAACTCGATGTCGTCCTGGCCCGGTTGCCCCAGCGCCGTCTCGACGCGGGTGCTGAACAGTCCCAGCAGCGCCCCGCCGACCAGGGCGACCACCCCGGCGGCGGCGAGGCTGATCGGCAGGATGCGTGACCACAGCGCCAGCCAGTCGCGTTCGTCGCGTGCGGCCGCCACCTGGGACTCGACGGTCTGCTCGGTGGACGACACGGTGTAGTCGGCCACCGCGACCTCGGGCTTGAGCGGATCCCGGGCGTAGTAGTGGTTGGCGCGTTCGGTGGACTTGACGATCGTGCCGGACACCGGATCCACCCAGAAGGTGCGCTGCGCGGCGTAGTAGCGGGTCATCGTGATGGGTTCGGCGGGGTCGCCCTCGACTCCCCACAGCGCCGCCGATGCGGTGACCTCCCCGTCCTCGTTCTTGTCGTAGAGGGAGGGGTACCTGATGGGTTCGACGAGCTGACCGTCGGCGTCGTAGCCCACGTTCTGGGTGAAGCGATAGGTGGTCAGCCCGTTGACGTCGTCCTCGCCGTCGTAGTTGGCGTCGAAGGCCTTCTGCGCGATCGGGTCGAAGAAGGGGTAGGACTTCTTCTCGGTGGCGAACGGGAACCGGTAGGTCAGACCCTCGTGCGGCAGCGCGATGTTGGTGGCCGGCTTGTCGTCGGTGATCGTGCGCGGCCGCTGCAGCGATCCGCTGGGGCGGTCGGCGTCCGACACCGCCTCGGCGGTGCGCCGGTCGAGGGTCACGGTGTCCACCATGGCCAACAGCAGGCCATTGTCCTGCTGCTTGTCGCTGCGCCGGACGCTGGTGCCGACCTGGAAGGTCACCACCTCGGCGTTGGCGGGAGTCTCCACGGTCATCGCCTGCTGGGACACCAGCGGGACGTCGGTGTCGACGACGTAGCGTTCGCCGAGCAGCGACGCGGGGTCGAGGGCCGATCCGGTACCGGTGCTGGACAGCGTCTGGTCGATGTCGAGGGGAATCTTGGCGATCTTGCCCGAGGTGTAGGTGGACAGCAGCAGCGCGGCGATCAGCAGCGCGGCCCCGAGGCCCAGGATGCCGCATGCCGCGAGACGCAACGTGCTTGCGCGGTTCACGCTCGCCGGGCCTCCTTCCGCTCTCACGCCGGGTCTGACCCTAACAGCACGGACTGGGGCACACTGGCTGCTATGTCGGCTGCCCAACCCGCACCCGAACCGGTCGGTGGAACCCGCGGCTTCCTGCCCGCCGTCGAGGGCATGCGCGCCTGCGCGGCGATGGGCGTGGTGCTGACCCACGTCGCGTTTCAGACCGGGATGTCGGGCGGGGTGGACGGCCGCTTGCTGCACCGGTTCGACCTGGCGGTGGCGGTGTTCTTCGCTCTGTCGGGATTCCTGCTGTGGCGCGGTCATGCGGCGGCCGCCCGCGGTCTGCGCCACCGTCCTCCCACCGGGCACTATCTGCGCTCGCGGCTGGTTCGCATCATGCCGGGCTACCTGGTGGCGGTGGTGGTGATCCTGACCCTGCTGCCCGAGGCCAACCGGGCCAGCATCACCGTCTGGCTGGCCAATCTCACCCTCACCCAGGTGTACGTGCCGCTGACCCTGACCGCAGGGCTGACCCAGATGTGGAGCCTGTCGGTGGAGGTCAGTTTCTATCTGGCCCTGCCGATCCTGGCGTTCGTCGCCTATCGGCTTCCGGTGCGGGCGCGGATCCCCGCGATCGCCGCCGTGGCGCTCGCCAGTCTGGGCTGGGGCCTGCTGCCCATCCACACCGCCGAGGGGGTGAACTTCCTCAACTGGCCGCCGGCCTACGCATCATGGTTCGCGGCCGGCATGCTGCTGGCGGAGTGGACGGTCAGCCCGCTGGGGTGGGCGCACCGGCTGGCCCGCAACCGGTGGGCGATCACCGGGATCGCTCTCGGCGCCTTCCTGATCTCGGCCTCCCCGCTGGCCGGGCCCGACAGTCTCGTGCCGGCGACGCTGAGCCAGTTCGTGGTGCGCACCGCGATGGGCGCGATCGTCGCCTGGGCGCTGCTGGCCCCGCTGGTGCTCGACCGGCCCGGCACCGAGCACCGGATCCTGGGCAGCCCGGTGATGGTGACGCTGGGCCGGTGGTCCTACGGGCTGTTCGTCTGGCACCTCGCGGCGCTGGTGATGGTGTTCCCGATGGTGGGCACGTTCATGTTCGGCGGCGACCTGGTGGTGGTGCTTGTGCTGACCCTGGTGCTGGGTAACGCGATGGCCGCGGTCAGTTACGCACTGATCGAGTCGCCGTGCCGGACCGCGTTGCGGCGCTGGGAGTATCGGCGCGCGCCGGTGCCGCCGCTGGACAGCTCGGTCACCGACGCCCCGGAGCCTGCGGTTGCCCCCGCAGCCGTGCGATGACCTCGTCGCGCACGGCGCTGCGCCGCGCCTTGCCGGCGTCGTCGCGCAGCGGGGTGTCGACGAACTCGACGCTGCGCGGCACCTTGTACCCGGCCAGCCGCTCGGCCACGAACGCCTGTACGGCGGCCGCGTCCAGACCAGCGGCCTGCACCAGTGCGTGCGGGACCTGGCCGAGGTCGTCGTGGGGTACTCCGACGACCAGGCAGGACAAGACGGCGGGGTGCGCGGCGAGAGCGTTCTCGATCTCGGCCGGGTAGACGTTGCGCCCGCCGACGGTGAACATGTCGACCCGGCGGTCGGCGAGGTAGAGGTAGCCCTCGGCGTCGAACCAGCCCAGGTCGCCCAGCGAGTCCCAGCCGTCGCGATGCTTGGCCTGGCTGCCGATGTAGCGGTAGGTCGGCCGCCCGCCCGGCCGCGGCCGCAGATAGATCTCGCCCACCACCCCCGGCGGGCACTCGTTGCCGTCGTCGTCGAGCACTTTCATCTCGCCGGAGACCACCCGGCCGACCGACCCGCGGTGCGACAGCCATTCGGTGCCGCTGATGAAGGTCAGCGCCTGTAATTCGGTGCCGCCGTAAAGCTCCCACACCGTCTCGGGGCCGAGGATCTCGATCCAGGCCTCCTTGACCGACGGCGGGCACGGCGCGGCCAGGTGCCACAACCGCCGCACTGAGGACAGGTCGTAGTCGCCCGCGCGGTAGACCGGCAGCAGCCGCTGCAGGATGGTCGGCACACAGGCGAGGTAGTTCACCCGGTGCTCGCCGATCAGGCGCAGGAACTCGTGCGGGTCGAACCGGGGCATCACCACCAGGTGCTGGCCGGTCAGCAGGGCGACGCTGGCGGAGGTGAAGCCGGTGTTGTGGCTCAGCGGGACCGGCACCAACTGGGTGTCGGTGGGCAGGTTGCCCATCATCGACGCGACCAGGCCGCCGTCGTAGCGGCCGTCGACGCCGGCCTCGATCAGTTTGGGACGGCCGGTGCTTCCGCCGGAGGCCATCGACTTCAGCGACGGCGAGACCGCCGGCGGCAGCGGGGCGTCGGACAGCCGGGGCCCGGGGTCGAAATCTCCGGTCACCGACGTCACCAGTCCGCGCGGGTCGGGCCGGCCGACCAGCAGCGCGCGCGGCCGCAGATCGAGCAGCCCGGCGTACTCGGCGTCGGGCAGTCGCGCCGACAGCGGTTGGGGCACCGCGCCCAGCTTCCACGCGGCGATCGTGGCGGTCACCCACTCGATCGAGTTGGGCAGCGCGATGGTGACGTAATCACCCTGTCGCACACCGAGTTCGGCGTAGGCGCGGGCCAGGCGGTTGGTCGTGGACTCCAACTCGGCGCGGGTGAGTGTGCGACCGTCGCAGGTGAGCGCGGGCCGGTCGGGGTCTGCGGCGGCGAGCAGGCCGAGCTGGGTGCCGATCGGCAGGATGTCGGCGCGGTTGGTGACGCGGGGGGACACCGGGTCAGGCACCGGGTCAGGCACCGGGTCAGACATCAGTAGGCGCCCCGTGCGGAGAAGATCTCGCGGGGGTTGTCGACCAGCATCGTGGTGATCTGTTCGTCGGTGACGCCGCGCGCGCGCAGCGCGGGCAGCACGTCGTTGTGGATGTGCAGGTAGTGCCAGTTCGGCAGCACCACCGGCAGCGCGGCCTCCGGCAGCCAGTCGATGTAACAGGACGCGTCGTGGGCGAGGACCAGCTTGGCGGCGTGGCCGCGCTCGCACAGCCGGGCCACGGTGTCGACGCGATCCTCGAAGCGCAGGATGTTGTCCAGACCGAAGCGGTCCATGCCGAGGTAGGAGCCGGCGGCGATCAACTCCTCCAGGTAGTCCACATCGGTGGTGTCGCCGCTGTGCCCGATGATCACCCGGCTCAGATCGACGCCCTCCTCGGCGAACACCCGCTGCTGCTCCAGCCCGCGCCGGGTGCCGGCGTGGGTGTGGGTGGTGATCGGCACGCCGGTGGCGCGATGGGCCTGGGCGACTGCCCGCAGCACCCGCTCGACGCCGACGGTCAGTCCCGGTTCGTCGGTCGCGCACTTGAGGATTCCCGCGCGCACGCCGGTGTCGGCGATGCCCTCGGTGATGTCGCGGACGAACATGTCCACCATCGGCTCCGGGCCGTTGAGCGCCGTGCCCGGCCCGGAGAAGTGGAAGTACATCGGGACGTCGTTGTAGGTGTAGACCCCGGTGGCCACCACGATCTGCA
>VEQY01000005.1 GCA_018882965.1 Mycobacterium sp. | reverse complement strand
GGTCGTCGGAGCGGGTGCGACCGAACCGACGGGCGGCGCGCATGCCGAGGCGGTCGCCTTGCGCGCGGCCGGCGAGCGCGCGGCCGGCGGAACCGCCGTCGTGACCCTCGAACCGTGCAACCATCACGGCCGGACCCCACCGTGCGTCGACGCGTTGATCGCGGCGGGTGTGCGGACCGTGGTCTACGCCGTGGCCGACCCCAATCCGGCGGCGGCCGGCGGCGGCGAGCGGCTTCGAGCGGCCGGGCTGGCGGTGCACGTCGGGCTCGACGCGGATCAGGTGGCCGCCGGTCCGCTGCGGGAGTGGCTGCACCGGCAACGCACCGGCCAGCCTCATGTGACGTGGAAGTTCGCCGCGAGTATCGACGGCCGGAGTGCGGCCGCGGACGGATCGTCGCAGTGGATCACCGGCGAGCAGGCGCGGGCTGATCTGCACCGGCGTCGCGCGCACGCGGACGCCATCGTCGTCGGCACCGGTACGGTCTTCGCCGACGACCCGAGCCTGACCGCCCGCCTGCCCGACGGTGGCCTCGATGCCCGTCAACCGTTGCGGGTCGTGGTGGGTCTTCGTGAGATCCCGCCCGAATCGCTTGTGCTCGAGGGCGATTCGCCCAGCCTGCAGCTTCACACTCGCGACCCGCAGGAGGTGGTGCGCGCTCTGGCCGACCGGACCGACATCCTCGTCGAGGGTGGCCCGACACTGGCCGGCGCTTTTCTGCGCGCCGGGGTGGTCGACCGGATCCTCGGCTACGTGGCACCGGTCCTACTGGGTGGACCGTTCGCGGCGGTGGATGACGTGGGCGCGGACAACATCGAGCACGCACTGCGGTGGCGCTACGAGAGCGTGGAGCTCCTGGGATCCGATCTGCTGATCAGCCTGGTGCGGTGACCTGGGCGGCGTCAGTCCGCGCTGTCGTCGGCCCCGTGATCGGTCTTGTGAATGGATTTGTGCTCGATGATGTCGCGGGATCCGCTGGCGCCGAGAAGTTCACGGAAACCCTGAACCGTGTAACTGGTGACCACCGCGTCAGTGCGGGCCCGTGCGGTCGCCGACCGGGGCAACGCGAATAGCGGGGCCATCTCGCCGAAGTAATCCCCCGGTCCGGCGAGCTTGAGTAGTTCCTCACCGCCGCTGGCTAATTCGCGGTTCAATTCGATCTCGCCCTCGGCGACGACATAGATGGAATCACCCATGACGCCCTGCTCGAACAGGACCTCACCGGCCTGCAGGGTCACGGTCTCAGGTTCGTGTTCGGCGGCCGCCAGGTGGGGCACCAGCTCCACCACACGGTCGGCCAGCGGCAGCATCCGGGTGTCGTGGGTGGCGACGACCACCACGCGCTCGCCCGCCGCAAGCTCCCGGATCAGCCGCAGCACCCCTTCGACCTGGATGTAGTCCAGGTGCGCCGTCGGCTCGTCGGCGATCAGCAGCGGCGGATCCAGGGCGATGGCGCGCGCGACCGCCCCCCGCTGCTGTTGCCCGCCGCTGAGGTCGCCGGGCCGGTGATGCAGCCGGTGCGACAGCCCGACTCGGTCGAGAAGGTCGGCGGCGCGCTCGTGGGCCTTCTCCCGCTCCCAGCGGGCCGCCCACAGCGGCACCATCACGTTCTCGATCGCGGTCAGGCTGGGCACCAGGTTGAACGCCTGGAACACGATCCCGACGGTGTTGCGCCGGTACTCCGAGAGCTGCTCGGCGTCCAGCGCGGTGAGGTCGATGTCGCCGAACTCGATGCGCCCTGCGGTGGGGCGCAGGATGCCACCCAGACAGGACAGCAGAGTGGTCTTGCCGCACCCGCTCGGCCCGAGCAGGATTGCCAGCGACCCCTCCGAGACGTCCAGGCTCAGCTCATTGATCGGGCGCACGGACTCCTCGCCGCTGGAGTACTCCACGACGAGGTCTTTGATCCGAAGATCGGCCATGGCTCAGGGTCCTCCGAACGCCAGCGCGGGATCGACGGTCACGGCACGGCGTAACCCGGCCAGGCTGGCCAGCACGCCGATGGACACTGCGACCACGGGCAGCAGCAGGAAGGCGATCCGCGGGATGTCCACCCGCATCGGGAAGAGCGGTCCGAGCAGCACCGATAGCGCGCCGCCGAGCGCCGCGGCCAGGATGGCCACGACGACAGCCTGCATGGCCAGTCCGGCGAGGATGGCACGGGTGGGGACGCCGACCGCTTTGAACACCGCGAAGTCGCGGGTGCGTTCGAGTGCGGACATATAGATCATCGAGCCGACGATCAGTGCGGCGACCAGCCAGAGCAGGCCCGCCATCAGCGTCATGGCCTGTCGTGCCCCGGTGAGCGCCCGCAGCAGGTCGTCGATCGCCCCGGATCGTCCGACCACCCGAAATCCGTTGGGTGCCTCGCTGGGCTCGCCGCGCACGCCGACCGACGATAGCAGCGACTGCCCGGAGAACAGCAGCTTCTGGGCGCCGGCGACGGTGAGGAAGATGTTGGGCTGGCCCGCCAGCGCGGTCGAGTCCTCCACGATCCCGACGATGCGCAGATCCTGCGAACCGATGTCGACGGTGTCTCCGATCGCCTTGTCCATGGTGCTGGACACGGCGACCTCGTCGAGAGCGGAGGGCGGACGGCCGGTCGACATGGTGGGTATGCCCGGCCCGCCCTCGGGCGCGCCGAAGACGTTCACGCTGCGCGCCGACTTGCCGACCGGCATGGTGGCGCTGCCGTAGACCAGGGGTACCGCGACCGATACGCCCGGAAGATCGAGTTTGGTGGGGGGGAACGCCGCCGACCCCAGGAACGGCCCGGTCGCGCCGGACTTCACCACATACGCGTCGAGGCCCAGGGAGTCCACGGTGCGGGTCGCCTCGACCCGGAACCCGTTGGCCAGGCCGGTGAGCACCAGGGTCATCGCGAAAACCAGGCCGGTGCCGATGATCGCAATGGCGAACCGGCGCTTGCGCCACTGGAGGTCGCGGAGTGCGGCCTTCAGCACCGCGCGCTCCGGAGGGTGCCCTGCATGCGCTCGACGTTACCGACCGCGGGCCGCGCGCCGACGGCTTCGGGCGATTTGGCGCTGTGGGCACCCTCAGGGCAGCCCCCAGGGCACCCCTCAGGGCACAGCCGTCAGCGCCTCGTCCTCGGCGGGGTCCTCGGACGTCCGCCGGCCACCGATGAACAGCGCAAACACCGCACCGGCCAGGCACACGATGGTCGTGATGAAGAAGATCGAGCCGTACTGCATCGCGAAAGCCGTGCGGTAGCGTTCCGCCTCGGCCGCCAGTTTGGCCGCCAGGGAGTCGGTTTGCGGACTCGGCAGCGTCGCCAGGATCTGGTTGAACCGGTAGAGGCCCCACGCGGTCAGCGCCGCGACGCCGATCAGCATGCCGGTCATCCGGGCCACCACCACCAGCGACGAGGCGATCCCGTGCTGGGCGGCCGGCACGACCCGCAGCGCGGCCGAGGTCAGCGGCCCGATCACCAGCCCCAAGCCGAGGCCGGCCAGGGCGAGGTCGGTGTCGAATGTGGGCAGGGTGAACAGGCCGAGTTCGTGGCGGGCGGACAGCACGTCGACGCCCCATTTGGACACCAGCCAGTAGGCGCCGGCGGCGATCAGCATCCCGGCGACCGCGACCGCGCGGTCCCCGACCCGGGCGGCCAGCCACCCGCCGAGCAGCGCGCCGACCGGCAGCGCGGCCAGGAAGCGCAGCAGCAGACCGGCGGCCTGGTTCTGGTTCATGCCGAGAACGCCCTGCCCGAACAGTTCCACGTCGACCAGGGTCACCATGAGTGCCGCACCCGCGCACATCGACGTCGCCAGCGAGGCCAGGAACGGCACGAACCGTACGCCGCGGGGTTCGATCAGACGGGTCCGGGCGAACTTCTCCCACACCGCGAAGGCGATCGCAGCCGCCACCGCTCCGGCCACCAGCGGGAGGCCGTAGCTCGGCAGCACCTGCTTGCCGTCGGGGGCCGGGTTGTACAGCCCCCAGACCGCCAGCCCGAGGGCAAGGGCGAGCAGCACGCCACCGATCACGTCGACGCGCTCCGGCTCGGCGTCGCGGTCGTGGCCGGGCAGGCTGATGTGGATCATCACCATCGCGATGAGGGTCAGCGGCACGTTGATCCAGAACACGTCGCGCCATGTGTTGAGCAGCCAGACCACCGCTATTCCGTACAGCGGTCCCAGCACGCTGCCGAGTTCCTGGGCCGCGCCGATCCCGCCGAGCACGACCGACCTGTTGCGGGCCGCCCACAGGTCGGCTGCCAGGGCCAAGGTCACCGGCAGCAGCGCTCCGCTGGCGATGCCCTGAATGAGCCGACCGATCACCAGGGTGGTGAGGTCGCTCGACAGTGCGGTGACCACCGAGCCGACCGCGAATCCCACCAGGCTCACCTGCAGGACCAGCTTGCGCCCGAACCGGTCGGAGAGCCGGCCGAGCAGCGGCATCGCGGCGATGTAGCCGAGCAGGTACCAGGTGATGATGGGTGTGACCTGTTGGATCTTGTTCACCGGGATACCGATGTCCCGCATGATGTCGACCATGATGGTGACGACCACGTAGGTGTCCAGCGCCCCGAGCAGCACCGCGAGGCTGCCGGCGCTGATCGCGATGCGCCGGCTGCGGCCGGTAGCCGTGGGCCGCTGGGCGGTGCTCGTGGGTGCGTCGGTCATCACACCGCCGGCTTGGTCACGGTGACCGGCTTATCCCATTCCGACAGCGTCAGCGAGACGGTGTTGCCTGAGCTCTGGTCGACTGTGGCCTGCACCAGTTGGTGGGGCGCGTCCTTTTCGATCCACACCGTCGCGGGCAGCGGTCCGGTGGCCTTGAGTTGCGGGATCAGCTTGTTCACCGCGTCGGCACCGACCTCGCCGGAAATCCGGACTGCGGGCACGCCTCCGATGGTCTCGGAGTCATCCGCCTTGGGATTGGTGACGTTCTTCAGCATGTTGGCCAGGCCGGCGTCCGGGTTGAGGATCACCGACGGGTCGTAGATGTCGACCGCCGGTCCCATGTCCAGCCAGTTGTTCGGGGTCAGCGCGGCGTAGAGGGTGCCATCGAGAACCACCAGTTCGACGTCGACGTCGGAACCGCCCATCGAGATCGTGGAGTTGCCCTTGACCGCGACACTGGGGACGTTGGTGAGATCGCCGGAGAGCGTCTTGATCGGCAGCCCCTCGATCTTGCCCGTGACGGCGATCTCCAGGTGCGCGCTGGTGAGTTTCCGGGTGGTCTCCACCGACTGCTGGATCAGGCTCGCAGCGTCGGGTAGCGGTTCGGATGCTTTCGTGGAGCAGCCCGGGATCAGCAGGGCGGCGGCGAGGGGCACCACAAGAGCAGTGAAGAGTCGGCTCGGCATAGCTGCATCGTAGTGGGTCGGCGGTCGCGGACCCCGGTGGCGACGCCCGGGTTGTGTCGTCGTCACCGGATCGGTATGAGTGTGCCTATGCCTGCCAACCTGGAGTTTCGCGCCGTCCCGACGGACACCGGCGACGGTGCGGCACTGGTGGCCGCGATGGTCGCCGAGATGCGTGACCTCTACGACGGCCTTGACCTCGACGCTCCTGACATGCCCAGGGCCGGGCCGGCTGAACTCAGCCCGCCGGGCGGGGTCTACCTGGTGGGCTATCGCGACGGTGTGCCGGTGTGCGGGGGTGGAGTCAAGCGGCTCCCGGACGGGGCCTGTGAGATCAAACGCATGTACGTCGTGCCGGGGGCGCGACGGTCCGGGGTGGCACGCGCGCTGTTGGCCGCGCTGGAGGACGCTGCCCGCGCGATGGGCTACCGCATCGCCCGGCTCGACACCGGCTCGCGGCAGCCGCACGCCCAGGCCTTCTACGAGGCTGCCGGCTACCGGCGGGTCGCCAACTTCAACGACAACCCGGCCGCGGCGTTCCACGGCGAGAAGCGGCTAGATTAGGCGGGTGTTCACCGGAATCGTCGAAGAGCTCGGCGAGATCACCGCGGTCGAAGATCTCGGTGATTCCGCGCGGCTGGTGATCCGCGGCCCGGTGGTGACCGTCGACGCGCGCCACGGCGATTCGATCGCGGTCAACGGAGTGTGCCTGACCGTGGTGGAGGTGATCGGCGAGCACAGTTTCACCGCTGATGTGATGGCCGAGACCCTGCGCCGCTCCAGCCTGGCCGCCGCGGCAGCGGGTAGCCGGGTGAATCTGGAGCGCGCTGCCGCGGTGAACAGCCGGCTGGGCGGACACATCGTGCAGGGTCACGTCGACGGGACCGGCGAGGTGATCTCGCGAACACCGTCGCAGCACTGGGAGGTGGTGCGGATCTCGGTGCCGCCGCAGTTGGCGCGCTACATCGTGGAGAAGGGCTCGATCACCGTCGACGGGGTCTCGCTCACGGTGTCCGCACTCGGGCGAGACCGGTCCGCCGACTGGTTCGAGGTGTCGCTGATCCCGACCACGCTGGGGCTGACCACGCTGGGACGCGCGGCGGTCGGTACCACGGTCAACTTAGAGGTGGACGTGATCGCCAAGTATGTCGAACGGCTGCTGGCCGCGCAGCGATAGCCCTGAGGGCGCGTCAGGGCGTGTCCTACGGCGTCTGGTGCCGCAACGGCAGGTCGATGCGGACATCGGAGATGTCGATGACGCCGACTGAAGGGTTGAAGTAGAGCGAGGCGTAGGCCGCGATCTGCAGGGTCAGCGAATCCTCCGCACCGGTTGTGTAGGCAATGGCCTCCATCGGAACCGACACGGTGCGGACCTGACCGTCGAGGGTGACCGGTACAGCGGTGACCATGTTGCCGACGACGCGTCCGGTGGCGTCGTCGACCAGTTGCGCGAAGACCGCCTTGCCGGTGCCGAGGCCCTGGTAGCGGAAGGTCAGTTGCGGGGCGCCGACGATCTGGCTGCCCGCCGGCGGTGTGACAGCGGTGTTGACGGCGTTCTGCGCCTCGGTGGCGAACGTCTGGTTGAGCGGGAAACTAAGCAGAACCGGGGGCAGGGTGTCGGGGCCGCGCAACGGTCCTGACCCGCCGATCACCGGGATGATCGGCAACAGGCCTCCCTCGCCTGTCGCCGTGTACGGGACGGGTTGGTTGAAGCCGGGCGCGAAGGGCATCTCCGAGGAGGTGTGGCGGATACCCTTCTGGTCCCACCACTGGAAGGTCGGGATGGCGTCGGCGGCGTCGGAGACGCGGGCGACGTAGGTGTCCAGCCACGCGACGCTGTCGCCGATCAGGTCGCCGGGCTGCGGGGCTGGGTCGAGGCAGTACCCGTGCGCTCCGCAGAACCACTCCATTTTCACCGTCGTGCCGTAGGGGTTTGCGAGGATCGTCTGCGCATTGGCCGCCGCCTCCGCCGGCGGGAAAAGCCCGTCGACGGTGCTCTGCAGCAGCAGGGTGGGCGCCGTGATCTGACTGAGCAGGGTGGTGGGTCCGCTGCTGTTCAGCACCGCCTGCGCGGTCGGGCTGATCCAGTTGAACAGCAGTCCGGTGGCGATCCCGGTGTAGATCTCGGTGTTGAGGCGCGCGCCGACATTCACCAATGCCAGTAGCAGGCCCGTCGACCACGATGACTTGAAGATCTCGTTGGGATACAGCGAGGAGATCAGCGAGTTCCAGGTGATGGACGGCACGAGAGCGTCGACACGCGGATCGATTCCGGCCGTGGGGAATTGGACGCCACCGCCGTAGGAGCCGCCCACGATGCCCACCGCCGGGTCGTCCCGGCGGTCGAGTTTGACCAACGGGTTCGCGGCAGCCCAGCTGATGAGCTCTGAGACGTCGCGGCCCTCGTAGAACGGGTTGTCCATCTGCAGTATTCCGCCCGAGGCGAAGGTGCCGCGCTGGTCCCAGGAGATGACGTTGTAGTCGTCCGCGCGCAGATCTCGGATCGGGGGAACGAGCGAGGCCGACGTGGTGCCCGGCACCGGGGGAGCGTAGGGGTTGGTGGCGCCGGGGCCGGCCAGTCCCGGGGCGCGGAACACCGTCGGGGCGACCTCGCCGGGTTCGATTCCGTTGGCGGGGAAGAAGTTCGTGCTGATCGGTGTGCCGTCGAACGAGCTCACCCGGTAGGTGAAGGCGAGCGGTGTGTCGCCCGGCGCCAGCGTGGCCACATCGACGTCGATCCTGGTCAGTACCGAGCTGCCGATCAGCGGCGCCAGCAGTGTCCCGAGCAGAGCGGTCTGCTGCAGCGCAGTGATCACGGACCCGGCGAACCCTCCCACCACCGGCAGCCCGGTGGCGAAGGCGTCGAATTCCGTGACCTCGGTGACGCGCACCTCGAAGGTCTGAGTCCCCTTCCCGGCGCCGGTGTCGAGATCCCAGGTCAGATAGGGCAGGGTCGTGAAGCTCTGCGGGTCCTGGGTCGTCGGACTGTTCGGTACCGTGCCGATGTTGAGCTTTCCGGTCGAGGGGCCCTGGCTGACGAACGCGTACTTCAGGCACGACGTCGTCTGCTCGCCCGCGCAGGAGGTGTCCCCGAACCGCGCGCTGGTGGCATTGAGCCTGCCCTGCACGATCCCGTCGACGAACTCCACCGTCGGACTGACCGTGATCGGGTCCGCCGCCAGCTGGCTGCCGGTGGGCGCCTCGGAGTCCCTGGCCGCCGCGGCGGACTTTCTGGGCGCGGGCATGCGGGACGAAACCGATTCGGCTGCCCGGGGAGCCGCCGCGGATCGCCGCGGCGTTGATCTGGTCGCGCCCTGCTTGCCGCTGGCATCTTGAGCCGACTGCACCGCCGTGTCCGGCGGCGACGCCCAGCTCACCCCGATGCCGCCGACGCCCACCGCGGCACCGATCCCCAGCGCGACCGCAAGCCCTCCGAGGCGCCCCACGTAAACGGCCGCGCTCATGACGTCCCTCCTCCTCGCTCGGCGCCCCCGCGAGCGGTGGTCGTGATTATCCAGGTTTCTCGGTAAATGCGGGGGGAACCGGGTATCCCGCGGGGCGAGGCATCCCGTCAGGCACCCGTGACCTGCACCATGTCCGGCGCTCGGCCTGCCCGTCTGTGCAGGGTGACTTCCGGGCGAGTGTGCGCTGTCAGTCCGCACCACCAGGTGGTTCATACTGAAGGCGGCCCTGCAATGTTCTCGGCTAGGACAGGTGACGATGACGCGACTGGACACCGTCGAACGGGCGGTCGCCGACATCGCCGCGGGTAAGCCGGTCATCGTCATCGACGATGCGGACCGCGAGAACGAGGGCGACCTGATCTTCGCCGCCGAGAAGGCGACCCCGGAACTGGTCGCCTTCATGGTGCGCTACACCTCGGGCTACCTGTGCGTGCCGCTGGACGGGCCCATCTGCGACCGGCTGGGCCTGCTGCCGATGTACGCGATCAACCAGGACAAGCACGGCACCGCCTACACCGTCACCGTGGACGCCAGGCACGGCGTCGGAACGGGCATCTCGGCTTCCGACCGGGCCACCACCATGCGGCTGCTCGCCGACCCGTCGAGTGCGGCCGAGGACTTCACCAGGCCGGGCCACGTGGTTCCGCTGCGGGCCAAGGACGGCGGAGTGCTGCGCCGGCCCGGTCACACCGAGGCGGCTGTCGACCTGGCCCGGATGGCCGGGTTGCAGCCCGCCGGGGCGATCGGCGAGATCGTCAGTCAGAAGGACGAGGGCGCGATGGCCCAGACCGAGGAGTTGCGGGTCTTCGCCGACGAGCACGACCTGGCGCTGATCTCGATCGCAGACCTCATCGAGTGGCGCCGCAAGCACGAGAAGCAGGTTGAGCGGGTGGCCGAGGCGCGCATCCCGACCCGCCACGGCGAATTCCGTGCGGTCGGGTACGCCAGCATCTACGACGGCGTCGAGCACGTCGCCCTGGTCCGCGGGGACATCGCTGGTCCGCAGAACGACGGTCACAACGTCCTGGTTCGGGTGCACTCGGAATGTCTGACCGGTGACGTGTTCGGTTCGCAGCGCTGCGATTGCGGTACCCAACTGGATGCCGCGATCGAGCTGGTCGCCAAAGAGGGCCGCGGCATCGTGCTCTACATGCGCGGCCACGAAGGCCGCGGCATCGGTCTCATGCACAAACTGCAGGCCTACCAGCTTCAGGATGCCGGAGCCGACACCGTCGAGGCCAACCTTGAACTCGGCCTGCCCGCTGACGCGCGCGACTACGGCACGGGTGCGCAGATTCTGGTGGATCTCGGGGTCCGGTCGATGCGGCTGTTGACCAACAACCCGGCCAAGCGGGTCGGGCTCGACGGCTACGGGCTGACGATCATCGAGCGGGTGCCGCTTCCGGTGCGAGCGAACGCCGAGAACATCCGTTACCTGCGGACCAAGCGTGACCGCCTCGGACACGAGCTCGCCGGGTTGGAGAACGACGACGTCACGCATCCTCCCGGCGATCTCGGCGGGGTCCGGTGAGCGCCACGCGCGGAGTCGCCTGATGAGCGGGGGGACGGGTGTGCCGCCGGTGCCGGACATGGACGCCGCCGGCATCACCCTTGCGATCGTCGCCAGCACCTGGCACTTGGACATCTGCGAGGCGTTACTGGCGGGCGCTCTGCGGGTCGCCGTCCAAAGCGGAGTCGACACCCCGACCGTGGTGCGCGTGCACGGTGCCATCGAGATCCCCGTGATCGCGCAGGAACTCGCGCGCAGCCATGACGCGGTGGTCGCACTCGGTGTGGTCATCCGCGGCCAGACTCCACACTTCGACTACGTCTGCGACGCGGTGACCCAGGGACTGACGCGGGTGTCCCTGGATGCCTCCACCCCGGTCGCGAACGGCGTACTGACCACCGACACCGAGGCTCAGGCGCGCGACCGGGCCGGGTTGCCGGGCTCGGCGGAGGACAAGGGCGCGCAGGCCGCCGCCGCGGCGTTGTCGACGGCGCTGACGTTGCGGGAACTGCGACATACCGCACATGACTGAGGCTCGGCCGGGTCACGACGACTGGGAAGCCGTGTTCAAACCGAGGACGGCGCCGATCGTCGCCTATGGCGTGGCCGTCGTGATCGCCGCGATCGGGATCGTGATCGCGTTACTGCTGCGGGACAAGTCCACCGGGCCGACGCTGCGTACCGCCGATCAGTTCGCGATGGCGGGCCTGGCGATCATCCTGGCTGGCGCAGTCCTGCTGCTGACGCGCCCACGGCTGAAGGTCGGCCGGCCGGGTCTTGCGGTGCGCAACGTGTTCGACTACCGGGTGATCGGTTGGGACGAGGTGGTCGACGTCGCGGTGCCCCCCGGGCGCAGATGGGCACGTATCGAGCTCGGCAGCAACGAGTACGTCCCGGTGCTCGCGATCCAGGTCGTCGACGGGGAGCGCGCGGCGACCGCGATGGACACCGTTCGTGACGCGATGGCCCGCCACCGGGGTTCCGCACAGTAGCCGGCTGCAGAAGCCGCCCGGGTCGGTTGCGGTACTAGCCTGGGACCGTGCCCGATCCCGCGACATACCGCCCGGCGCCCGGGTCGATCCCCGTTGAGCCGGGGGTGTACCGGTTCCGGGATCCGCAGGGCCGGGTGATCTACGTCGGCAAGGCAAAGAGTCTGCGCAGCCGTCTGACGTCCTACTTCGCCGACATCGCGAGCCTGCACCCGCGCACCCGTCAGATGGTGACGACCGCGGCCAAGGTGGAGTGGACCGTGGTGACCACCGAGGTCGAGGCACTGCAGCTCGAGTACAACTGGATCAAGGAGTTCGATCCCAGGTTCAACGTCCGCTACCGCGACGACAAGTCCTATCCGGTGCTGGCCGTGACCCTCAACGAGGAGTATCCGCGGCTGATGGTTTACCGCGGGCCACGCCGAAAGGGAGTGCGATATTTCGGGCCCTACTCGCACGCATGGGCGATCCGAGAGACCGTCGACCTCCTCACCCGGGTTTTCCCCGCGCGAACCTGCTCTCCGGGAGTGTTCAAGCGGCACAGGCAGATTCAGCGACCCTGCCTGCTGGGATACATCGACAAGTGTTCAGCGCCCTGCGTGGGCCGTGTCACCGCAGCCGAGCATCGTCAGATCGTGCTGGACTTCTGCGATTTCCTTTCTGGCAAGACCGACCGCTTCGCCCGTGAGCTGGAGCGTGAGATGAACGCCGCGGCCGCCGACTTGGACTTCGAGCGGGCCGCCCGGTTGCGCGACGACATCGGCGCGCTCAAACGGGCGTTGGAGAAGCAGGCCGTGGTCCTGGGCGACGGAACGGACGCCGACGTGGTCGCCTTCGCCGACGACGATCTGGAGGCCGCGGTGCAGGTGTTCCACGTGCGCGGCGGCAGGGTCAGGGGACAGCGGGGCTGGATCGTCGAGAAGCCCGTAGAGTCGGACGACTCCGCGCACGCTCGGCTGGTGGAGCAGTTCCTCACCCAGTTCTACGGCGATCAGGCTGAAGAAGGCGCCACTTCGGGCGCGGCGAATCCCGTTCCCCGAGAGGTGCTTGTGCCGTGTCTGCCGCCCAACGCCGAGGAGTTGGCCACCTGGTTGTCCGGGCTGCGCGGCTCTCGGGTCGGGTTGCGGATCCCCCGCCGTGGCGACAAGCGCGCGTTGGCCGAGACGGTCGCCCGCAACGCTCAGGAGGCACTGCAGCAGCACAAGCTTCGCAGGGCCACCGACTTCACCGCCCGGTCAGCGGCGTTGCAGAACATCCAGGACGCGCTCGGTCTGGCCGAGGCGCCGCTTCGCATCGAGTGCGTCGACATCAGTCATGTTCAGGGCACCGATGTCGTCGGCTCGCTGGTCGTTTTCGAGGACGGACTGCCGCGCAAGTCCGACTACCGGCACTTTGCGATCCGTGAGGCGGCCGGTGATGGTCGTTCCGACGACGTCGCGTCCATCGCCGAGGTGACTCGCCGCAGATTCCTGCGCCACGCGGAGCCCAGCCCGGCGGAGTCCGGCCGCAGGTTCGCCTACCCGCCCAACCTTTACGTCGTCGACGGCGGTGCCGCGCAGGTGAACGCGGCGCAGTCGGTGCTCGACGAGCTGGGGGTGAGCGACGTCGCGGTGATCGGGCTGGCCAAGCGCCTGGAGGAGGTCTGGGTTCCGGCCGAACCCGATCCGGTGATCCTGCCGCGCCACAGCGAAGCGCTCTATCTGCTGCAGCGCGTGCGCGACGAAGCCCACCGCTTCGCCATCTCCTACCACCGCAACAAGCGCTCCAAGCGGATGACGGCGTCCGCCCTCGACGCCGTGCCCGGTCTGGGCGAGACCCGGCGGCGGGCGCTGGTCACCCATTTCGGCTCGCTGGCGCGGCTGCGGCGGGCCAGCCTGGAGGAGATCACCGCGGTACCCGGGGTCGGGGCGGCGACGGCGGCGGCGGTGGTGGCCGCGCTGTGCGACCCGGCCGACCCCGGCGAGCCCGGCCGGGAATCGCGATGACCGGGGACGTGGCAGGCCAGGCCGGTCCGGACATCGACGTCGTCCTGGTGACGGGGCTGTCCGGTGCCGGCCGGGGCACCGCGGCGAAGGTCCTCGAGGACCTCGGCTGGTACGTCACGGACAACCTTCCGCCCGAACTGATCGCGCGCATGGTGGACCTGGGCTTGGCGGCCGGTTCGCGCATCACCCAACTCGCGATCGTGATGGATGTGCGCTCCCGTGGTTTCACCGGTGACCTGGACATGGTTCGGCACGACCTCGCGATGCGCTCCATCACTCCGCGGGTGCTGTTCCTGGAGTCCTCCGACGAGATCCTGGTGCGCCGGTACGAGAGCAATCGGCGCAGCCATCCCCTGCAGGGCAATCAGACACTCGCCGAGGGCATCGCGGCGGAGCGGGCGATGCTGGCCCCGGTGCGTGCGGCGGCGGACCTGATCATCGACACGTCGACGCTCTCGGTGCCCGAACTGCGGGCCAGTATCGAACGGTCCTTCGGTGGCGCGGCGGCGGCGCAGATCAGCGTCACCGTCCAGTCGTTCGGATTCAAGTACGGGCTGCCGATGGACGCAGACATGGTGATGGACGTCAGATTCCTACCCAATCCGCACTGGATCGACGAGTTGCGGCCGCAGACCGGCCAGTCCCCGGCGGTCCGCGACTACGTTCTGGCCCAACCCGGTGCCGCCGAGTTCCTGCAGACCTACCATCAACTGCTGGGACTCGTGGTTGACGGATATGTCCGGGAAGGGAAGCGGTACATGACCGTGGCGATCGGCTGCACCGGGGGCAAGCACCGCAGCGTCGCCATGTCCGAGGCGCTCGCCGGACTGCTCGCCGAAAGGCCGCAACTCGAGGTGCGCGTGCTCCACCGCGATCTGGGGCGCGAATGACAATTCCGGAAGGGGCCGGCACTCCGGAGATGAATCCGCGCATCGTCGCACTCGGCGGCGGACACGGTCTGTACGCCACCCTGTCCGCGGCGCGCAGGCTCACTCCGCATGTCACCGCGATCGTCACCGTTGCCGACGACGGCGGTTCGTCGGGGCGGCTGCGCTCCGAACTTGATGTCGTTCCGCCGGGCGACTTGCGGATGGCGCTGGCGGCGCTGGCGTCCGACAGTCCGCACGGCCGGCTGTGGGCGACGATCATTCAGCATCGGTTCGGGGGCAGCGGCGCACTGGCCGGGCACCCGATCGGCAACCTGCTTCTGGCGGGCCTCAACGAGGTGCTCGCTGACCCGGTGGCCGCCCTCGACGAACTCGGCCGCATCCTCGCGATCAATGGCCGGGTCCTGCCGATGTGCCCGATCGCGCTGCAGATCGAGGCCGACGTGTCCGGCCTGGAGAGCGACCCGCGAATGAGCCGGGTGATCCGCGGTCAGGTCGCGGTGGCCACGACGCCGGGAAAGGTGCGCCGGGTGCGGCTGCTTCCCGGTGACCCGCCGGCCACCCGCCAGGCCGTTGATGCTGTGCTGGCGGCCGACCTCGTCGTCCTCGGTCCCGGCTCCTGGTTCACCAGCGTGATCCCGCACGTGCTGGTTCCCGGAATGGCGGCCGCCCTGCGATCGACCCGGGCCCGACGGGCCCTAGTGCTGAATCTGGCCGCCGAACCCGGTGAGACCGCCGGGTTCTCCGCCGAGCGGCATCTGCACGTGCTCAATCAGCATGCTCCCGGCTTCACCGTGCACGACATCATCGTCGACGCCACGCGGGTGCCTTCGGAACGTGAGCGTGACCAGTTGCGCCGCACCGCCAGCCTGCTGGAAGCGGCGGTCACCTTCGCCGAGGTTTCCCGACCTGGTACACCTTTACATGACCCCGCTCGACTGGCCGCCGCCCTCGACGCGGTGCGGTCGGGGGTCTCGGGCGCTTCGACGGCTACCATCCCGACGGCGGCGATGACGTCGCCCGGGACCGCTGGGCGGCCCGGCCGGACGCAGCGCCCCGCCGACGGACCGAGAGGTGACGACCCGTGGCGATGACCGCCGAGGTCAAGGACGAGCTGAGCCGACTCGTCATCAACTCGGTCAGTGCCCGCCGCGCCGAGGTCGCCTCCCTGCTGCGCTTCGCGGGTGGCCTGCACATCGTTTCGGGCCGGGTGGTGGTGGAAGCCGAGGTCGATCTGGGCAACGTGGCCCGCCGGCTGCGCAGAGACATCCACGATCTCTACGGTTACAGCGCCGTCGTCCATGTGCTCTCTGCCAGCGGGATCCGCAAGACCACCCGCTACCTGGTCCGGGTCGCCAAGGACGGGGAGGCCCTGGCCCGGCAGACCGGCCTGCTGGACCTGCGGGGCCGGCCGGTGCGGGGGCTGCCCGCCCAGGTCGTGGGTGGCAGTATCGCCGATGCGGAGGCGGCCTGGCGCGGAGCGTTCCTGGCCCACGGCTCGCTGACCGAACCCGGGCGGTCGTCGGCGCTGGAGATCAGCTGCCCCGGACCGGAGGCGGCGCTCGCCCTCGTCGGCGCCGCCCGTCGGCTGGGCATCAGCGCCAAGGCGCGTGAGGTGCGCGGGGCCGACCGGGTCGTGGTGCGCGACGGCGAGGCCATCGGCATGCTGCTGACCAGGATGGGCGCCCAGGACACCCGGCTGGTCTGGGAGGAGCGGCGCATGCGCCGCGAGGTGCGGGCCACCGCCAACCGGCTGGCGAACTTCGACGACGCTAACCTGCGCCGTTCGGCACGGGCGGCGGTGGCCGCGGCCGCGCGGGTCGAGCGCGCCTTGGAGATCCTCGGTGACTCGGTGCCGTCTCACCTCGCCGCAGCGGGATTGCTGCGGGTAGAACACCGCCAGGCATCACTGGAGGAGTTGGGCCGCCTGGCCGATCCGCCGATGACGAAAGACGCTGTGGCAGGCCGAATTCGGCGACTGCTGTCGATGGCGGACCGGAAGGCCAAGCAGGACGGCATCCCCGACACCGAGTCAGCGGTCACGCCCGACCTTCTCGAGGACGCCTGAGCGCGGACGGCGCGGATGGCGCGGATGGCGCGGATGGTTAAGGCGTCATCGCCCAGCGGATCGCCCCCACCAGCGTCCGGCCCGCCATCGGGATCGCGGTGGCCTCCAGGGGCGGCAGATAGGGCAGCCACAGCGGTGACCGGGCCCAGGGCGGCAGCAGGGAGATCGCCGTCGCGGCCAGAATCCCGTACGGACCGCGGGCCAGCAGCGGCAGCGGCGGGGTGATCAAGAGGAACCGCGCGGCGTCCCGGGCGGCGTCGGTGCCGCACAGCTCGCCCCGGTAGGCCGCGATCCGGTCGCCGAGTTCGGCTTCGGTCCGCGGCGGGTCGGGAACGCCGAGCGCGCTGGCGACCCGCGCGGTGTCGGCGACGTAGCCGTCGCGGCCCTCCTGATCCAGCGGGTCGGCCCCGTAGCGCTGGTGGGCGGTGAGAAAGCTGTCGACCTCGGCGATGTGCACCCACTCCAGCAGATGCGGATCGTCAGCCCGGTAGGCCCGGCCGTCGGGGGCCGTGCCGTGTACGCGCCGGTGGATGCCGCGGACCTTGTCGACCGCACGCTGGGCGTCGGCATCGGTGCCGAACGTCGTGACAGCCAGAAACGTGCTGGTCCGCTGAAGCCGGCCCCACGGATCCCCGCGATAGTCGGAATGCTGAGCGACCCCGGCCATGGCCAGCGGATGAAGCGACTGGAGCAGCAGCGCACGCAGCCCACCGACGAACATCGACGCGTCGGCGTGCACGCGGCGGATCGGCCGGTCCTCGGCGAACCACCGCGGACCGGGGGTGTCGTGAATCCGGGCCCGGTTGCGCGGGCCCTCGGGACCGGCGACCATCGCGAACAGGCCACGGCCGAGGCGTTCCCGCACCTCGGCGACAGGCAGCGAGATGATCGAGGTCATGACCCGACGGTACGCGCCGATGACCCGCTGTGGGCGAACCCCCGGCCGACCGAGGTTGCGCGCCACTAGGCTGACATCCTGATCGGACAACCTGAGGAGACGTGACGTGACGATCCGGGTCGGCGTGAACGGCTTCGGCCGCATCGGGCGCAACTTCTACCGGGCGCTGGCCGTGCAGCAGGCCGAGGGCAGGGCCAGAGACGTCGAAATCGTCGCGGTCAACGATCTGACGAGCACCGCGACCCTGGCGCACCTGCTGAAGTTCGACTCCATTCTCGGCCGGCTGCCCGATGACGTCCACGTGGAGAACGGCGACACGATCGTCATCGGGGACGTCAGGATCAAGGCGTTGGAGATCAGGGAGGGACCGGCCGCGCTGCCCTGGGCCGATCTGGGCGTGCACGTGGTGGTGGAGTCGACCGGCCACTTCAACGATGCCCGAGCACGAGGACACCTCGAAGCCGGCGCCAAGAAGGTGATCATCTCCGCGCCGGCCAAAGACGAGGACCTCACCCTCGTACTCGGTGTCAACGACGACAAGTACGACGGCAGCCAGAACGTCATCTCCAACGCCTCCTGCACGACCAACTGCTTGGCCCCGTTGGCGAAGGTCGTCAACGACAACTTCGGCATCGTCCGGGGACTGATGACCACCATCCACGCCTACACGCAGGATCAGAACCTGCAGGACGGTCCGCACAGTGACCTGCGCCGGGCGCGCGCCGCGGCGCTGAACATCGTCCCGACGTCGACCGGTGCGGCCAAGGCGATCGGGTTGGTGCTGCCCGAACTCAAGGGCAAGCTTGACGGATACGCACTGCGGGTGCCCATTCCGACCGGCTCGGTGACCGATCTGACCGTGGAGCTCGCGAAGCCCGCCGCCGTCGAGGAGATCAACGCCGCGCTCAAGGCTGCCGCCGAAGGCCCGCTTCGGGGGATCCTGAAGTACTACGACGCACCCATCGTTTCCAGTGACATCGTGACCGATCCGCACAGCTCGATCTTCGATTCCGGTCTGACCAAGGTCATCGACAACCAGGCCAAGGTGGTGTCCTGGTACGACAACGAGTGGGGTTACTCCAACCGGCTCGTCGACCTCGTCGGCCTGGTCGGCAAGTCGCTGTAGCGGCTGGACGTACGGGTGGCCGTCAAGACGCTTGCCGACCTGCTGGCGGATGGGGTCGAGGGTCGCGCCGTGCTGGTGCGCTGTGATCTCAACGTTCCGCTCAACGACAGTGGCGACGTCACCGACGCCGGGCGCATCGAGGCGTCGCTGCCCACGCTCAAGGCGCTCTCGGATGCCGGTGCGCGAGTGATCGTCACCGCGCACCTGGGACGGCCGAAGGACGGACCGGACCCGAAACTCTCGCTGGCTCCGGTGGCGAAGGTGCTCGGCGACACGCTCGGGCGGCACGTCCAGCTCGCCGGGGATGTGGTTGGCCCCGACGCCCTGGCACGCGCTGAGGGTCTCACCGACGGCGACGTGCTCCTGCTGGAGAACATCCGCTTCGACCCCCGGGAAACGAGCAAGGACGACGGTGAGCGCGGGGAATTGGCCCAGGCACTGGCCGGGCTGGCCGGCGGCCCCGGCGGGGGTGGGGCCTTCGTCTCCGACGGGTTCGGTGTGGTGCACCGCAAGCAGGCCTCGGTGTACGACGTTGCCGCGCTGCTGCCGTGTTACGCGGGCTCCCTGGTATCGGCCGAGGTCAAAGTTCTCGAGCAGTTGACGACCTCGACCGAACGGCCCTATGCGGTGGTGCTCGGCGGATCGAAGGTCTCCGACAAGCTGGCCGTAATCGAGAACCTGGCAGCCCGCGCGGACAGCCTCATCATCGGAGGCGGTATGTGCTTCACCTTCCTTGCCGCGCAGGGCATCGCGATCGGGAAGTCGCTCGTGCAGCAAGAGATGGTCGACACCTGTCGGCGGCTGCTCGAGGAGTACGGCGATGTGATCCACCTTCCGGTGGACATCGTCGTCGCCGACGAGTTCGCCGCCGACTCCCCGCAACAGACGGTGTCCGTGCAGAAGATTCCGGCCGGGACCATCGGAATGGACATCGGACCCGAGTCGGTGCACCGCTTCGCGGCCCTGCTGTCCAACGCGCGCACCATCTTCTGGAATGGACCCATGGGGGTGTTCGAGTTCCCCGCCTTTGCCGCCGGCACCCGGGGCGTAGCCGAGGCCATCATCGGCGCGACCGCCAAGGGGGCCTTCAGCGTGGTGGGTGGCGGTGACTCCGCGGCCGCGGTGCGCCTGCTCGGACTGCCCGAGGACGGTTTCTCGCACATTTCCACCGGCGGGGGGGCGTCGCTGGAATACCTTGAAGGCAAGAGCCTGCCCGGCATCGACGTTCTCGGCGCAACGACCGGCAACGACTAGCAACACAGCACAAGAGACTGAGGAGACGCGTGTCCCGCAAACCGCTCATCGCGGGTAACTGGAAGATGAACCTCAATCACTTCGAGGCCATCGCGCTGGTTCAGAAGATCGCCTTCTCCCTGCCGGAGAAGTACTTCGACAAGGTCGACGTCACCGTCATCCCGCCGTTCACCGACCTGCGCAGTGTGCAGACCCTTGTCGACGGCGACCGGCTTCGGCTGACCTATGGGGCCCAGGACCTCTCCCAGCACGACTCCGGCGCCTACACCGGCGACATCAGCGGTGCGTTCCTGGCCAAACTCGGCTGCACCTTCGTCCTTGCCGGCCACTCCGAACGGCGCACCTACCACCACGAGGACGATGCCCTGGTCGCGGCCAAGGCGGTGGCCGCCTTCCGGCACGGCCTGACCCCCATCGTCTGCATCGGCGAGCACCTCGAGGTGCGCGAAGCCGGTGGACACGTCGAGCACAATGTCGCCCAGCTGCGGGGATCGCTGACCGGGCTGACCACCGAGCAACTCGCGACCGTGGTGATCGCCTACGAGCCGGTCTGGGCCATCGGCACGGGCCGGGTGGCTGGGGCCGCCGACGCACAGGAGGTGTGTGCGGCGATCCGCTCCGAGCTGGCGGATCTCGCGACGCGTCAGGTGGCGGACGGCGTGCGGATCCTCTACGGCGGCTCGGTCAACGCCAAGAACGTGGGGGAGATCGTCGCCCAGCAGGACGTGGACGGCGCGTTGGTCGGAGGTGCCTCCCTGGAGGCCGAGCAGTTCGCCGTGCTGGCGGCGATCGCCGCGGGCGGGCCGCTGCCCTAGGTACCGGGCAGACCCGGTAAGCTGCCGCTATGGTCTTCACGCTCCAGATCCTGTTGGTCATCACCAGCCTGCTCCTTGTGCTGCTGGTGTTGCTGCACCGCGCCAAGGGCGGGGGCTTGTCGACATTGTTCGGCGGCGGGGTGCAGTCCAGCCTGTCCGGGTCCACCGTGGTGGAGAAGAACCTCGACCGGTTGACGCTGTTCGTCACCGGGATCTGGGTGGTTGCGATCATCGGCATCGCGCTGCAGATCAAGTACTCCTGACTTACGCTCCGCTCGCCGGAAACCACCTGCCCTCGTACACGGTTCCCAACACCGGGACGTCCCGCAGACCCATCGGGTCGATGCTGAGGGGGTCTTGTCCGAGCACGGTGAAGTTGGCCGCCTTGCCGACTGAGATGCTGCCCAGTTCCCGCTCCATCCGCCAGGAGTAAGCGGCCTCGAGGGTGACCGCCCGCAGGGCGTCGGGCACCGAGATGCGCTGCTCAGGCGCGACCGTGCGCCCACCGGGCGTCGTGCGATTCGCGGCGCACCAGGCCAGCATGAGTGGGGCGGCGGGCCCCATCGGCAGGTCGGAGTGCAGCGACAGCGGGATCCCGCGGCGCAGAACCGACGCAGCCCGGACCATGGTGTCGGCGCGTTCGGGGCCCAACCCGTGTACTGCGTAGCGATCGGCGAATCCGACCGGATAGTAGGAGTTCGCCGAAACGATGCAGCCCAACTCCGCGATGCGATCGACCTGTTCCTCGGTCGAGTTCGCGAAGTGCACGATCACCGTCCGGTGATCGGAGCGCGGATGGGTGGCCATGCATTCGGCGATTGTCTCGAGGACCAGGTCGAGACCGGCGTCGCCGTTGACGTGGATGTGTAACTGCCAGCCGGCGTTCCAGTATGCGCGGGCGAAGGCCCGAAACGTGTCGGGCTGCATCATCCACTCCCCGTGATGGCACGGATCGGGCCGGCCCGCGTCGTCCAGGTAGGGTTCGCGCATCTGCATCAGCTGACTGATGATCGCGCCGTCGGCGAAAAGCTTCACGTGTTTGGGCAACAGCCGCACCTTGCCGGTGGCCGCCCGGGCTACCTGTTGTTCGGCATCGGCGACCGCCTCCGCCGGATCCATGCCCGAATCGGCCTGGCTGCGCGCATCGACCAGGAAGGTGGAGAGGAAGGGAGTCTCGGCGGCACCGAGGATCTCCTGGTAGAGATCCCACGGCTCGATCGCCCACATGATTCCGGGCTCGTTGATGGCGGTGACGCCGTTGCGATGCAGGTACGCCACCAGCTGACGCAGCCCGGCGGTCAGCCGATGCTCGGTCATGAACACCGGGCTCAGGTGCGGCAGCAGGAGGTTCATCCCCGACTCCCACCAGTGTCCGTCGGGGAAGTCGACCATCGCGCTCGATGCGCCGCGGCCGGCCATCTGCGCTTCGGTGAGTCCGAGCGCCTCGATCGCGGGGGTGTTGAGGAACCACTCGTGGCAGGAACGCTGCCATATCGCAATCGGTCGGGTCGGGCTGATTCCGTCGAGGGCGGCGCGGCCGAGTTCGCCGTGCCACAGCCTGTGGTAGCCCCAGGAGAACAGCCATTCCCCGGGGTCGCGCAGCCGCCGCTCGGCATCGGTGAGCAGTGCACGGTACTGCTCGGCAGAGGTTGCAGCCGGGCAGGTCCGCCCGGGCAGCACCCAGTCCTCGATGGCGATCACCTCGGTCATCAGGGTGGACGCTCCGAGGATCGGGTGCAGGTGCTGGTCGATCAGGCCGGTGCACAGGACGGCGTCGGCGAAGGTCTGGTCCACGGTCCCCGCGTCGCGCAGCGTCTCCACGGCGCCGACGGCGCAGACGCGCCCACCCCTAACGGCGACGGCGGTCGCCTCGGGCAGTTCGGGGTCCATGGTGATCACGCGGCGCGCGGTGTAGACCCGTGTCGCGTCATCCGCCCCCGGGCCACCGGTCACGAACTCAATCCTGCCTCATCTGCGCCCTCGCCGGTCCCCGCTCTGCGAGGTCTCGCCCGGGCACCGATACTGGGCCTCATGACCGACCCCGTGTCGCTGGAGCCGTTCGGAGCGGTCCGGCGCACCACGGTGGGCCGCGAGGCCTCCGAGCCGATGCGCGCCGACATCCGGCTGCTCGGTGCGATTCTGGGCGACACCGTGCGGGAGCAGAACGGAGAGTTCGTCTACCAGCTGGTCGAGCGGGCCCGGGTGGAGTCCTTCCGGGTCCGCCGCTCGGAGATCGAGCGTGCCGATCTGGCCGAGATGTTCACCGGAATCGACATCCATCTGGCGATTCCGGTGATCCGGGCGTTCAGTCACTTCGCGCTGCTGGCCAACGTGGCCGAGGACGTTCATCGCGAGCGTCGCCGCGCCATCCACGCCGCGGCCGGTGAACCGGCGCCGGACAGCACCCTGGCGGCGACCTACCGCAAACTCGACTCGGCTGCGCTGGATGTCGACACCATCTCCGACGTGCTGCGGGACGCCCTGGTGTCGCCGGTCATCACCGCACACCCGACAGAGACACGACGGCGCACCGTTTTCGACACCCAGAACCGCATCACCGCTCTGCTGCGGTTGCGCATGCACGGTCACACCGAAACCGAGGACGGCCGCAGCATCGACGCGGAACTTCGGCGCCAGGTGCTGACGCTGTGGCAGACCGCGCTGATCCGGTTGTCCCGCCTGCGGGTTCAAGATGAGATCGAGTCGGGGCTGCGCTACTACCCGGCTTCGTTCTTCGAGGTGGTGCCCAAGGTCAATGCCGAAGTTCGCCGTGAGCTACGCCGTCGCTGGCCGGGTGCCGACTTGCTCAAGCAGCCCCTGCTGCGGCTCGGTTCCTGGATCGGCGGTGACCGTGACGGTAACCCGAACGTCGACGCCGACGTGGTGCGGCTGGCGACGTCCGATGCCGCCTACACCGCGCTTAACCACTACTTCGAGGAGTTGTTCGCCCTCGAGCAGGAGTTATCGATGTCGGAGCGGCTGGTGGGGGTCAGCACTGAGCTGGCCGGGCTTGCCGGGGGATGTAGGGATCCGGCGCGAGCCGACGAACCGTATCGGCGGGCCGTGCGGGTGATGCGGGCTCGGCTGACCGCCACCGCCGCGGCCATCCTGGACCGTCAGCCCGAGCATCTGCTCGATCTGGGTGCCGCTGCCTATCCGACGCCGGAGGAGTTTCTCGCCGATCTCGCCATCGCGGACGCTTCGCTGCGCGAGCACGGCGGTGCGCTGCTCGCCGACGACAGGCTGGCCCGGCTGCGTCATGCGGTGGAGGTGTTCGGATTCCACCTCTGCGGTCTGGATATGCGGCAGAACTCCGAGGTGCACGAGCAGGTGGTGACCGAACTGCTCGCCTGGGCAGGCGTGCACCACGACTACACGTCGTTACCGGAGGCCGATCGGGTCGGCCTGCTGCTCGCCGAGCTCGCCACCCGCCGCCCGCTGCTCTGCGACGACGCCGATGTCGGCGATCTGGCCCGCAGGGAGCTCGGAATCCTGCGGGCGGCGGCCGCCGCGGTGCGCCGGCTCGGCGTGGCCGCCATCCCGAGCTACATCATCTCGATGTGCCAGTCGGTGTCAGACCTGCTGGAGGCGGCGCTACTGCTCAAAGAGGTCGGCCTGCTGGATCTTTCCGGGCCGCGGCCGTACGCGCCGGTGGGCATCGTCCCGCTCTTCGAGACCATCGACGACCTCCAGCGGGGTTCGGCCGTGCTGGAGTCGGCGCTGCGGCTGGCGGCGTACCGGGAGATGGTCAGCGCCCGCGGTGACGTGCAGGAGGTGATGCTCGGCTACTCCGACTCCAACAAGGACGGCGGCTATCTGGCCGCCAACTGGGCGCTGTACCGTGCCGAACTCGACCTCGTCGAGGCGGCTCGGCGTCATCGAATCCGGTTGCGGCTCTTCCACGGTCGGGGAGGCACCGTCGGTCGCGGTGGTGGTCCGAGTTACGACGCGATCCTCGCCCAGCCCCCAGGAGCGGTCAACGGTTCGCTGCGCCTGACCGAGCAGGGCGAGATCATCGCCGCCAAGTACGCCGAACCCCATCTGGCCCTCCGGAATCTGGAGAGCCTGATCTCGGCGACGCTCGAAGCCAGCCTGCTCGATGTCGAGGGTCTGGGCGAGGACGCCGGTCCCGCCTACCGGGTGCTGGACGACCTGGCCGGCCGGGCCAGGCGCGTCTACGCCGACCTGGTGCACCAGACACCGGGTTTCGTGACCTACTTCCAGGAGTCCACGCCGGTCAGCGAGATCGGCGCGATGAACATCGGCAGCCGTCCGGCTTCGCGGAAGCCGACAGCGGCCATCTCCGACCTCCGGGCGATCCCGTGGGTGCTCGCCTGGAGCCAGTCGCGGGTCATGCTGCCCGGCTGGTACGGCACCGGCACCGCGATCGCGGGATTTCTCGGCGACGGCGACCCGGACAGCCTTGAGACGCTGCGCTACCTCTACCGGCGCTGGCCGTTCTTCCGCACCGTGCTCTCCAACATGGCTCAGGTGCTGGCGAAGTCAGACATGGGTCTGGCGGCGCGCTATGCCGGACTGGTCACCGACACCGACCTGCGTGCAACGGTCTTCGGCAGGATCCGCGCCGAACACGAGCTGACCATTCGGATGCACGGGCTGATCACCGGCCAGGACGACCTGCTGGCGGACAATCCCGCTCTGGCGAGGTCGGTGTTCAACCGCTTCCCCTACCTCGAGCCGCTCAATCACCTGCAGGTCGAACTGCTGCGCCGGTACCGCGCAGGCGAGGACGACGAGTTGGTGCAGCGCGGGATCCTGCTGACCATGAACGGACTGTCGTCGGCCCTGCGCAACAGTGGCTAGCGCCCGCGCAGCGCGTTGACCACCCCGCGCACCGCCGACTCGGTGGCCATCAGCGGTGACATCATCGTCTCGCCGACATCGACCATGCGCTCCACCCGGTCCACGACCCCCTCCATGCGGACCAGTGTCGCGTTGAGAGTGCTCAGCGTCTTCTCGAAGTACTCCAGGGAGCTCTCCAGCCCGCCGACCGCCCGGTTGAGGCTCACCAGACTGGACTCCAGGTCGGTCAGCACGGTGTCGAGCTGGTCGACGGTGACGTCGGCGTTGAGCGCGGCCTGGGCCAGTGACCGGATCCGCTCGCCGGGGGTGCGGGGGGTCGATTTGTCAGTCATTGCCGTCCTCCAGTTTCGTTGCGGCTGCCGAGTCGAGCAGCCATACGGTCGCCTCCCGACCGGTGGCGCCGGCGGCGGGGACATCTTCGGGCCGAGCGCCGCCGATGGCCGCGGCCACCGCTTCGGCTTTGGCCGCGCCGGACACCACCAGCCACACCTCGCGCGCGTGCCGGACGGCGGGCAGGGTGAGGGTGATCCGCTGCGGTGGCGGCTTGGGGGAGTCGGCCACCGCGACCACCATGCGCTCGTCCTCCCGCACGGCGGCGGTGTGCGGGAAGATCGAGTTGATGTGACCTTCGCCGCCCATGCCGAGCAGGTGGACGTCGAAGACGGGAGTCGCCTGGCCGGGCTCGGCGCCGGCGGCCAGCACCTCGGCGTAGGCGTGCGCCGCGGCGTCAAGATCGGCGCCGAACCCGGCGTCGCTCGGCGGCATCGGGTGGATCTGCTCCGCCGGGATTCCGACATGGTCGAGTAGCGCCTCGCGGGCCTGTTTCTCGTTGCGCTCGTCGTCGTCGCGCGGCACATAGCGATCGTCACCCCAGTACAGGTGGACCCGACTCCAGTCCAGCGGGTGTGATCCCAGGCGCCGGAGCAGACCGATTCCGGTGCCCCCGCCGGTGAGGACGATCACCGCCCGCCCGCGCTTGGCCACCGCCGCCGTGATCGTCGCGGCCAGTCGGTCGCCGACGGCGTCCACCAGGGCGTCGGCGTCGGGATAGGTCTCGACGGTGACGCCCACGGTCAGGAGTCTCCGCCGGCCGCGTACTGCACTCTGCCGATCCCGCACAGCGCCTCGTGGTAGATCTCGTCGGCGTCGAGCCGGCGCAGGTCCTCGGCGAGGCACTCCCGCGTCTCCCGGCGGGCCAGCGGCAGCTGGGCAGCGGGACGGCTGGTGCGGCTCAGGGTCGCCGTGGCCCCGTTCTGGGGTCGGCTCAGGGTGATCGTCTGGCTGGGCTGGATCAGCTCCACCTTGAGCTCGCCGACCTCCCGCCGGACGGTCCCGTCGATGCGGCTGGCCAGCCAGCCGGCCAAGATGTCGAGCGCCGGCTCGTCGGCGAGTCCGGAGACCACGGCGGCGGTGATGGGCTCATACGGCGGCTGATCCAGTGCCGTGGTCAGCAGTGCTCGCCAGTAGGTGATCCGGCTCCAGGCCAGATCGGTGTCACCCTTGGTGTAGCCCTCAAGCCGACCCCGAAGCGCCGCTAGTGGATCCTCAGCGCGGGTCGCGTCGGTGATCCGGCGGATTGCCAAGCGGCCCAACGGATCCTCGGCCGGTACAGCGGGTGCGGCGCCGGGCCACCACGCCACGACGGGAGTGTCGGGCAGTAGAAACGGCAGCACCACACTGCTGGCATGCGATGCCAGCGGCCCGGAGATGCGCAGCACGACCACCTCGCCGGCACCGGCATCACCGCCCACCCTCAGCTGTCCGTCCAATCGTGCTTCCGAGGCGAGCCGGTCGTGGGGGACCACCACGACGATGCGGCACGGATGCTCGCGGCTGGCCGAGGTGGCCGCGTCGATGGCGTCCTCCACGATCTCCTCGGTGTCGGGCGCGACGACCAGCGTGAGAACCCGGCCAAGGGTGATGGCCCCACCCTCCTCGCGAAGCTCGGTGATCCGCTTGTTGATGTCGTTGGTAGTCGTGTCGGGAAGATCGACGATCATGGTCGCCGCCACTCCCGGCCCGAGCGCGCGAGCATCTCGAAGGCCGAGTCGGGTCCCCAGGTTCCCGCCGGGTACGGATCGGGCTTACCGTGCGTCGCCCAGTACTCGAGCACCGGATCGAGGATCTTCCAGGACAGTTCGACCTCGGCGTTGACCGGGAAGAGCGACGGCTCCCCGAGCAGCACATCGAGGATGAGCCGCTCGTAGGCCTCGGGGGAGTCCTCGGCGAAGGCCGAGCCGTAGGAGAAGTCCATGTTGACGTCGCGCACCTCCATCGCGCTGCCGGGTACCTTCGACCCGAAGCGCAAGGTGATGCCCTCGTCGGGTTGTACCCGGAACACCAGTGCGTTCTGGCTCAATTCCTCGGTCATCGTCTCGTCGAAGGGCAGGTGCGGCGCCCGCTTGAACATCAGCGCGATCTCGGTCACCCGCCGGCCCAGCCGCTTGCCGGTGCGCAGATAGAACGGAACGCCGGCCCACCGCCGGGTGTCGACCTCCACGGTGATGGCGGCGAAGGTCTCGGTGATGGACGTCTGGGAGAAGCCCTCCTCGTCGAGCAGGCCGACGACCTTTTCGCCGCCCTGCCACCCGGCGGTGTACTGCCCGCGCGCACTGGTCAGGTCCAGCGGTTGGGCCAGCCGGGTGGCGGAGAGCACCTTGATCTTCTCGGTCTTGACCTCCTCTGGCCCGAAGTTGACCGGCTCCTCCATGGCGGTCAACGCGAGCAATTGGAGGAGGTGATTCTGAATGACGTCACGCGCCGCGCCGATGCCGTCGTAGTAGCCGCCCCGGCCGCCCAGTCCGATGTCCTCGGCCATGGTGATCTGCACGCTGTCGACGTAGTGGCTGTTCCAGATCGGCTCATAGAGCTCGTTGGCGAAACGCAGCGCCAGGATGTTCTGGACCGTCTCCTTGCCGAGGTAGTGGTCGATGCGGAACACCGACTCCTCGGCGAACACGCTGTTGACCACTTCGTTGAGTTCGACGGCGCTGCTCAGGTCGTGTCCGAACGGCTTCTCGATCACGACACGGCTCCACCGGTCCTGCCGCGGGCTGGCCAGGCCGGAGTTCTTCAGCTGTTCGCAGACCACCGGGAAGGCCTTCGGCGGGATGGACAGATAGAAGGCGTGGTTGCCGCCGGTGCCGCGTTCGGCGTCGAGTTTCTCGAGGGTCTCGGCCAGTTTGGCGAAGGCGGCGCCGTCGTCGAAGCTGCCTTGCACGAAGCGGAACCCCTCCGCCAGCCGATCCCAGACCTCCTGCCGGAACGGGGTGCGGGCGTGCTGGCGGACGGCGTCGTACACGATCTTGCCGAAGTCTTGGTCGGCCCAGTCCCGGCGGGCGAAACCGACCAGGGAGAAGGAGGGCGGAAGCAGGCCGCGGTTGGCGAGGTCATAGATCGCGGGCATCAACTTCTTGCGGGACAGGTCGCCGGTGACCCCGAAGATCACCACCCCGCACGGGCCGGCGATGCGCGGCATCCGCTTGTCGCGTTTGTCGCGCAACGGGTTGTGCCACCCGGACGCTCCGGCCTCGCTCCCCGAGGCCTCAGCAGCCGACGTCATCGGGATTCACTTCGAGGCCGCGGTGAGCTGGTCCTGGGTCGCATCGAGCAACTCCTGCCAGGACTTCTCGAACTTCTCCACGCCGTCGTCCTCGAGCAGGGTGAAGACGTCGGCGAGGTCGACTCCGATCGCGGTCAGCGCGTCGAACACCCCCTGCGCGGTGCCCGCCGTGCCGGTCACGGTGTCCCCGGTCACGGCACCGTGGTCGGCCACTGCCTCGAGGGTCTTTTCGGGCATCGTGTTGACCGTGTTGCGGGCGACCAGTTCGGTGACGTAGAGCGTGTCGGAGTAGTCGGGGTTCTTCACCCCGGTGGACGCCCAGAGCGGACGCTGCACCCGCGCCCCGTCCTTGGCCAGCGCGGCGAATCGTGTGCCGCCGAACACCTCCTCGTAGGCCGCGTAGGCCAGGCGGGCGTTGGCCACCCCGGCACGGCCGCGCAGTTCCAGTGCCTCGGCGGAGCCGATCTTCTCGAGACGCTTGTCGATCTCGGTGTCCACCCGGGAGACGAAGAACGATGCGACCGAGTGGATCTTGGACAGATCGTGACCGGCCTGGCGGGCGGCTTCCAGTCCGGCCAGATAGGCGTCCATGACGGCGCGGTGGCGGTCCACCGAGAAGATCAGCGTGACGTTGACCGAGATTCCCTCGGCGAGGACGGCGGTGATGGCCGGTAGGCCGGCCAGCGTGGCCGGGATCTTGATGAGCAGGTTGGGCCGGTCGACGATCTTCCACAACTCGATGGCCTGCAGGATCGTCTTGTCGGTGTCGTGAGCCAGGCGCGGGTCGACCTCGATGGAGACCCGGCCGTCGATGCCCTCGGAGGCCTCCCACTGCGGCCGCAGCACGTCGCAGGCTTCGCGGACATCGTCGGTGGTGACGGTACGGATGGTCGCATCCACATCGGCGCCGCGTTCGGCAAGTTCGGCGACTTGGGCGTCGTAGGCGGTGCCCTTGGACAGCGCGGCCTGGAAGATGGACGGGTTGGTGGTGACCCCGACGACGCTGCGGGTGTCGATGAGCTGCTGCAGGTTGCCCGAGCGCAGCCGGTCGCGCGACAGGTCGTCGAGCCAGACGGATACGCCTGCCGCGGAGAGCGCCGCGAGGTGGGGATTCTGGGTCATGGTGTTCTCCTGACGGTTGAGAGGTAGACGCTCGAACTGGGCGGGGCTAGTTGTCGATGGCTCGCTCCGCGGCCGCCACGACCGCCTCCGGGGTGAAGCCGAACTCGCGGAAAAGCGTCTTGTCGTCGGCGGAGGCGCCGTAGTGCTCGATCGAGATGATCTCCCCGGTATCGCCGACGAACTTGTACCAGCTCTGCGCGATCCCGGCTTCCACCGCGACCCGGGCGGGAACGTCGGGCGGCAGCACGCTGTCGCGGTATTCCTGCGGCTGGGACTCGAACCACTCGACGCAGGGCATCGAGACCACGGCGGCGCGGATGTCCCGTTCGGCGAGAATCGCGCTCGCCGCGACCGCCAACTGGACCTCAGAACCGGTCGCGATGATGATGACGTCGGCGTCGGCCGGATCGGTGCCGCCGAGCGCGTATCCGCCCCGCGTCACGCCCTCGCGGCTGGTGCCCTCGAGCACGGGCACGCCCTGACGGGTCAGGATCAGGCCGACCGGGCCGTTGGTGGCCTCGCGCGACAGGATGGTGCGCCAGGCGAAAGCCGTTTCGTTCGGATCCGCCGGCCGGACCACCGACAGGTTCGGGATCGCCCGCAGCGCCGCCAGGTGTTCGATCGGCTGATGGGTCGGGCCGTCCTCGCCCAGGCCGATCGAATCGTGGGTCCAGACGTAGATCGGGTCGATGTCCATCAGTGCCGCGAGGCGCACCGCGGGCCGCATGTAGTCGGCGAACTGAAGGAAGGTACCGCCGTAGGCACGGGTCGGACCGTGCAGCACGATGCCTGACAGGATGGCGCCCATCGCGTGCTCGCGGATTCCGAAGTGCAACGTGCGTCCGTACCAGGTGGCGTCCCAGTCCTCGGTCGAGATCGACGGCGGGCCGAAGGATCTGACGCCCTTCATCGTGGTGTTGTTGCTGCCGGCGAGGTCTGCCGAGCCGCCCCACAGTTCGGGCAGTGTCGGCCCGATCGCCGACAGCACCTCCCCGGAGGCGGCCCGGGTGGCCAGCGCCTTGGAGCCGGGCTCCCAGTGCGGCAGGTTGGCGTCCCAGCCGTCGGGCAACCGGCCGTCCAGCAGGCGGTCCAGCAGGGCCTTGCGCTCCGGTTCGCGCCGGGCCCACGCGTCGAACCCGTCCTGCCACGCGCGGTGCGCCTCGGCGCCACGCTCGAGGAGTTTGCGGGTGTGCGCGATGACCTCGTCGCGGACCTCGAAGGTCTTGTCCGGATCGAACCCGAGCACCTTCTTGGTCGCGGCGACCTCGTCGGCCCCGAGGGCGGAGCCGTGCACGCCGCCGGTGTTCATCTTGGTCGGGGCCGGGTAGCCGATGATCGTGCGCAACGCGATGAACGACGGTCGGTCGGTCACCTGCTGCGCGGCCCGCACCGCCTCCTCGATGCCGATGACGTTCTCGCCGCCCTCCACGACCTGGACGTGCCAGCCGTAGGCCGCGTAGCGGGCGGCGGTGTCCTCCGACAGCGCGATGCGGGTGTCGTGCTCGATGGAGATCTCGTTGTCGTCCCAGATCACGATCAGGTTGCCCAGCTGCTGGGTGCCGGCAAGGGAGGACGCCTCGCTGGTGACGCCTTCCTCGATGTCGCCGTCGGAGGCGATGACATAGATGTAGTGGTCGAACGGGCTGGTGCCGGCGGGCGCGTCGGGGTCGAACAGCCCGCGCTCGTAGCGCGACGCCATGGCCATCCCGACCGCCGAGGCCAGACCCTGGCCCAGCGGCCCGGTGGTGATCTCCACACCCCGGGTGTGGTGGAACTCCGGGTGACCCGGGGTCAGCGAGCCCCAGGTGCGCAGGGCCTCGATGTCGGACAGTTCCAGGCCGAAGCCGCCCAGGTAGAGCTGTAGGTAGAGGGTCAGGCTGCTGTGTCCGCAGGACAGCACGAACCGGTCGCGGCCCAGCCAGGCGGTGTCGCCGGGATCGTGGCGCATGATCCGCTGGAACAGGGTGTAGGCCAGCGGGGCCAGGCTCATCGCCGTGCCGGGATGCCCGTTGCCGACCTTCTGCACCGCGTCGGCGGCCAGCACCCGGACCGTGTCGACGGCCAGCGAATCCAGTTCACTCCAGTCGTCGGGGTGATGCGGCCGGGTCAGCGTGGAGATTTCCTCGAGCGTGGTCACGAACTCACTCCTGGCGTCGAATCGGCAGGCTGACCGGGCTGTACCGGTCTCTGCTGCCCACCCTAATGCCGGGAATCGGACCTGCAGTACCGAATCGGAAGCACGGCGGACTAGCATCCTGTGTACTAGAGACGGTCGCACTCGAGACGGCTCCTGTCTGTCGCGTGAGGAGAAAATCCGGTGAACATTCGCGAAGGCAGCGTCGGCAGCGACGCCGCCCCCGCGACGCGCACCCGGTCCGGTCGGCTCTCCGGCACCCTGGCGGGCTACCTGTCCCTGACCAAGCCACGGGTCATCGAGCTGCTGCTGGTCACCACCATCCCGGCCATGCTGCTGGCCGATCGGGGCCACGTCGATCTGGTGCTCATTCTGAGCACGCTGTTCGGCGGGATGCTGGCCGCCGGGGGCGCCAACACGCTCAACTGCGTAGCCGACGCCGACATCGACAAGGTCATGAAGCGCACCGCCGGACGTCCGCTGGCCCGTGCGGTCGTTCCCCGCAGCCACGCCCTGGTGTTCGGGCTCGCCCTGTCGGTCGGCTCGTTCTTCTGGTTGTGGTGGACCACCAATTTGCTGTCGGCTCACCTGGCCGCCGCCACCATCGCCTTCTACGTGCTGGTCTACACCCTGCTGCTCAAGCGGCGCACTCCACAGAACGTGGTGTGGGGTGGTGCGGCCGGCTGCATGCCGGTGATGATCGGCTGGTCTGCGGTCACCGGGACGATCGGCTGGCAGGCCCTGGTGATGTTCGCGGTCATCTTCTTCTGGACGCCGCCGCACACCTGGGCGCTGGCGATGCGTTACAAGGATGACTACCGCGCCGCCGGAATCCCGATGCTTCCGGTGGTGGCCACCGAACGCCAGGTCGCCCGGCAGATCGTCGTCTACACCTGGCTGACCGTGGTCGCCACCCTCGCGCTGATCCCGGCGACCGGCTGGCTCTACGCGGTGGTGGCGGTGCTGGCCGGGACGTGGTTCCTGGCCCAGGCCTACCGCCTGCAAGCCGGTGTTCGCCGCGGCGACACGGTCAAGCCGCTGCGGCTGTTCCTGCAGTCCAACAACTACCTCTCGGCGCTGTTCTTCGCGCTGGCCGTCGACTCGGTCGCGGCGCTGCCCGGGGTCCTGGGGCTGCCGCTCGGCTAGCCGCCCTCGGGCAGCAGCACGATCGAACCGGTGGTTCTGCGAGCCTGCAGGTCCTCATGGGCCCGGCGGGCGTCGGCCAGCGGGTAGTGGCCGCCCACGGTGATCACGATCGAGCCGTCGGCGACCGCATCCAGCAGTTCACCAGCGCGCCAGGCGAACTCGTCCGGGGTGCGGATGAAGTGGGTGAGGCTGGGGCGGGTCAGGAAGACCGAGCCGGCCGCGTTGAGGCGCTGCGGGTCGACGGGGGGGACCGGGCCGCTGGAGGCGCCGAAGAGTGCGAGCGTGCCGCGCACCGCCAGGCTGGCCAGGCTGGCGTCGAAGGTCGAGCGGCCCACGCCGTCGTACACCGCGGCCGCACCCTTGCCCTCGGTCACCGTGCGCACCCGCGCGGCGAAGTCCTCCGGATCGTCGGGATAGTCGAGCACCTCGACGGCGCCGGCCTGCCGGGACAGCTCGGCCTTCCCCGGTGTCGACGCCGTGGTGATCACCCGCGCCCCCCGACTGGTGGCCCACTGGGTGAGGATCAAACCCACCCCGCCCGCGCCGGCGTGGACGAGCACGAAGTCCCCCGGCCCGACCGGGTACACCGAGGTGATCAGGTAGTGCGCCGTCATGCCCTTCAGCAGAGCCGAGGCGATCGCGTCGGACGGGACGACGTCGGGAACGTAGGCGACGAAATCCGCGGGCGCGGTGCAGTAGTCGGCGTAGGCGCCCACGGCACTCGCGGTCACGACCCGGTCGCCCTCGGCGAGGACCTCCACCCCGTCGCCGATCGCGGCCACCGTGCCGCACACCTCGGTGCCGACCACGAAGGGCAGCGCGCGCGGGTACAGCCCGGAGCGGAAGTACGTGTCGATGAAGTTCACGCCGATCGCGTCGGCCCGGATCAGCACCTCGCCCTCGGCGGGAGCGGGAACGGGTTTGGAGACCGGGCGCAGCACCTCCGGTCCGCCGGTCTGAGCGACCTCGACTGCCTGCATCTCACTATCATCGCCTCCGTGGCCACCACCGGCGGAGCGGAATCGGCGATGAAGAGGGCCCGGCCGGACATATTTCACCCGAGCATCGCGCTGGCGTCCTGCGGGCAGTTGCCCGACGGTGACGGCGACGACGCCGGCCTGACCGGCGCCCTGCGCCGCCGCGGGCTGCACGCCCGGTGGATGGCCTGGGACGACCCGGCGACCGAGCGGGCCGATCTGGTGATCCTGCGCGCGACCTGGGACTACGCCTCGCGTCGCGAGGAGTTCCTGGACTGGTCCCGGCGGGTGCGCCATTTGCTCAACCCGCCGGCGGTGGTGGCCTGGAACAGCGACAAGTCCTATCTGCGTGACCTCGCCGAAGCCGGGGTGCCCGTCGTGCCCTCGCGGTTCTTCCCGCCGGGTGCGGCGGTCCGCCTGCCGCGCGGCGAGGTCGTGGTGAAGCCGGCGGTGGGGGCCGGGTCGGTCGACACCCACCGTTTCAGCGAACCCGGCGCGGCCCGCGCGCACGCGGAGGCGCTTCAGCTCAGCGGGCGGACCGCGCTGGTGCAGCCCTACGACCCGCGGGTCGAGCAGGGCGAGACGGCTCTGGTGTTCCTGGGCGGCCGCCAATCGCACGCCTTCACCAAGGGGCCGATCCTTCCGCCACGTGGCGCGGCGCCCGCGCTCGATGGATCGGGCACCTTCGCGCGGGAGACCCTCGCGCCGGCCGAACCCGACTTCGAACTGTGGGACCTCGGACATGCCGCTCTCGATGCGGCGTGCGCGCGGGCGGGCTGCTCGGTGAGCGACCTGCTCTATGCGCGCGTCGACCTCATCGGTGGTGCGGGGGAGGCGGTGCTGCTCGAGCTGGAGCTCATCGAACCGTCGCTCGGCTGGCTCCAGCTCGACGCCGCCGGCCGCGCGGCGCAACAGCGCCGATTCGCCATCGAGGTGGAGTCAGCCCTTGAGCGGCTGGGACTCGGTCCGCTGTCGCGTCGACGCCCATAGCGCAGCGGTCGCGCTCGTGCAGGCCGCCGCGCCCGCGACGTGCAGGGCCACCAGGGCGGCCGGCACCCCGGTGCGATACTGCACCGCGCCGATCAGACCCTGCACGACGACCAGGCCGATGAGCACCGCCAGCCGCCGCCGGACCGGCTGCGGAGCGGAGACGGCCAGCAGCCCCGCGCCCAGGCCGACGAGCAGGCTCAGGTAACCGATCAGCAGCGTGGAGTGCGCATGGGCCAGGGTCACGATCTCGATCTGCAGGCGCGGAACCGGGCTGTCCGGGCTCTTGTCCCCGGCGTGTGGGCCCGCGCCGGTGACCATGGTGCCGGTCACCAGGGTCGCCGATAAAGCGAGAGCCGACAGAAAAGTCAACTGCCGCAATTGATTCGGGACGACTGAGCGCACGGTGCCGTCGTCGGGCTCACCGACCTTGACGTACAGCAGCGTCGCCACCCACACCATCGCCATCGACACCAGCAGGTGGATTGCGACCGTCCACCACAGCAGCCCGGTCAGGACCGTGATGCCGCCGATCACGGCCTGCAACACCGTCGAGGCGGGCATCAGCCAGGCGTAGACGATGACCTCGCGCCGGCGCCCGGCACGGGTCACGGTGACGACGGCGAGGATCGCGGTGATCACGACGGCGAAGGTGAGCAGACGGTTACCGAACTCGACGATCTGATGGACGATCGGCACCTCGGCGTGCGGTACCGGGACGAAGCTGCCCGGGAAACACTGCGGCCAGGTGGGGCAGCCGAGCCCGGAAGCGGTGACCCGCACGATCGCGCCGGTGACGGCGATCCCGGCCTGGGTGAGTACGACCGCGCCCGCGACCAGGCGCTGGGTGCGCAGGCTGGGGGCAGGGAGCCGACCCACCAACTGGGAGAGCCCGACGGTGGTCACACCAGCGATCGTAGGTCAGGAGAAACGGAACCAGCGCAGCGCGGCAAGTGCGCAGGCGCTACCCCAGACGACCAGCACGACGATGCCGGACCAGTCGACAGTGGGCCCGGCGCTACCTACGGCCTGGGAGAGGGCCTCGGTCAGCGCGCCCGACGGCGTCAGTCGCGCCAACCAGGACAGTGTGCCTGTGATCGTGCCGGGGCCCGTGCCGGTCTCCAGCGTGAGCGCGCCGAGTCCGGCGAAGACGAACCACAGCAGGTTGGCCAGGGCAAGGACGATCTCGGCGCGCAGGGTGCCGCCGAGCAGCAGTCCCATCGCGGCGAACACCACGGTGCCCAGCGCGACGATCAACCCCCCCAGTAGCAGACCGGCCGGATGAGGCCGCCAGCCCAGGGCGAACCCGATCCCGCCGAGCAGAATCATCTGCAGCAGAACGACACTGACCACCGCGAGCGACTTGCCGGCGATGATGCACCACACCGGCAGGGCGGTGGCGCCCAGCCTTTTGAGAGCGCCGTAGCGGCGATCGAAGGCGACCGCGATCGCCTGGCCGGTGAACGCGGTCGAGGTGATCGCGATCGCCATGATGGCGGGCACGAACACGTCGGCACGCCGCTCGCCGAAGGACCCCAGCGGCAGCACCGTGAGCCCGATCAGCAGGGTTACCGGAATGAACATCGTGAGCAACAGCTGCTCGCCGTTGCGCAGCAGCAGCCGGACGTCCAGCCGGTACTGGGCGGCCAGCATCCTGGCCACCCCGCTGGGCCGGGGATCGGGGGCGAACGTTCCGGCCGGGAACAGCGCGGTCACGGCCGCATCTCCCGGCCGGTCAGGTCGAGGAAGACGTCCTCGAGGCTGCGCTGCTCGACACGGACGTCATTGGCCATGATGTTCAGTCGGGCGCACCAGGCGGTCACCGTCGCCAGGACCTGAGGGTCGATCCTGCCTTCCACCAGGTACTCGCCCGGCGCGCGCTCGCTGGCCCGGTAGCCCTCCGGCAGCGCGGAGGTCAGCAGCGCGAGATCGAGCCGGGGGGCGGCGGTGAACCTCAGCTGGTCTTCGGCGCCATTGCGCATCAGCTCCGCGGGCGTGCCGGCGGCCACCGGGGAACCGCGGTCGATGATCACGATCCGGTCGGCGAGTTCCTCGGCCTCCTGGAGTTGGTGGGTGGTCAACACGACCGTCACGCCGTCGCGGCGCAGCGCCCCGATGAGCTCCCAGACCACCAGCCGGGCGTGGGCGTCCATGCCCGCCGTCGGCTCGTCGAGGAACACCAGCTCAGGCCGGCCGACGATGGCACATGCCAGGGCCAGGCGCTGCTGCTGGCCGCCGGAGAGCCGGCGGTAGGTGGTCTTGGCCGCATCGGTCAGCCCGAGGGTGTCCAGCAGCCAGGCGGGATCCAGCGGATCGGCGGAGTAGGCGGCGATCAGGTTGAGCAGTTCGGCCGCCCGCGCGGCGGGATAGCCGCCGCCGCCCTGCAGCATCACCCCGATGCGGGCGCGCAGCGCGGCGTTGTCGGCACGCGGATCAAGACCCAGGACCTCAATCGTGCCGGTGTCGGGTCGCACGAACCCCTCGCACATCTCGACGGTCGTGGTCTTCCCGGCGCCGTTGGGTCCGAGCAGCGCGAACACCTCGGCCCGGTGCACCTCGAGGTCGAGGTCGCGCACCGCCGCGGTGGAGCCGTAGGTCTTGCTGACCCCCCGCAGGCGCACCGCGGGCGTCGTGTCGGCCGTCACGGGGACTCCGCGTAGGCGTTCGGCGCGGGTACTGCCGTCGCCGGCGCGGCCGCGCTCGGCTGTGGGTCCGGTCGCTGCCCGCTGTAGCGCTCGTCGGTGCCGGGCACGTAACGCCACGGCAGCCGGTTGAGGGTCAGCGCGATCAGCAGCAGCACGATCACGGTGCTGGCCAGGGTGGCGTCGAGGATCTGGAAAAGTGCGAAGCGGTCGCCGTTGGCGGTCGGCCCGAAGATGCCGACGACCAGGCTCACCACGATCACCGCGATACGGAACCGGGGCCGGGTCGCCCAGGCCGCCAGCGGGATGATGGCCCAGAGCAGATACCAGGGCTGCACGACCGGGAACAGCAGCACGGTGGCCCCCAGCGCGACGCCCAGACCGCCGACGGGGTTCAGCCGGCCCCGCAGCACCGCCAGCAGCAGCCAGCTCACCGTGATCGCGATGATCACGACGCCGATCGCGCGGGTCAGCGACAGCATCGCGGTGGTGTGGTCGCCCAGCCCGAGCAGGATGCCCACCTGACCGGTGCCCAGCGCCAGCAACGTCGGCGGCGACATCCAACTGCGCACGACGTTGGCGGTGCCCAGGGTGAACAGCCAGCCGAATCCCAGCCCGCTGGCCCAGCCGATCAGCGCCATCACCGCCAGCGCCACCGACCCGCTCAGCGCGCCGGCCGACAGGAACGCCTTGAGCGTTCCGCCCCAGCGGTTGGCCAGCGCCATCGCGGTGAAGCCCAAGGCCAGCAGTCCGGGCAGCTTCACCTGGGAGGACAGCGCGATCAACACGGTCCCGGCGATGAGCATGGCCGCGGGCATCCACCCCGACCATTGGGCCCGGGTGTGCGGCCAGCGCGGCGGCCGGGGCAGCAGTGGCCGGTCGCTGCCGATTCCGCGCAGCGCGAGCTCGGTGCCGGTGAGCATCAGACCCAGCATCAGCGCCTCGTTGTGGATGCCGGCGACCAGATGCATCAGCAGCAGCGGGTTGGCCGCGCCCAGCCACAGCGCGGTCACCTCGGCGACCCCGCAGCGCCGGGCCAGGCGGGGCACCGCCCACACGATCAGCCCGACCCCGACGAGCACCACGACCCGGTGGCAGAGCACCGCGGCGACGATGTTCTGTCCCGTCAGGGCCGAGATGCCCTCGCCGATCCACAGGAACAGCGGTCCGTAGGGCGCGGGTGTCTCCCGCCACAGGCTCGGCACCGAGGAGGTGAACACGTGGTCGAGGCCGAGTCCGGGTGCGGGCCCGACCCGGTAGGGGTCCAGGCCGTTACGGGCGATCTCGCTCTGTGCGAGGTAGGAGTAGACGTCCTTGCTGTACATCGGAGGTGCGATCAGCAGCGGCAGCATCCACAGCAGCAGCGTCCGGTCGAGCTGGCTGCGGGTCATCCGGCGCGGCCCGAGGGCGAAGCGGCCCAGCATCAGCCAGGCCAGAGCCATCATCACCGCCCCGGTCGTGGTCATCGTCAGTGAGACGGTCTGGATGCGCGAGGGCAGGTTGAGCAGCCGCACGCCGAAGGTGGGGTCCTGGATCACCGGCCGCGCGCCGGCGCCCAGGGCTCCGATGCCCATCAGCACCGTGCCGGTGGCGCCGAAAAGCCTGGTGCGCCGCATGGCGCGCAGCTCGGGTTCGTTGAGCGGCGAGCCGACGGTCCGTTCGTCGCCGTGCCAGCTGGCGATGGACGAGCTGAGGGAGAGCTGGCGGGCAGCCACGACTGAACTCTAACTTCGGCATGCCGACGATGCGGCGGACGCCCCGTCTGGGCGCCGGCCAGGTGAGGGTGGCCTTGCTAGACCCGCCCGCCGAATTGCGTCACACTGGTGTTGTGAAAATCGTGGCCGACGAATCCCCGGTGCCTGCCGCGGTCTCGGCGCCGGACGGCCGGACCCGACGGGCGATCGTGCGCCTGCTGCTGGAGTCCGGCTCGATCACGGCAGCCGAGATCGGCCGCCGGCTGGAGATCTCGGCTGCCGGGGTGCGCCGGCACCTCGACGCCCTGGTCGAGGGGGGTGACGCCGAGGCCAACCCGGCCGCGGCCTGGCAGCAGGGCGGTCGCGGCCGGCCTGCCAAGCGCTACCGGCTGACCGCGGCGGGCCGGGAGAAGCTGGAGCACAGCTACGACGACCTCGCCTCGGCCGCGATGCGCCAGCTTCGCGAGCTCGGTGGCGACGAGGCGGTGCGCGCGTTCGCACGCCGGCGCGTCGACGCGATCCTGGCCGACGTACCCGCGGCGGAGTCCCAGGACGACCGCGCCGTCGAGGCGGCCGCTGACCGGGTCGCCGACGCGCTGACCCGGGCCGGCTACGCCACGACCGCCACCCGGGTGGGCGGCCCGATCCAGGGCATCGAGATCTGCCAGCATCACTGCCCGGTCTCACATGTCGCCGAGGAGTTCCCCGAACTGTGCGAGGCCGAGCAGCAGGCCATCTCCGAGGTCGTCGGCACCCACGTGCAACTGCTGGCCTCGATCGTCAACGGCGACTGCGCCTGCACCACCCATGTGCCACTGCAGATCCAGCGCGATGATGCGCCGGGCCCCGTACAAGATCCCCCGCAAGAAGCCCCCCGAGAGACCCCAGGCAAAGGAGCGTCGGCATGACGACCACCCCGGAGACCCAACCCCTCACCCAGGAGGAGACCATCGCCTCGCTGGGCCGGTACGGCTACGGCTGGGCGGACTCCGACGATGCCGGCGCCAGCGCGAAGCGGGGTCTCTCCGAAGCGGTCGTGCGCGACATCTCGGCGAAGAAGAACGAGCCGGAGTGGATGCTCGACGTTCGGCTCAAAGCTCTGCGCACCTTCGAGAAGAAGCCGATGCCGAACTGGGGATCCGACCTGGGCGGCATCGACTTCGACAACATCAAGTACTTCGTGCGCTCCACCGAGAAGCAGGCGGCCTCCTGGGAGGAACTGCCCGAGGACATCAAGCGGACCTATGACCGGCTCGGCATTCCGGAGGCGGAGAAGCAGCGTCTGGTGGCCGGGGTGGCGGCTCAGTACGAATGTCTAGCCGGTGACACCCTGGTCTGGACCGCGAACCGCGGTCAGATTCCGATCAAGGAGATCGCCCGGGGCGACAGTGTTTTCGCCTACGACGAAGCGGGCGAGCGATTCGTCGTGGTCCCGGTAAGGTCGGCTGCTCAGACCGACACCAAGCTGACGTACACGGTGACGACGGCGCGACACAGTCTCCGCGCGACCGACAACCACCCGTTGCTAGTACTGCGCGATGAACGGAGGCCCGGTCGGCAGCGGGCCCGCTACGCACGACGCTGGGTGACCGTCGGTGAGATCACGCCGGGGGATTTCATCGCGGTGCCGCGGCAGATTCCCGACTTCGGCTCTCCCTCCCGGCTGCCGGCCGTGCCGGGGTTGCGCAGCCCCGCTCAGAGCACGGTCGATCTGATGTGGCTCCTCGGTCTGTACATCGGTGACGGGAATCTGCACCTGTCGAGCAGGACCTACCGCGTGCAGTTCGCCATCCCCGCGACCGACACCGAACTTCGGGCCGAGTTGTCCCGGGTCATCGGTGAGTTGTTCGGCCTGCGCTGCATTGAGGCCGACGAGTACCGGGTGGTGGTCAACTCCAAGGCGCTGACTGAATGGATCGCCGAGGTGGGCTTCGCGGGACTGTCGCTGACCAAGCGCGTTCCGGACTGGGTCTTCTCGATTCCGGTCGACCAGCGACTGGCTTTCCTCGGCGGCTGGGTCGACGCCGACGGGTACGTTCAGCCCGAGGTCAGCGGATCGATCATGCTCACCTCCGCCAACGAGACGCTGATCCGCCAGGCCCGCGAACTCTCGGAGCTGTGCGGACTGCGGCCGGGTGGCCCGTGGTCCTTCACCCAGCCCTACCGCCACGCCCCCGAGCGCATCCAAACCGCATGGCGGCTCGGCATTTCCGGGGAGTTCGAGCGACTCGGATGCCGTAACCCCAAGCGGACCAGCCGCTTCGGACGGCGGGCCTATGTTCACACCTCCAACGGTGCCCACGGGACGACCCTGCGCGCTCACACCAACGAGTGGCTCGGCTTCGAGCGTGTGACGGCAATCCAGCCCTACGAAGTCGAACCGGTTTATGACATCGAGGTCGACGGTCCGCACAACTTCCTCGCCGAAGGCTTGGTGGTGCACAACTCCGAGGTGGTGTACCACCAGATCCGCGAAGATCTGGAGGCCCAGGGCGTCATCTTCCTCGATACCGACACCGGCCTCAAGGAGCATCCGGAGCTTTTCCAGCAGTACTTCGGCACGGTCATCCCGGCCGGCGACAACAAGTTCTCCGCGCTCAATACCGCGGTGTGGTCGGGTGGGTCCTTCATCTACGTGCCCCCTGGCGTGCACGTCGACATCCCGCTGCAGGCCTACTTCCGGATCAACACCGAGAACATGGGGCAGTTCGAGCGGACGTTGATCATCGCCGACGAGGGGTCCTACATCCACTACGTGGAGGGGTGTACCGCTCCGATCTACAAGAGCGACTCGCTGCACTCGGCTGTGGTCGAGATCATCGTCAAACCCCATGCGCGGGTGCGGTACACGACGATCCAGAACTGGTCGAACAACGTCTACAACCTCGTCACCAAGCGTGCCCGCGCCGAGGCCGGGGCCACGATGGAATGGGTCGACGGGAACATCGGCTCCAAGGTGACGATGAAGTATCCGGCGGTGTGGATGACCGGCGAGCACGCCAAGGGCGAGGTGCTCTCGCTCGCCTTCGCGGGTGAGGGCCAGCATCAGGACACCGGCGCCAAGATGCTCCATCTCGCGCCGAACACGTCGAGCAACATCGTCTCGAAATCGGTGGCCCGCGGCGGCGGCCGGGCTTCCTACCGGGGTCTGGTTCAGGTCAACAAGGGCGCGCACGGCTCGAAGTCAAGCGTGAAGTGCGACGCGCTGCTGGTCGACACGGTCAGCCGCAGCGACACCTACCCCTACGTCGACATCCGCGAGGACGACGTGACGATGGGGCACGAGGCGACCGTCTCCAAGGTCAGCGAGGATCAGATGTTCTACCTGATGAGCCGCGGCCTGACCGAGGACGAGGCGATGGCGATGGTGGTGCGTGGGTTCGTCGAGCCGATCGCCAAGGAACTGCCGATGGAGTACGCGCTGGAGCTCAACCGGCTCATCGAACTGCAGATGGAGGGCGCGGTCGGATGAGCAACCTGCAGGGGGCACTCGAGGGGTCCGAGAGGTCTGCATTGGCCTCGGCCACCAAAGGTGAGCAGTTCGCCTCATTCGACGTCGACGCGTTCGAAGTCCCGGGTGGTCGTGACGAACTGTGGCGGTTCACCCCGTTGCGCCGGCTTCGTGGTCTGCACAACGGCTCGGCAAAGCCCGACGGCACCGCTCGGATCGAGGTCGCGGCGTGCGACGGCGTCACCGTCGAGACGGTCGGCCGGGATGACTCACGGCTGGGTCAGGGCGGGGTACCGGCCGATCGGGTTGCCGCCCAGGCTTTCTCGGCCTTTGAGACGGCGACCATCATCACGATCGGCCGAAGCGTGCAGACCGCCGTGCCGATCGAGGTTGTCGTGACCGGCCCCGGCGCCGAGCGGATCGCCTACGGGCATCTGCAGATCCGTGCCGAGGAGCTAGCGGATGCCGTGGTGGTCGTGGATCTGCGCGGCGGGGGAACCTACGCCGACAATGTCGAGCTCGTCGTCGCCGACGCGGCTCGGCTGACCGTGGTCTGGGTGGCCGACTGGGCCGACGACATGGTTCACGTCAGCGCTCACCACGCGAGCCTGGGCAAGGACTCGGTGCTGCGCCACGTCGCGGTGATGCTCGGCGGGGATCTGGTGCGGTTGTCGGCCACCGTGCGGTTCGGCGGCGCCGGCGGGGACGCCGAAATGCTCGGCCTCTACTTCGCCGACGCCGGCCAGCATCTCGAGTCGCGTCTGCTGGTCGACCACGCCAAGCCCGACTGCCGGTCGAACGTGCTCTACAAGGGGGCGCTGCAGGGCGAGCCGGATTCAACCGGGTCGGATTCAAGCGGGCCGGATTCAAGGAAGCCCGATGCCCGCTCGGTGTGGGTGGGCGACGTGCTGATCCGTGCCGAGGCCACCGGGACCGACACTTTCGAGGTCAACCGCAACCTGCTGCTCACCGACGGCGCCCGCGCCGACTCGGTGCCCAACCTCGAGATCGAGACCGGTGAGATCATCGGCGCCGGGCACGCCAGCGCCACCGGCCGGTTCGACGACGAGCAACTGTTCTATCTGCGGTCGCGGGGAATCCCCGAGGACCTGGCCCGCCGGCTGGTGGTCCGCGGATTCTTCGGCGAGATCATCTCCAGGATCGGCGTCGAGCAGATCCGCGACCGCCTGACCGAAGCGATTGAAAACGAGCTGTCCATCACCGAATCGAGGGCCTCATGAGCACGCTGGATATCAGGGATCTGCACGTCTGTGTCGCGAACGCGGATGGCGCCGAGAAGGAGATCCTCAAAGGCGTCACCCTGACCGTGAAGTCCGGCGAGATCCACGCCGTGATGGGCCCCAACGGTTCGGGTAAGTCGACGCTGTCCTACGCCATCGCCGGACACCCCAAGTATCGGGTCTCCTCCGGAACGATCACCCTCGACGGCCGCGATGTCCTGGAGATGAGCGTCGACGAGCGTGCGCGGGCCGGGTTGTTCCTGGCGATGCAGTACCCGGTGGAGGTACCCGGGGTGTCGATGTCGAACTTCCTGCGCACGGCCGCGACAGCGGTTCGCGGCGAGGCGCCCAAGCTGAGGCAATGGGTCAAGGAGGTCAAGGCGGCGATGGCCGACCTCGACATCGATCCGCAGTTCGCCGAACGCAGCGTGAACGAGGGCTTCTCGGGCGGCGAGAAGAAGCGCCACGAGATCCTGCAGCTCGGGTTGCTCAAGCCCCGGATCGCGATCCTCGACGAGACCGACTCGGGCCTTGATGTGGATGCGCTGCGCGTCGTCAGTGAGGGAGTCAACCGGTTCGCCGAGGCCGAAGATGCCGGGGTACTGCTGATCACCCACTACACCCGGATCCTGCGCTACATCCGCCCCCAGTTCGTGCACGTTTTCGTCGATGGCCGCATCGTCGAGTCCGGCGGGCCGGAGCTGGCGGACGAACTCGAGGAGAACGGCTACGAGCGCTTCGCCTCGCGCCCGGCAGCGGCATCGACGGCGTCACCGTCCTAGGGGCTGCCGGTGACCGTCTCCGTCGAACACAAGCTCACCGACCTCGAACGGGTCCGGGCCGATTTCCCGATCCTCGGCCGGATCATGCGCGGCGGTCAACGACTTGCCTACCTCGACTCCGGGGCGACGTCCCAGAAACCGGTGCAGGTGCTCGACGCCGAGCGGCAGTTCCTGACGACCTCCAACGGGGCCGTGCATCGGGGTGCCCACCAGCTCATGGAAGAGGCGACCGACGCTTTCGAGCAGGGTCGCGCTGACATCGCGGCGTTCGTCGGTGCGCAGCCCGACGAGCTGGTCTTCACCAAGAACGCCACTGAGGCGCTCAACGTGGTGTCCTACGTACTGGGCGACGACAGGTCGCCCTGCGTCGTGGGCAGCGGGGACGTCATCGTCACCACCGAACTCGAGCATCACGCGAACCTCGTGCCCTGGCAGGAGCTGGCGCGCCGCACCGGGGCCACTCTGCGCTGGTACGGCGTGACCGATGACGGTCACATCGACCTGGATTCCCTCGTCCTCGACGAGCGGACCAAGGTGGTCGCCTTCACGCACCATTCGAATGTCACCGGTACGGGCGGCCCGGTCGCGGAATTGGTTGACCGTGCGAAGGCGGTCGGGGCGATCACCGTCCTGGACGCCTGCCAGTCGGTCCCGCATCAGCCGGTCGACTTCGGGGCTCTGGCTGTGGACTTCGCCGCCTTCTCAGGTCACAAGATGCTCGGTCCGACCGGTATCGGGGCGCTTTACGGGCGCGCGGAGCTGCTCAGGACTCTGCCCCCCTTCCTGACCGGCGGTTCGATGATCGAAACCGTCACGATGGACGGTGCGACATACGCCCCGCCGCCGCAGCGATTCGAGGCCGGCACCCAGATGATCTCGCAGGTCGTCGGATTAGCCGCGGCCACAAGGTATCTCGGCGATATCGGGATGGCCGAAATCCAGGCCCACGAGCATGAGTTGGTCATCGCGACGCTCGACGGTCTCGCCGAGATTCCGCAGGTCCGGATCCTCGGGCCGACTGATCCCGCTGTTCGCCGCTCTCCGGTGGCCTTCGTGGTCGATGGCGTGCACGCCCACGATGTCGGCCAGGTGCTCGACGACGAGGGGGTGGCCGTCCGTGTCGGCCATCACTGCACGGCCCCACTGCACCGCCGTCTCGGTGTCACGGCCACCGTGCGAGCCTCGTTCGCGGTGTACAACACTCTCGCCGAGGTGCATCGCCTGGTTGCCGGGGTTCGTCGCGCGGTCGAGTTCTTCGGAGACCGCTGAATGCGGCTGGAACAGATCTATCAGGACGTGATCCTCGATCACTACAAGCACCCCCACCACCGCGGACTGCGGGTGCCCTTCGACGCCGAGGTCACACACACCAATCCGGTCTGCGGCGACGAGGTGACGCTGCGGGTCGCCCTGGCGGACGACCGGGTCACCGATGTCTCCTACGACGGGCAGGGCTGTTCGATCAGTCAGGCCGCCACCTCGGTACTGACCGACCTGGTCATCGGGCAGACCGCGGGAGACGCGCTCAAGACCGTCGCGGCCTTCACGGAGATGGTCTCCTCCCGGGGCACGATCGAGGGCGACGAGGATGTGCTCGGTGATGGCGTCGCCTTTGCCGGAGTGTCGCGCTACCCCGCCCGGGTGAAGTGCGCTCTGCTGGGTTGGATGGCGTTCAAGGACGCGGTGTTGCGGGTTCAGGAGGAGAGGCGATGAGCGAGACGGTGTCCGACGAGCTGCTGGCCGACCTGCAGGAGGCGATGCACGACGTGGTCGATCCTGAACTCGGGATCAATGTCGTCGATCTCGGTCTGGTCTACGGAATCGATGTGGAGAAGACCGAGACGGGAACCGTCGCGCTGATCGACATGACCCTCACGTCCGCGGCGTGCCCACTGACCGACGTGATCGAGGACCAGACCCTCGGCGCGCTGGTCGGGGCCGGATTGGTCAGCGGGGTGAAGATCAACTGGGTGTGGAACCCGCCCTGGGGACCGGACAAGATCACCGAGGACGGCCGCGAACAGCTTCGGGCCCTCGGCTTCACCGTCTAGAGCGCCGCGGGAACACCGGCGGCGCACGGCGCGTTGCACCCGGCATGGCTACCCGTGACCTCACCGAGCAGGACTTCAACGACACCATCAACGGCAACGACATCGTGCTGGTCGATTTCTGGGCGTCCTGGTGCGGTCCCTGCCGCGCCTTCGCGCCCACCTTCGCCGCGGCCTCGGACAAGCACCCCGACATCGTGTTCGGCAAGGTCGACACCGAGGCCCAGGAGCAGCTCGCCGCTGCGGCGTCGATCCGCGCGATTCCCACGCTGATGGCTTTCAAGCGAGGACATCTGGTGTTCAACCAGGCCGGCGCCCTGCCCCCGGCCGCGCTGGACGCCCTGATCGCGCAGATTCGCGACTTCGACGTCGACGCCGAGGCAAACCAGAATTCGTCAGCCGGGGACCAGCGGAGCTGAACCCGCACGCGCTAGCGTGCAACGATGACCGACTCGGATTTCGTCCTCGTCGACCGTCCCCGCCCGCACGTGGCCCTGATCACACTCAACCGGCCCGAGCGGATGAATTCGATGGCCTTCGACGTCATGGTGCCGTTGCGCGCGGCGCTGGCCGAGCTGACCTATGACAACGATGTGCGCGTCGTCGTGCTGACCGGCGCGGGCCGCGGTTTCTCCTCGGGTGCGGACCAGAAGTCCGCCGGGTCGGTACCGCACGTCGCCGGCCTCACCCGCGCGACTCACGCGCTGCGCTCGATGGAGCTGCTCGACGAGATCATCCTGGCGATGCGCCGGCTGCACCAGCCGATCATCGCCGCGGTCAACGGAGCGGCCATCGGCGGCGGTCTGTGCTTGGCCCTCGCCGCCGACATAAGGGTGGCTGCGGCCGATGCGTACTTCCGGGCCGCCGGGGTCAACAACGGACTGACCGCCAGCGAGCTGGGGCTGAGCTACCTGTTGCCCCGGGCGATCGGGTCGTCGCGCGCCTTCGAGATCATGCTCACCGGTCGCGACGTCGACGCCGGGGAAGCCGAACGTATCGGTCTGGTCTCTCGCCAGGTGCCCGCCGAAGAGGTGCTGCCGACCTGCTACGAGATCGCCGCCCGGATCGCTGCGTTCTCCCGGCCCGGCATTGAACTCACCAAGCGGACGCTGTGGACCGGACTCGACGCCAGTACCCTGGAAGGGCATATGCAGGCCGAGGGCCTCGGGCAGCTCTACGTGCGCCTGCTCACCGCCAACTTCGAAGAGGCGGTCGCCGCGCGCGCCGAGCAACGTCCGCCGGTCTTCACCGACGACACCTAGCGACAGGAGAGCGGCAGCGTGATCACCGCAACGGACCTCGAGGTCCGCGCCGGGGCGCGCACGCTGCTCTTCGCCGACGGCGCCGCGCTGCGGGTGCAACCGGGTGACCGCATCGGATTGGTCGGCCGAAACGGTGCCGGCAAGACCACCACGATGCGCATCCTGGCCGGCGCCGACGATCCCTACGCCGGCACCGTGGTGCGCAACGGCGAGGTGGGTTACCTGCCGCAGGACCCGCGCGAAGGTGACCTGGAGGTGCTGGCCAGAGACCGGGTGCTCTCCGCGCGCGGCTTGGACCGGCTGCTGGCCGATCTGGAGAAGCAGCAGGCCGTGATGGCCGAGATCGTGGACGAGGCCGAGCGTGACCGGGCGGTGCGCCGCTACGGACAGCTCGAGGAGCGCTTCGCCGCTCTCGGGGGCTATGCCGCCGAGAGCGAGGCCGGACGGATCAGCGCGAGCCTGGGTCTGCCTGAGCGGGTGCTCGCCCAGCCGCTGCGTACGCTGTCCGGTGGGCAGCGCCGCCGGGTCGAACTTGCCCGCATTCTCTTCGCCGCCAGCGACTCCGGCACGGGCAGTTCGACCACTCTGCTGCTCGACGAACCGACCAACCATCTCGACGCCGATTCCATCGGCTGGTTGCGGGACTTCCTCAAGGCGCACACCGGCGGCCTGGTGATCATCAGTCACAACGTCGAACTCCTGGCCGAGGTGGTCAATCGGGTGTGGTTCCTCGACGCGGTCCGCGGCGAGCTCGACATGTACAACATGGGTTGGCAGAAGTACCTGGACGCTCGCGCCACCGACGAGCAACGTCGCCGCCGGGAACGGGCGAACGCCGAACGCAAGGCCGCCGCCCTGCGCACCCAGGCCGCCAAACTCGGAGCCAAGGCCACCAAAGCAGTCGCGGCACAGAACATGCTTCGCCGGGCCGACCGCATGATGGCCGCGCTGGAGGCCGACCGGGTGGCCGACAAGGTGGCCCGGATCAAGTTCCCGCAGCCCGCCCCCTGCGGGCGGACCCCGCTGGTCGCCACCGGACTGAGCAAGAACTACGGCTCGCTGGAGGTGTTCACCGGCGTCGACCTGGCTATCGACCGCGGATCCCGCGTGGTCGTGCTCGGGCTCAACGGGGCGGGCAAGACCACCCTGCTTCGGCTGCTGGCCGGAACCGAGCAGCCCGACGCCGGGCAGGTCGAGCCGGGACACGGACTCAAGGTCGGCTATTTCGCCCAGGAACACGACACCCTCGACAACGCCGCGACCGTCTGGGAGAACATCCGTCACGCGGCGCCGGACACCGGAGAGCAGGAACTGCGCGGCCTGCTCGGTGCCTTCATGTTCAGCGGAGCTCAGCTCGACCAGCCGGCCGGGACGCTGTCCGGCGGTGAGAAGACCCGGCTGGCGCTGGCCGGACTGGTGGCCTCGACGGCCAACGTGCTGCTCCTCGACGAGCCGACCAACAACCTGGACCCGGCCTCGCGCGGGCAGGTGCTCGATGCGCTGCGCACCTATGCCGGAGCGGTCGTGCTGGTGACCCACGATCCCGGAGCGGCCGAGGCGCTCGATCCGCAGCGCGTGGTGCTGCTGCCCGATGGCACCGAGGACCACTGGTCGGTGGAGTACGCGGGCCTGATCGAATTGGCCTGATCGACCCGGCCTGATCGAACCAGTCTGAGCGCGCACCGATTTCCCCGAATCCCGGCTATTCCGCGGAAGCGCACTCCTAGGCTTGCCGCAGTCCCCGAGCCGGGAGGTGTCACCGATGACCACGTCCGACGCTCGCGACCAGCTGGTGCGGGAGTTGCGGCAGGCCTACGAGTCGGGTGCGAGCATCCGCTCCCTGGTCGCGGCGACAGGCCGCTCCTACGGCGCCGTCCACGCCATGCTGCGCGAGTCGGGTGTCTCGATGCGCGGGCGCGGTGGCCCGAACCGGCGCGCCAGGAGCGCTTAGGTCGTCCGCTCGTTCGTCCGCTAGTCCGTCCGCAACATGTTCCGCAGCACGTACTGCAGGATGCCGCCGTTGCGGTAGTAGTCCGCTTCTCCGGGGGTGTCGATGCGCACGACGGCGTCGAATTCCACGGTTGACCCGTCCTCCTTGGCTGCCGTCACGCGCACCGTCTTCGGCGTCTTGCCGCCGCCGGTGCCCTCGCCTCGTCCGTCCCGGCCGTTGAGTTCCTCGATGCCGGTGATGTCGAAGACCTCGGTGCCGTCCAGCTTGAGCGACTTCGCCGTCTCCCCGGCCGGGAACTGCAGGGGGATGACGCCCATGCCGATCAGGTTGGAGCGGTGGATGCGCTCGAAGGACTCGGCGATGACCGCGCGCACGCCGAGCAGCCGGGTGCCCTTCGCGGCCCAGTCCCGCGACGAGCCCGAGCCGTACTCCTTGCCGCCGAGCACCACCAGCGGGATGTTCTGTTCGGCGTAGTTCTGCGCGGCGTCGTAGATGAACGCCTGTGGACCGCCCGGCTGGGTGAAGTCGCGGGTGTAGCCGCCGGAGACGACCTCACCCAATCCGGCGAGCACCTGGTTGCTCAGCCGGATGTTCGCGAAGGTTCCGCGGATCATCACCTCGTGGTTGCCACGGCGGGAACCGTAGGAGTTGTAGTCCTTGCGCTGCACCCCGTTGGCGTCCAGATACTGGGCCGCGGGTGTTCCGGGCTTGATGTTGCCGGCCGGACTGATGTGATCGGTCGTCACCGAGTCTCCGAGCAGTGCCAGTACCCGCGCGCCGACGATGTCGGTCACCGGGACGGGTTCGGCCGGCATGCCCTCGAAGTAGGGCGGCTTGCGAACGTAGGTCGACTTCGGATCCCAGGCGAAGGTGTCGCCCGAGGGGGTCGGCAGGTTCTGCCAGCGCGTGTCACCCTTGAACACATCGGCATAGTTGTCGGTGTACATCTTCTCGTTGATCGCCGAGGCGATGGTGTCGGCGATGTCCTTGGGGGAGGGCCAGATGTCCTTGAGGAAGACGGCGTTGCCGTTCGCGTCGGTACCCAGGGGGTCGGTGGCGAAGTCGAAGTCCATGGTGCCGGCCAGCGCGTAGGCGATGACCAGTGGTGGCGAGGCCAGGTAGTTCATCTTCACGTCGGGGGAGATGCGGCCCTCGAAGTTGCGGTTGCCGGAGAGCACCGCGGTGACGGTCAGGTCGTTGTCGTTGATGGCTTTGGAGATCTCCTCAGGCAGCGGCCCGCTGTTGCCGATGCAGGTGGTGCAGCCGTAGCCGACCAGGTAGAAGCCGAGCTTCTCCAGGTAGGGCCACAGCCCTGCCTTGTCGTAGTAGTCGCTGACGACCTGGGAGCCCGGCGCCATCGAGGTCTTGACCCATGGCTTGGCGGTGAGCCCCTTCTCGACGGCATTGCGCGCCAGCAGGGCGGCGCCGAGCATCACCGAGGGATTCGAGGTGTTGGTGCACGAGGTGATGGAGGCGATGACCACCGCTCCGTGGTCGAGGACGAACTCACCGCGCTCGGCTGAGGAGACCCGCACCGGCTTGCTCGGTCGTCCCGCCGCTCCATTGGCTGCCGAGGGCAGCGTGGCACCGTCGTCGGCGAAGGACAGCGCAGCGGAATCACTTGCCGGGAAGGACTCCTCGACGGCCTCGTCGAGCTTGGTCTCCGGTGCGGGCTTGTTCTCCTCGACGTAATTGTGGATGTCCTTGCGGAAAGCCGTCTTGGCGTCGGACAGTTCGATGCGGTCCTGCGGGCGCTTCGGCCCGGCGATCGAGGGGACCACGGTGGACAGGTCCAGTTCCAAGTACTCCGAGTACTGCGCCTCCCGGTCCGGGTCATGCCACATGCCCTGTGTTCTGGCGTAGGCCTCCACCAGCGCAACCTGTTCGGCGCTGCGACCGGTGAGCCGCAGATACTCGATGGTCACCTCGTCGATGGGGAAAATCGCCGCGGTCGAGCCGAACTCCGGGCTCATGTTGCCCAGCGTCGCCCGGTTGGCCAGGGGGACTTCCGCGACACCCCGACCATAGAACTCGACGAACTTGCCCACCACGCCGTGCTTGCGCAGCATGTCGGTCACGGTCAGCACCACGTCGGTCGCGGTGACCCCGGGCTGGATCTCGCCGGACAGTTTGAATCCGACGACGCGGGGAATGAGCATCGAGACCGGCTGGCCGAGCATTGCTGCCTCCGCCTCGATCCCCCCGACACCCCAGCCCAGCACGCCGAGGCCGTTGACCATGGTGGTGTGGCTGTCGGTGCCCACGCAGGTGTCCGGATAGGCGACCCGCTTGCCGTCGATGTCGCGCACCATGACCACGCGGGCCAGGTACTCGATGTTGACCTGATGGACGATTCCCGTCCCCGGCGGCACCACCTTGAAGTCATCGAAGGCGCCCTGTCCCCAGCGCAGGAACTGGTAGCGCTCGGCGTTGCGGGTGTACTCGATGTCCACGTTGCGCTCGAAGGCGTCGGCGCGGCCGAACACGTCGATGATCACCGAGTGATCGATGACGAGCTCGGCCGGCGCCAGAGGGTTGACCTTGTCGGGGTCGCCGCCGAGATCGGCCACCGCCTCGCGCATGGTGGCGAGGTCGACGATGCAGGGCACTCCGGTGAAGTCCTGCATGATCACCCGGGCCGGGGTGAACTGGATCTCGGTATCGGGTTCGGCGGCGGGATCCCAGCCCGCGATGGCGCGGATGTGGTCGGCGGTGATGTTGGCGCCGTCCTCGGTGCGCAACAGGTTCTCGGCGAGAACCTTGAGGCTGTAGGGGAGCCGCTCGGTGCCCGGCACCGCGTCGAGCCGGTAGATCTCGTAGCGCTCGCTCCCGACCGTCAGGGTGTCGCGAGCCTGGAACGAGTTCAGGGACGGATTGGGCGAGGTGCTCACATCGGCTCCCGGCGTCGGTGGAATCGGCTGGCAGCAATCCTAGAGGTTCGTTTTGCAGTCTGGTTCGCCTCGGCGCGTGCTGTCATCTTCGCCGGGCCAGCGCGGTACGGTCGAGGATCGTGACGACGCTGCCGCTGCCGACCTATATCCCGGTCGAAGTGTGCACGGCGGTCAGCCTCCCGGTCTCCACGCCGCTTGATCAGTGCATGGCGCAGGTCATGGATGACGTTGCGGCGGACGGCATCGCCGCACCCGCGGTCGAGGTTCCCGGACTGCAGAAGGTGGTCGCCGGCGCGCGTCAGAGCGGTCTGGATCTCAAGGTCGTCGTGATGGACAAGAGCCCGCCGATCGACACCCCGCTGCGTGATGTCGCCACCGAGGTGGGGCAGGCCCACCCCGGCGCGACCGTGCTGGTGATCAGCCCCGGCTGGGCCGGGACGTACAGCACCAGCTACGACCGGGTGACCCTTGAGGCGGGTCAGGATGTCGCCAAGACGGCGCCCGACGCGGTGCAGGGAGCGCAGAATTTCGTCGACCAGTTGAACACCCCGGATTTCCCCTGGACGCCATTCACAATCCTGCTCGTGATCGGTGTTGCGGGGGCCGCTGTTGTAACCCGAGTTCTGCAACGAAGAGCGCACCGGGAAATAGACCCTAAAACCAACTCCTAGCTGGCCAAACCGCCTTTTTTGGCAATTCCATAAGATTTCCTTTTGGTCACATCATTCAAATGACAAACATGTAATTCTTGCCTCCAGTTTCTTCTGCGACAATTGTGACGTACGGTGCAACTGAAGCCATTGTTATTGAAGTGGCGGATGTGAAATCAGTTATTCCGTGAGCGTTCTTCGAGCATGAGGAGTCAGACGCGAATGAGACCATCCGATCGCGGCTCTTCCGTCCGGATCATCCGACTCATCTGCCCCCCGACCTTGAGCGTCCTGATGGTGCTGACCCTGCCCGGTCTGGCCCAGGCGGAACCCGTCGCGGAGCCCACCAGCATGGCCACGCTGGTCGCCGACGTCGCCGAGGCGAACCAGCGACTGCAGGACGTCGGCGCCCAGGTGCAGCTCGAGCAGGAGGCGGTCAACAAGGCGATCGTGGAGGTCCAGTCCGCGCGGGACGCCGCGGCCCTGGCCCAGCAGCAGGTCGAGGAAAGCCACCATGCGGTCGACGACGCCAACGCCGCGATCGTGGCGGCGCAGCGGAAGTTCGACACCTTCGCCGCGGCCAGCTACATCAACGGGCCGTCGGCATCACTGGTGGTGGCCCGCACCCCCGACGAGATCATCGCGGCGACCGCCGCCGGCCAGACCCTGGCGCTGAGTTCCGAGCAGGTGATCGACGGGCTGCGGCGGGCGCGCACCGAGGTCGTCAACCGGGACGCCGCCGCACGGATGGCCAAGCGGAAGGCGGATCGGGCGGTTCTCGACGCCCAAAGCAGCCAGGACGCGGCGGTGGCCGCGCTCAGGGAGGCTCAGGAAACGTTCCGCGCGCAGCAGGCCGAGATCGACAAGCTGGCCGCGGAGCGCACGGTGGCCCAGCAGAAGCTCGCCGCCGCCCAGGTGGTGGACCTGCAGGCGGCACCCTTGGCAGCCGGCCCTGCTGCCCCGTCGGGTTCGTCGGACGGGGACCGCTGGGAGCCGGGCGCCCAGCCCGGAGCCGCCCGGGTTCCCTACGGAAACCCCTCGGAATGGGACCTCACCCTGCCGGCGATCCCCAGCGCCTTCCTCTCCGGTGACCCCGTCCAGATCATCAACGCGGTGCTGCAGATCGCGACGAATTCACTGCAGGTCACCCAGCAGCTGGGCAAGCAGTTCCTGCAGCAGATGGGAATCCTCAAGCCCACCTCGACCGGCATCAACAACGGCGCGATCCCGTTTGTGCAGGGCAACGCCGCGACGGAGCACGTCATCCGCCGGGCCATGTCGCAGCTGGGCGTCCCCTACTCATGGGGCGGCGGCAACGCGGCCGGACCCAGCCGCGGCATCGATTCGGGTGCGGGCACGGTCGGCTTCGACTGCTCGGGCCTGATCCTCTACGCGTTCGCCGGGGTCGGCATCAAGCTGCCGCACTACTCGGGATCGCAGTACAAGATGGGACGCCAGATCCCGGCCTCGCAGATGCGGCGCGGTGACGTCATCTTCTACGGACCGGGCGGCAGCCAGCACGTCACGCTCTACCTGGGCAACGGCCAGATGATCGAAGCGCCCTACACCGGATCGGTGGTCAAGATCTCGCCGGTGCGAACCAGTGGCATGACACCGTTCGTCGTGCGCTACATCGAGTGGTGAGCGAGTGACGATGCGTCGTGTCCGGCATGCGCTGACCGCCCTGCTGGCCACCCTGGCGCTGTCGGTTGGGCTCTCCGCTCCGGCCGCGGCCGAACCGCAGTGGGATCCGACTCTTCCGCAGATTCTCAGCGCGGGCGCACCCGGCGACCCGGTGGCAGTGGCCCAGGCCTCGCTGGCCTTCACCCAGCAGGCCGCGCAGGCGACCATGGACCTCGGCCGTAGATTCCTGGCCGGCCTCGGCATCGGCGGCGGTCCGGCCGCGCTTCCCGGTGGACGGGTCAGCGGCCCGCAGGCCATCGAGTACGTGATCCGCCGCGCCGCCTCCCAGCAGGGTGTGCCCTACTCGTGGGGCGGCGGCGCGATCAACGGCCCGAGCGAGGGCGTCGACCACGACACCGGGAAGATCGGCTACGACTGCTCGGGTTTCGTCCGCTACGCCTACGCCGGGGTGGGCGTTCTGCTGCCGAAGTACTCGGGTGACCAGTACACCGCCGGCCGCCAGGTGTCTCCCTCCCAGGCCAAGAGGGGCGATCTGATCTTCTACGGACCCGGCGGCAGCCAGCACGTCACCATCTACCTGGGCAACGGCCAGATGCTGGAATCCTCCTCCGCGGCCGGTCAGGTCACGGTCAGTCCGGTGCGAACGGCGGGCATGACGCCGTATGTGACGCGCGTCATCGAGACCTGACCCCGCGGTCGCACCGCCGGGAACCCGCATCGACGGATCCCAGAACGCCTGGAATAGTTGTCTGGGGGCAAACCAGCCCGGATGAACGTGCGGCCCGCGGAAAGTGCGGGCCCCACTGCCGTGTCACCAGTGGAGGAAGACGATGACGTCACCAGCAGGACCGCCCGCGGGCCCCGGCCGTCCGGGACAGGGCGGTGCTCCCGCGCCACCCGCCGGAGGCAACGGCCTCGCCGGCGAGGTGCAGACACTGGAGCGGGCGATCTTCGAGGTCAAGCGGATCATCGTCGGCCAGGACCAGCTCGTCGAGCGGATCCTGGTCGGCCTGCTGGCCAAGGGCCACGTGTTGCTCGAGGGGGTGCCCGGGGTCGCCAAGACGCTGGCCGTGGAGACGTTCGCACGGGTCGTCGGCGGAACCTTCGCCCGCATCCAGTTCACGCCCGACCTGGTGCCCACCGACATCATCGGCACCCGGATCTACCGTCAGGGCCGGGAGGAGTTCGACATCGAACTCGGCCCGGTGGTGGTCAACTTCCTGCTCGCCGACGAGATCAACCGCGCGCCGGCGAAGGTGCAATCGGCGCTGCTCGAGGTCATGGCCGAGCGCAAGGTCTCCATCGGCGGCAAGACCTACCCGCTGCCCAAGCCCTTCCTGGTGATGGCCACCCAGAACCCGATCGAGAACGAGGGCGTCTACCCGCTGCCGGAAGCCCAGCGTGACCGCTTCCTGTTCAAGATCAACGTCGGCTATCCCTCGCCGGAGGAGGAGCGCGAGATCATCTACCGGATGGGTGTGACGCCGCCCGAGCCCAAGCAGGTGCTCGAGACCGGTGATCTGCTGCGACTCCAGGATGTGGCCGCCAACAATTTCGTCCATCACGCCCTGGTCGACTACGTCGTGCGGGTCGTGACGGCCACGCGGCGCCCCGAGCAGTTCGGCATGCCCGACGTCAAATCCTGGGTTGCCTTCGGGGCCTCGCCCCGGGCCTCGCTGGGCATCATCGCGGCCGCACGGGCACTGGCGCTGATCCGCGGGCGCGACTACGTCGTTCCCCAGGACGTCATCGACGTCATCCCCGACGTCCTGCGTCATCGGCTGGTCTTGACGTATGACGCGCTGGCCGACGACGTCAAGCCGGAGACCGTGATCGGCCGGATCTTGCAAACTGTCGCCCTGCCGCAGGTCAACGCCGTTCCCCAGCAGGGGCATTCGGTGCCTCCGGTGGGCGCCTCCGTGCCGACCGGACCGGCCGGGCCCCCGGTGGCCGGCGCTAACCTTCGGTGAGCGAGCCCGACAGCATTCACCCGCCCTCCCTCGGTCGCGGTGAGATCGGCGACGCCAAGCTTGCGGCGGCGCTGCGCACTCTGGAGCTCACCGTCAGACGCAAACTCGACGGCGTGCTGCAGGGCAATCATCTGGGCCTCATTCCCGGTCCGGGTTCGGAGGCAGGCGAGTCGCGTCTCTATCAGCCCGGCGACGACGTCAGGCGGATGGATTGGTCGGTGACCGCCCGAACCACCCATCCGCACGTCCGGCAGATGATCGCCGACCGGGAACTGGAGACCTGGATGGTGGTCGACATGTCGGCCAGTCTCGACTTCGGGACGACCGGATGCGAGAAGCGCGACCTTGCCGTGGCGGCGGCCGCGGCAATCACCTACCTGAACAGCGGGGGCGGAAACCGGCTGGGGGCGTTGATAGCGAACGGCCAGAACGTCATTCGGGTGCCAGCTCGATCGGGGCGGCAGCATGAGCAGATGATGCTGCGGGCCATCGCCACGAGTCCGCGGGCTGCACTGGGCGTCCGCGGTGACCTGGCCAGCGCGATCGACGCACTGCGCAGACCCGAGCGGCGGCGGGGGATGGCTGTGATCATCAGCGACTTCCTGGGCCCGATCAACTGGATGCGGCCGCTGCGTGCCATCGCCGCGCGCCACGAGGTTCTCGGCATCGAGGTGCTCGACCCGCGTGATGTCGAACTTCCCGATGTCGGCGACGTGATCCTGCAGGACACCGAAACCGGCGTCACCCGCGAATTCACCATCGACGCCCAATTGCGTGACGACTTCGCCCGAGCCGCTGCTGCGCACCGTGAAGAAGTCGCCCGGACGCTACGCCGCTGCGGGGCGCCGCTGATGACGTTGCGCACCGACCGCGACTGGGTCGCCGACATCGTGCGGTTCGTGGCGTCCCGGCGCCGCGGGGCAATGGCGGGCCTGCAGTGACCCTGCCCCTGCTCGGGCCGCTGTCGCTGACCGACTTCGCCCACCCCTGGTTTTTCCTGTTCCTGCTGTTCGTGGCCGGACTGGCGGCCTTCTACGTCGTCGTGCAGTACGCGCGGCAGAAACGCATCCTGCGCTTCGCCAACATGGAACTGTTGGAGAGCGTCGCGCCGACGCGTCCCAACCGGTGGCGGCACCTGCCGGCCATCCTGCTGGTGTCCTCGTTGGTCCTGCTGACCATTGCGATGGCCGGACCGCAGAACGACGTCCGGATCCCCCGCAACCGCGCGGTGGTCATGCTCACCATCGACGTGTCGCAGTCGATGCGGGCCACCGACGTCGAGCCGAGCCGGCTGGCGGCCGCGCAGGAGGCGGCCAAACAATTCGCCGACCAGCTGACACCTGGAATCAATCTGGGGCTCATCGCCTATGCGGGTACTGCGACCGTGCTGGTGTCGCCGACGACCAGCCGGGAGGCCACCAAGGCAGCCATCGACAAGCTGCAACTGGCCGACCGCACCGCCACCGGGGAGGCGATCTTCACGGCGCTGCAGGCGATCGCGACCGTCGGCGCGGTCATCGGCGGCGGCGACGGCCCGCCGCCCGCGCGGATCGTACTGATGTCGGACGGCAAGGAGACCGTGCCGTCCAACCCGGACAATCCCAAGGGCGCGTTCACCGCGGCCCGCACGGCCAAGGACCAGGGCGTCCCGATCTCCACGGTCTCGTTCGGAACCCCCTACGGCTATGTCGAGATCAACGACCAGCGCCAGCCGGTGCCGGTCGACGACGCGATGCTGAAGAAGATCGCCGAACTCTCCGACGGGAACAACTACACCGCCTCCAGCCTCGAGCAGCTCAAAGAGGTGTTCACCACCCTGCAGGATCAGATCGGCTACGAGACCATCAAAGGCGATGCGAGCGTCGGCTGGCTACGGCTGGGTGCGCTGACTCTGGCGTTGGCCGCGGTGGCCGCGTTGCTGATCAATCGGCGACTGCCGGGCTGACCGGCCCGCACCGGACGGGGTGAGTCGGGTGACGGCCCCTGCAGTGCCAGGCACTAAGTTGACGGCTAAGTTGACGGGCATGACCGAGACCGAGACGTCCGTCCGCACCGCCGACGCCAAGCCTCCGTTCGTCTCCCGCTCAGTGCTGGTCACCGGCGGTAACCGCGGCATCGGCCTGGCGATCGCCCGGCGCCTGGCCGCCGACGGGCACAAGGTCGCCGTCACCCACCGCGGATCGGGGGCTCCCGAGGGGTTGTTCGGGGTGCAGTGCGACGTCACCGATGCCGCGGCCGTCGATGCGGCCTTCACCGCCGTCGAGGAACACCAGGGCCCGGTCGAGGTGCTGGTGTCCAACGCGGGCGTCACCGCCGATGCGTTTCTGATGCGGATGACCGAGGAGAAGTTCGAGAAAGTCATCGACGCCAATCTCACCGGAGCGTTCCGCGTCGCCCAGCGTGCCTCGCGCAGCATGCAGCGAAACCGATTCGGCCGGATGATCTTCGTCGGTTCGGTTTCGGCCACCTGGGGGATCGGAAACCAGGCGAACTACGCCGCGTCCAAGGCCGGCGTGATCGGCATGGCCCGCTCGATCGCCCGGGAACTGTCGAAGGCGGGTATCACCGCGAACGTGGTGGCGCCGGGCTACATCGACACCGACATGACCCGCGCGCTCGACGAACGGATTCAGCAGGGGGCCTTGGAGTTCATCCCGGCCAAGCGGATCGGCACGGCCGAGGAGGTCGCCGGAGCGGTCAGCTTCCTGGCGTCGGAGGACGCCGCGTACATTTCCGGCGCGGTGATCCCGGTCGACGGCGGTATGGGCATGGGCCACTAGGTCCCCCTGGATCCTGGAATCGAAAGGACTTTCATGGCAGGGCTTCTCGACGGTAAGCGCGTCCTCGTCACGGGGATCATCACCGACTCCTCCATCGCGTTCCATATCGCCCGGGTTGCGCAGGAAGCCGGCGCGGAGATCGTGTGCACCGGGTTCGACCGGCTGCGGCTGATCCAGCGCATCATCGACCGGCTGCCCAAGCCGGCGCCGCTTCTGGAACTCGACGTCGCAAACGAGGAGCATCTCGGCACCCTGTCTGACCGGATCACCGAGGTCATCGGTGCGGGAAACAGACTCGACGGTGTGGTGCACTCCATCGGGAACATGCCGGCCAGTGGCATGGGGATCAACCCCTTCTTCGACGCGCCCTATGAGGATGTCGCGCGCGGCATCCACGTCTCGGCGTTCTCCTACGCCTCGCTGGCCAAGGCGACGCTGCCGATCATGAACCCGGGCGGCGCCATCGTCGGGATGGACTTCGACCCCACCCGGGCGATGCCTGCCTACAACTGGATGACGGTGGCCAAGAGCGCCCTGGAGTCGATCAATCGGTTCGTCGCCCGGGAGGCCGGCAAGGTCGGTGTCCGATCCAATCTCGTCGCCGCCGGACCGATCCGGACGCTGGCGATGGCCGCGATCATGGGTGGCGCCCTGGGTGAGGAGTTCAAGGACGAGATGCGGATGCTCGAGGAGGGCTGGGATCAGCGTGCGCCGCTGGGCTGGGACATGGGCGATCCCACTGCGGTGGCCAAGACGGTCTGCGCGCTGCTCTCCGACTGGCTGCCGGCAACCACCGGCACGGTCATCTACGCCGACGGCGGCGCAAGTACGCAGCTGATCTGATGAGTCCCTCGTTCGACGCGTTGCTGCTGCTGTCCTTCGGCGGACCGGAGGGCCCCGAGCAGGTGATGCCCTTTCTGGAGAACGTCACCCGTGGCCGTGGCATCCCGCGCGAGCGGCTCGAATCGGTCGCCGAGCACTATCACCACTTCGGTGGGGTCTCGCCGATCAACGCGATCAACCGCGCGCTGATCGAGCAGATCCGCGCCGAGATCGCCGAGCGGGGAGAGAGCCTCCCGGTGTATTTCGGCAATCGGAACTGGGAGCCGTTCGTCGAGGACACCGTCGCGGAGATGAAGACCGACGGCATCAGGAGGGCCGCGGTCTTCACCACCTCGGCCTGGGGCGGCTACTCCGGGTGCACCCAGTACCAGGAAGACATCGCGCGCGCTCGCGCCACGACCGGCGCGGGCGCGCCCGAACTGGTCAAGCTGCGGCAGTACTTCGACCATCCGATGCTGGTGACGATGTTCGCCGACGCCGTCACCGAGGCCGCCGGATCCCTGCCGGCGTCGTTGCGCGGGGAGGCACGGCTGGTGTTCACCGCACACTCCATCCCGATCGGCGCCGCCGACCGCTGCGGGCCCGACCTCTATCCGCGGCAGGTGGCCTACGCCTCGGGACTGGTCGCCGCAGCCGCCGGCTACCGCGACTACGACGTGGTGTGGCAGTCCCGATCGGGTCCGCCGCAGGTGCCCTGGCTGGAACCCGATGTCGGTGATCATCTCGCGGCGCTGGCCGCGTCGGGTGCGCGGGCAGTGATCGTCTGCCCGGTGGGTTTCGTCGCCGACCACATCGAGGTGATCTGGGATTTGGACAGCGAACTCGCCGAGCAGGCCGACGGTCTCGGCGTTGCGCTCGCCCGTGCCTCGACGCCCAACGACGACCGCCGTTTCGCAAAGTTGGCACTGAGCCTGCTCGACGAAGTCCGCCACGGTACAGAGCCCGCCAGAGTGGTGGGCCCGCAGCCTGTCCCGGGCTACGGCTCCAGCGTGAACGGAAAGTTCTGCACGGCCGACTGTGAGGCCAGCGCCGCCACGGCTAGTGCCAGGCCGAGTGCAGGATCGCGTTGACCGCTGCCGCCCGCGCCGATCGGACGACGGCGGCCAGCGGTCGCAGTGCGTCGTCGGCGGTCTGCGCCTGAACCGAACTCTGTGATCCGATCGGCGCCACCCCGGCGCTGACCGCGATGATCGCATCGACATGAGCGGCGGTGGCAAGGACGCGCACTGCGCGCGGCGGGGCGTGGTCGGGCATCCGGTGAATCCGGCCGGCCTGCAGCACCTCCTCGACCATGGCGCGCGGATCGGCACAGTCCTCCCCGGCCAGGTGCATCCCGGCGAGCGCTTCGGCCGCGGAGCGGACCGCGGTCCGCAGTGCGTACTCGGCCTCGCCGAGATCAGGGGTATCGACCGGGGGAGCATCCGGCAGCGCGTAGGCCGACCAGGCCAGGGTGGTCCAGGACGGCGGTTCGTCATCCTCGGAGTCGCAGAATCCGGGGACCAGCCCGAACGCGTCGCCGCCGGGGGCCGCCACCAAGACCGCCTCGCCGACCGCCAACGCGTCGCGCTGGAAGGGGGTGTCCGGGATCAGTCCGCGGACATCGCCGGGAATCGGCAGCAGCACCGAGATCGCCGGCCGGCCCGGCCAGCTCGCCTCGGTACGCGGACCGGCGGCCACCCGCATCGTCTGCAGCAGCGACATCGCGCCCGCCGCGTCGACATCCGGCCACGGCAGACCCGTGCGGCCGGCGGCGACCGAATCGTGCGCGGTCACCGAATGGGTTGGCGCCCAGGCACTCAGGGCATCGAGGACGTCGTCGGGTGCGGCGTGGCCGGCCAGCCAGGCGTTGGCCCACACCGACAGCGAGACGCTCGGACACCACATGATGAGGGCAGTGTAGTTGCTGGGCGGGGCATCTGTCGGCCACCGGTGACCTCCGCGGTGATGTCGCGTCCCGCGTATCGTGGCGGTATGCCTGCGGCGCTGATCTGGCTGATTTTCGCCCTCGGCCTTGCTGCCGCCGAGGTCCTCACCGGAGATCTGTTCCTGGTGATGCTCAGTGGCGGGGCGCTGGCCGCGGCGGCTTCGGCTTGGTTGCTCGGCCTTCCGGTGTGGGCCGACGGAGCGGTGTTCCTGGTCGTGTCGGTTTTGCTGCTCGTCCTGGTGCGCCCGGCGCTGCGGCGACGACTCGACGCGGGACCCGCCCTACCGGAACCGGTGCGGGCGCTGGAGGGCAAGGATGCGCTGGTGCTTGATCAGGTGAGCCGCCATCAGGGTCGGGTCAAGCTGGACGGTGAGGTGTGGACCGCTCGCCCGTACAACGGCGACGATGTGTACGAACCGGGTGACCGGGTGACCGTCATGCATATCGACGGTGCCACCGCGGTGGTCTGGCGCAATCCCTAGGGAGGACAGCGAAAATGGACGGAGCGCTCGCCGGTCTGGTGGTGTTGGCGGTGCTGGTGATCTTCGCGATCATCATCGTCGCCAAATCGATCGCTTTGATACCGCAGGCCGAGGCCGCGGTGATCGAGCGGCTCGGGCGGTACAGCAAGACGGTCTCCGGTCAGCTCACCCTGCTGGTGCCGTTCATCGACCGGATCCGGGCCCGGGTCGACCTGCGCGAGCGGGTGGTCTCCTTTCCGCCCCAGCCGGTGATCACCGAGGACAACCTCACCGTCAACATCGACACCGTCGTCTACTTCCAGGTGACAACCCCGCAGGCGGCGGTCTACCAGATCAGCAACTACATCGTCGGGGTCGAACAGCTGACCACCACCACGCTGCGCAACGTCGTCGGCGGGATGACGCTCGAACAGACGTTGACCAGTCGCGACCAGATCAACGCCCAGTTGCGCGGAGTGCTCGACGAGGCCACCGGCCGCTGGGGGTTGCGGGTGGCCCGGGTGGAACTGCGCAGTATCGACCCGCCGCCGTCGATCCAGGACTCGATGGAAAAGCAGATGCGCGCGGACCGCGAGAAGCGGGCCATGATCCTCACCGCCGAAGGCACCCGGGAGGCGTCGATCAAACAGGCCGAGGGCCAGAAGCAGGCGCAGATCCTGGCGGCCGAGGGCGCCAAGCAGGCCGCCATCCTGGCCGCCGAGGCCGAACGTCAGTCGCGCATCCTGCGTGCCCAGGGTGAACGGGCGGCGCAGTATCTCCATGCCCAGGGCCAGGCGAAGGCCATCGAGAAGACCTTCGCGGCGATCAAGGCCGGCCGTCCGACCCCCGAACTGCTGGCTTACCAGTATCTGCAGACGCTGCCGCAGATGGCCCAGGGCGAGGCCAACAAGGTGTGGCTGGTGCCCAGTGACTTCGGCGCGGCACTGCAGGGGTTCGCCAAGATGCTCGGAGCCCCCGGCTCCGACGGCGTTTTTCGCTACCAGCCCTCTCCGGTCGAGGCCGACATCCCCAAACCCGAAGACGACTCCGACGAGGTGGCGGACTGGTTCGTCACCCAGTCCGACCCCGCGATCGCCCAGGCGGTGGCCAGGGCTGAGGCCGAGGCGCGGACGCCGATCGAATCCGACGCGGCCCGGCACACCGCGATCGAACGCTAGCGGCCCCGACGGTAGAGCCGGGTCTCGCGGACCAGCCCGGCCACCCCGAGGGCGCCTGTGCACAGCGACACCGGGATCAGCAGCGGGCTGACGTCCCCGGTCAGCGCATCACCGAGCACCACCACCGCCGTCGTGCCCGGCAGCAGCCCGGCGAGGGTGGCCCACAGATAGGGCAGCGTCCGCACCGCCGACGCCGCCGCCGCGTAGTTGAGTACGGAGAACGGCACCGCCGGGATGAGGCGCAGGGACAACACCGTCGGCCACCCGCGGTCGCGCAGCCTGGCGTCCACCGATTCCAGCGCCGGGTGGCTGACCAGCCCACTGAGTTGCCAGCCCAGGGCGCGAATCAGGAACAGAGCCAGGACTGCGCTCAGGGTGCTCGCCGCGACGGCAAGCCCGATCCCGACCCCGGGCCCGAACAGCAGCCCGGCCGCCAGGGTGAACGCCGTTCGCGGGAAGGGCAGCACTGTGACCACGACGTGGGCGCCCAGGAACGCCAGCGGGAACCAGCCGCCCAGCGAGGTGGCCCAGTCGCGCAGCTCGACGGCACTGGGCAGGGGGACCAGCAGGGCGGCGGCGACCAGGGCCGCGGCGACGACCGCGGTCGCCAGCAGGCGGGTCCGGCTGATCTGGCGTGCGGTGACGGCCAGCGCGGAACCGACGGCGGCCGCCGCGCCACGCAGCGCGCTCAGACCGGGGGGGATCACGGCCTCCACGGTAAGGGGTGGCCATCATCTAGCCTGAGAACGTCCCGCCGCGCGAACGACAACAGGAGCTGCCGGTGTCCGCAGACCTGGGGGAGACCCTGGAGGGCGCGCGCGAGCGGTGGCGCAGTGCCGTCGCCGGCGTGCTGGCCCGCAGCGGCCGCCCGGAAGCAGCGGAGGAGGCCACGCCGGAGCGGCTGCTGGATTCACCCACCGGCGAGGGATTCTCCGTCCGTGCGCTCTACACGGCGTTCGACGAGTTGCCGGAGCAGCCGCTGCCCGGCGAGTGGCCCTTCGTGCGCGGCAGCGATCCCCACCGCGACGTTCTCGCCGGATGGAAGGTGGCCGAGGAGTTTCCGGCTCCCGGGTCGGGCGGATCGGTTCAGGAGGCCAACGCCGCCATTCTCGACGCGCTCGTCGACGGGGTCAGCGCGCTGGTCCTGCGGGTGGGCCCGGACGGAATTCCGGCGGAGGATCTCGATCGAGTCCTCGAGGGCGTCTACCTGACTCTGGCGCCGGTCCGGCTGGACGCCCGCGGTGACTTCGGTCCCGCCGCCGAGGCGATGCTCGCGCTCGTGGCGGGCGCCGCCGGCCCCGCCCAGGCGGCCACCTCGATCGACCTGGGCGCCGACCCCCTGACCGCCGCCCTCACCGGTAGCCCCTCCCCGGAGGTGGGCGAGGTGCAGGCGGTGGCCGGCCGCGCCGCCGACCTCGCGGTGCGGTCGATCGCCGTGGACGGTCCGGCGCTGCACGGTCTGGGTGCCAATGCGGCGTGGGAACTGGCCGGGGTGATCGGGGCCGCCACCGAGTACCTCCGGTTGCTGACGGCCGCCGGACTCGGTGTCGGGCCGGCGCTCGGTCAGATCAGCTTCCGGCTGGCGGCCGATGACGATCAGTTCATGACCATCGCGAAGTTCCGTGCCGCACGGCGGCTGTGGAGCCGGATTGCCGACCAAGTAGGCGACCCGCGCAGTGGTGCGGTCCGGCTGCACGCGGTGACGTCACTGCCGATGATGACCCAGCGCGACCCGTGGGTGAACATGGTTCGGACCACCGTCGCCGCCTTTGGTGCGGGTGCGGGCGGAGCGGACACGGTGCAGGTGCTCCCCTTTGACGTCGCCATCCCCGGCGGACTGGAATCGATCCGACGACCGGACTTCTCGCGTCGGCTTGCCCGCAACAGTCAGCTGCTGCTTCTGGAGGAGTCGCACATCGGTCGGGTGCTCGACCCTGCCGGCGGCTCATGGTACGTGGAGGATCTCACCGAAACCCTTGCCGCACAGGCATGGTCGCATTTCCGCGAGATCGAGGCCCGCAACGGGTTCACCCAGGCCCGCGCGTACGTCACCGAGCAACTCGACCGGCTCCGGGCCCGGCGCGATGAGGACATCGCGCGTCGTCGCACGCCGATCACCGGCGTCAGTGAGTTTCCGAACGTGGCCGAACCGCCACTGCGGCAACCGGGCTCCGCGGGCCCGTGGCGCTACGCCACGGCCTTCGAGCGCCTGCGCGACCGGTCCGACGCCTACCTGCGCGGCACCGGTTCCCGCCCGCGGGCGCTGCTGCTGCCGCTGGGGCCCCCGGCCGAGAACAACGCGCGGGTCGGTTTCGCCGCCAATCTGCTGGCCGCCGGCGGGATCGAGGCGATCAACCCGGGCACCGTCGATGCGGTGACCCTCGCCGAGGTCGCGCGGCAGGCAGGGACCCGCCTCGCGGTGATCTGCGGTGCCGACGCGCGGTACGGGACCGAGCTGTCCGGCGCGGTCGCTGCCGCCAGGGCCTCCGGGCTGGGTCCGGTCTACGTTGCCGGACCCGAAACCACGGCGGCGGGGTCGCACGGCCCCGACGGGTTTCTGCACAGGGGCATCGACGCGGTCTCGGTGCTGTCGGGCTTGTTGAGCGTCATTGAACGCGGTGGGAGCGTGAACGACCGGTGACCCACTCCGATATCGCCGCAGGGTCGGCCGGGACGCGTCCGACCGACCCGATTCCAAGCTTCGCCGACGTCCCACTCGGTGACGCCGGCGCCGCATCGCACCCGACGCCGGCGGATGCGGCGGCCCTGGTGGTGGCGGCAGCCGAGGCCCACGGGTACGACGCCGATCTGCTGTCCTGGACGACCCCGGAGGGAATCGTCGTCAAGCCCGTCTACATCGGCGCCGATCGCAGCGACGCCGCCGCGGCGGGCTACCCGCTGAACAGCTTCCCCGGCGAGGAGCCCTTCATCCGCGGTCCGTATCCCACGATGTACGTCAACCAGCCCTGGACCATTCGCCAGTACGCCGGGTTCTCCACCGCTGCCGACTCCAACGCGTTCTATCGCCGTAACCTGGCCGCCGGCCAGAAGGGTCTGTCGGTGGCATTCGACCTGGCCACCCACCGCGGGTATGACTCCGACCACCCGAGAGTTCAGGGTGATGTGGGGATGGCCGGGGTGGCCATCGACTCGATTCTGGATATGCGGGAGTTGTTCGACGGGATCGACCTGGCCGGCGTATCGGTGTCGATGACGATGAACGGCGCGGTGCTGCCGATCCTCGCGCTGTACGTGGTCGCCGCCGAGGAGCAGGGCGTGCGGCCCGATCAGCTGGCGGGGACCATCCAGAACGACATCCTCAAAGAGTTCATGGTCCGCAACACCTATATCTATCCGCCCGCGCCGTCGATGCGGATCATCTCCGACATTTTCGCCTACACCAGCGCCCGGATGCCGAAGTTCAACTCGATCTCCATCTCCGGCTACCACATTCAGGAGGCGGGGGCCACGGCGGATCTGGAGTTGGCCTACACGCTCGCCGACGGCGTCGACTACATCCGAGCCGGATTGGACGCCGGGCTGGGCATCGACGATTTCGCTCCGCGGGTCTCGTTCTTCTGGGGCATCGGAATGAACTTCTTCATGGAGGTCGCCAAACTGCGCGCCGCCCGGCTGCTGTGGTGTGAGCTGGTCGAGGGATTCGGTGCGGCCAACGCCAAATCGCTGTCGCTGCGCGCCCACTCCCAGACGTCCGGCTGGTCGCTGACTGCGCAGGATCCTTACAACAATGTGGCACGCACCTGCATTGAGGCGATGGCGGCGACCCAGGGCCACACGCAGTCGCTGCACACCAACGCCCTCGATGAGGCGTTGGCGCTGCCCACCGACTTCGCTGCCCGCATCGCCCGCAACACCCAGTTGCTGCTGCAGCAGGAGTCCGGGACCACCCGCCCGATCGACCCGTGGGGGGGTTCCTACTACGTGGAGTGGCTGACCCACCAGGTCGCCCAGCGAGCCCGCATCCACATCGCCGAGGTCAGCGAGCGCGGCGGCATGGCGCAGGCGATCAGCGACGGAATCCCGAAACTTCGGATCGAGGAGGCCGCGGCTCGCACTCAGGCCCGCATCGACTCCGGTCAGCAGCCCGTCATCGGTGTCAACAAGTACCGGGTCGCCGAGGATTCCGACGTCGAGGTTCTCAAGGTCGACAACACCCGCGTTCGCGCCGAGCAGCTGGAGAAGCTGCGGCGCCTGCGCGCCGATCGGGACGAGTCGGAGGTGTCGGCGGCTCTGGACGCGCTGACTCGCGCCGCCGCAGCGGCGCCGGTCGACGGTCAGCACCGGCTTGCCACCAACCTGCTGGCGTTGGCCATCGCCGCCGCCCGGGCCAAAGCGACGGTCGGGGAGATGTCGAGCGCGTTGGAGAAGGTCTACGGTCGCCACCAGGCGGAGATTCGAACCATCTCGGGGGTCTACCGTGACGCAGTAGGCACCGCGGGCGCAGGAGGCGGCATCACCGGGTTAACGGAAGCCACCCAACTGGTGGAGAGGTTCGCCGAGGCCGATGGGCGTCGACCGCGGATCCTGGTGGCCAAAATGGGCCAGGACGGTCACGACCGCGGACAGAAGGTCATCGCGACGGCATTCGCCGACATCGGTTTCGATGTCGATGTCGGCTCGCTGTTCGCCACCCCGGAGGAGGTTGCGCGCCAGGCCGCCGACAACGATGTGCACGTCGTCGGGGTCTCCTCGCTGGCCGCCGGTCACCTTACCCTGGTGCCGGCGCTGCGCGACGCGCTCGCCGCCGTCGGGCGACCGGACATCATGATCGTCGTCGGGGGTGTCGTCCCGCCGGGAGATTTCGAGGAGCTGTACGCAGCCGGTGCCGCGGCGATCTATCCGCCGGGAACGGTGATCGCCGAGGCCGCGGTGAGCCTGGTGCGCGAGCTTGCCCGACGCCTCGGGTACGACCTCAGCTGATGGCCGCGCGCGCCGGAGCCGCAGCCACCGCGGAACTCGCCGCCGCGATTCGCGGCGGCGACCGCGCCGCCCTCCCGCGAGCGATCACCCTGGTGGAGTCGGCCCGGGCGGATCACCGCGAGCAGGCCCAGCGGCTGCTGATGGAACTCATGCCCGCGGCGGGTGCAGCGATGCACGTCGGCATCACCGGTGTACCCGGGGTGGGGAAGTCCACGGTCATCGAGGCGCTCGGGATGGATCTCATCGACCAGGGCCACCGGGTGGCGGTGTTGGCCGTCGATCCCTCCTCCACCCGGACCGGCGGTTCGATCCTGGGCGACAAAACCAGGATGGCGCGGCTGGCGGTGCACCCCGACGCCTACATCCGGCCCTCGCCGACCTCGGGGACTCTCGGTGGCGTGGCCCGAGCAACGCGCGAGACCATCGTGTTGCTGGAGGCCGCGGGCTTCGACGTCGTCCTCATCGAGACGGTGGGTGTGGGGCAGTCCGAGGTCGCGGTGGCCGGCATGGTCGACACCTTCGTCTTCATGACCCTCGCCCGCACCGGAGACCAGTTGCAGGGCATCAAGAAGGGCGTGCTCGAACTCGCCGACATCGTTGTGGTCAACAAGGCCGACGGCGACCACGTGACCGAGGCCGAGGCGGCCGCGCGCGAGCTTGCCTCCGCCATCCGGCTGATCACCCCGCCCGACGCCCGCTGGCACCCGCCGGTGTTGACAACGAGCGCGTTGAAGGGCACCGGGTTGACGGAGTTGTGGGCCGCGGTGCTGCGTCACCGTGCCGTGCTGACCGAGGCCGGCGAGTTCGACGCGCGCCGGCGCGCCCAGCAGGTCGAGTGGACCTGGTCGATGGTGCGCGACGCCGTCGTCGACCGGGTGCTGACGAACCCGGCCGTACGCAAGATGCGCGCCGAGGTCGAGCGTCAGGTCCGCGACGGCGAACTGACCCCGGCACTGGCCGCCCAGCGGATCCTCAGGGCGGCCGAGCGATCCCGCTAGGACAGTCCGGCAGCACACCCCGTCGGATGTGCCGGCCAGTGCTGATAACAGGTTGGCAAACACCGTATCCGGGGCCGTGGTTCGTGGTTACAGTCTCTCTGTGACCCAGGCCACAGCCTTGGACCTGCCGCGGGGTGTTCGCGGCACCGCCGACGACAACTTCTCGTTGGCCGTGCGGAGCTTCGCGATGTTGTTTCCGCACCGTCGCACCGGCGGCGGCGCCCTCGCGGTCTACCTGGACGGACAGCCGGTCGTCGACGTCTGGACGGGCTGGTCGGACCGGCGCGGGACGGTGCGCTGGTCGGCCGACACCGCGCCGATGGTGTTCTCGGCGACCAAGGGGGTGTCGTCCACGGTCATCCACCGCCTCGCCGACCGGGGCCTCATCGACTACGACGCCCCGGTGGCCCGGTACTGGCCGGATTTCGGTGCCAACGGGAAGGCGACGATCACCGTCCAGGATGTGCTGAGTCATCGCGCCGGGCTGTCCAACCTGCAGGGAGTTCGCCGACGGCATGTGCTCGATCACCATCAGATGGAGGCGATGATCGCGGCGGCTCCCGCCGGGCGATATCGGGGCAAATCCGCCTACCACGCCCTGACCTACGGCTGGTTGCTCTCGGGCTTGGCGCGGGCGGTCACCGGTCGGGGCATGCGCGAACTGATCCGCGCCGAGGTGGCTCTGCCACTGAACACCGACGGTGTGCACCTCGGACGACCCCCGGCGTCCTCGCCGACCCGCGCCGCAGAGATCATCGGCCCCCAACTCAACCTGCCGAACCCGCTGTTCAACGCCGTCGCGCCGCGGGTGGCGGCGCTCGAGGTGTCGGCGGCCTTCGGATCGATGTACTTCCCCGGGGCGAAATCGGTCGTGCAGGGTGACATTCCCCTGCTGGACAGCGAGATTCCCTCGGCCAACGGCGTGATCACCGCCCGCGGCCTGGCCCGCATGTACGGCGCGCTGGCCAACCGCGGCGAGATCGACGGCAGGCGGTATCTGTCGGCACAGCGGGTCGCGGGCCTGACCGGCCGTCGTGACCTGCGGCCCGATCGCAACCTTCTGCTGCCGCTGGGTTTCCACCAGGGTTTTCACGGCATGTCGATCCCGGGGGTGCTGCCCGGCTTCGGCCATGTCGGGCTCGGGGGATCCTTCGGGTGGGCGATCCCGGAGGCCGGGTTGGCGTTCGCCCTGGTCCATAACCGGCTGCTGACCCCGTTCCTGGCCTCCGATCAGGCCGGATTCATCGCCACCGCGGGACTGATCCGGCGCGCCGCCGCCACTGCCCGCCGACACGGCTTCACCCCGGTCGAGGAGCACGGAGCCCGCTACCGGCCGGTTTCGGTCGCGGCCGCCGGCTAGCCCGACGGCGCGGCCTGGCTAACCTGCGGCACACCCGGCCGGGGCGGGGTGAATTCACCGGCCGACCGCGGTCGGATCCTTTTCCGGGACCCTGTGGGAATTGTTCTCAGGAAAAATTAATGTTCTTGAGGACTTTAGTCTCAGGTCGGATGCGATGGATTTGCTGTCGGCCCCGCCGAAGGCGAGTTTCCTTCGCCATCGTCACCCGGGAAATGGCCTTTTCGGGCGGCACAGAAGACAACCTGAGTACTTCATATGTATCTCTCAGCCCACTCTCAGGCTAATTGCCAAAATTCTCGGCTCGGCGCGGAACCGCTGTTCAGAGCGGTCAGTCCGGTGCGGCGATCCGTTGCCGGCGACGTCAGGCTGCTCGGGGCCGGGGCCGGCGCGGGCCTGCTGAGAGCGCCAGCAAATGCACCCCTATTCGCACCCTTTATGCATATTTGCCCGCCATTTTCTCTGGCAATTACTTTCGCACGGCTGATCAATTTGCCAATCGGGGTGATTGTGAGCCGGTTCACGAAATATATGTCTTAAAAGTCACCGCAACGCTGCCTCACTCGTTTGCCGACTGGTTCAGTGGGGGCTTCGAGATCCTGCCGAGACTGCAGAGGATGGCTGATTTACTGGCTCTGAACAGGTAAAACAATGGAGAAACCGGGGAGCTGGCGTCCGCGGCCTAATCCGTTCCGGGATCGCAGTACGACGGCATACCGTTCCTGACAGCAAACAGAATCAGAACGATCCCCAGCCGTGGTTGTGAGCCAGGTTACATTCCCCAACTTCATTTTCTGAGTTTCCAAGTTTCGGTAGCTTTTTCATCACGCAACCCTTACACTAAGCTGAGATCTGGCAACTTTGGACTGATGTAGGCGCAACGTCGCGGCACATCACCCAGGGTGTGCACCACCGCCGGACCGAGTGCAACGAACTCGTCGTCTCAGACGACATACCAGACGCAGAGCGACGAAGAGCGACAAAAGAGCGAGGTGAGACCCGATGCGCGTGGGCCCGTTGGAGATTGGTTCGATCGACCAGTGGAAGCCGGTTGATGGTTTTGTGACGACGTGGCAGCCTACGGCGCGGTCGTTGGAGAAGGCTGCGGCGGCGCCGGTGAGTTCGGTGCCGGTGGGGTTTATGCAGGCTCAGCATATTCGGGGGATTTGTGAGCAGCGTGGTAAGGGTTTGGATTATTCGCGGTTGATGGTGGTCAGCTGTGAGTTCCCGGGTCAGTGTGATGAGCGGGCGATGTCGTATGTGATCAATGCTCATTTGCGCCGGCAGGACACCTATCGGTCGTGGTTTGAGTATCGCGAGGGTGGTCAGATCGTGCGGCGCACGATGGACAATCCGGCCGATATCGAGTTTCGGCCGGTGCGTGATGGTGAGTTGACCCTGGATGAGATTCGGGATCTGGTGGTCAGCACTCCTGATCCGTTGCAGTGGGATTGTTTCCGCTTCGGGGTGATCCAGGGCCAGGACAAGTTCACGTTGTGGGCCAGCATCGATCACGTGCATTTGGATGCCACGATCGTGACGGTGACGTTGTTGGAGTTCTATATGACCTACAACGCGCTGGTGGCTGGTGGTGGGCCGTTGAGTCTGCCCGAGGCGGGTAGTTATGCCCAGTTCTGTGAGCAGCGGTATGAGTATGCGATGTCGCTGGATGGGCAGTCCCCGGAGATTCAGGCGTGGAAGGCGTTCATGGCGGGTAATCAGAACAGTTACCCGGATTTCCCGTTGAGTTTGGGTGATGCGTCGGTGCCCTCGGCTTCGGAGATGGTCACGATGTCGATCATGGACAACGAGCAGATGGCGCGGTTTGAGTCGGCGTGTGTGGATGCCGGGGCGCGGTTCATCGGTGGGGTGTTCGCCTGCTTCGCTCAGACGGAGCATGAGTTGACCGGGGCGTCGACCTATTACGGGTTGACCCCGCGCGATACCCGCCGTAAGGCCTCTGATGCGATGACGTTGGGCTGGTTTACCGGGTTGAGCCCGGTGACGGTGCCGGTGGCGGGGTTGTCCTTCGCCGAGGCGGCGCGGGCGGCTCAGCAGTCCTTCGATGAGGGTAAGAAGCTGGCGTCGGTGCCCCTGGATCGGGTGTTGGAGCTTGAGCCCAGCCTCAGCGGGCCGCGGCCCAACTTCCCGGTGATCAACTTCCTCGATGCCGGCACCGCGCCGCTCTCGGCGCTGCTGACCGCGGATCTGGGCAGCATGAACGTCGGGGTCTACGGCGATGGCCGCTACTCCTACCAGCTCTCGATCTGGGTGGCCCGGGTGGCCGAGGAGACCGCGGTCACCGTGATGTTCCCCGACAACCCCGAAGCCCGCGCCTCGGTGGAGCGCTACCTGTCGGTCCTCAAAGCGGCCTTCGAATCCGTCGCCGAACGAGGCCACTGGCGCAAAGCCGCCTAAGACTGCGCGGCCCCGAGGATCCGGCCCCGCCGCCGGGTGTAGCCCCTACTGCACCCCGTGGCGGGGCCGGATGTATTTCCGGCCCTGCCGGTTAAGCTCGCCGGGTGTCCAGCAAGCGCCGCATCGACGTGCGGCTCGCGACGCAGATACTGCTGTTCCAGCTGGCGGTGATCGCGCTCACCCTGGGGATCGCCTACGGGCTGCTGGCCGTGCTCTACCACAGCCGCCTGATCAACGAGTACGGCAACCGCTGTCTGGCCATCGCCCAGGTGGTGGCCGCGGCTCCCGCGGTACGGTCCGACGTCGCGAGTTACCGCGACGCGACCCCCGCGCCCGGCGATTTGGCGGGGGGCCCGCTCCAGCGACTCGCCACCCAGGTTCGCCAGGGCACCGGCGTGCTGTTCGTGGTGATCACCAACAACCGCGGCATCCGGTTGAGCCACCCCAACACCGCCGAGCTCGGTAAACCGGTCAGCACGGACCCGTCGGTGGCGCTGTCGGGCAAAGAGGAGGTCGTCGAGCAGACGGGCACCCTCGGGCCCTCCATCCGCGCGAAGGTGCCGATCCTGGCCCCGGACTCGACCCAGGTCGCCGGCACGGTCAGCGTCGGGATGTCCACGTCGTCGGTGTACGGCCTGCTGCGCAGCGAGCAACGCCTCGCCGCGCTGACGGGTGGTCCGGCGCTGCTGACCGGTGTGGCGCTGTCGGTGCTGCTGGCCCGACGCTGGCGCAAGCAGACCCTGGACCTCCAGCCTCCCGAGATGACCGAGTTGGTTCGCACCCAGGAAGCGGTGCTGCACGGCATCGGCGAGGGTGTGCTCGCCACCGACACCGACGGCAGGACGACATTCGTCAACGATGAGGCCTGCCGGCTGCTCGAGATCGGCTCCGCGACAGGTGCGCCCGCCGACCAGATCGGCCTGACGCCCCGGGTCCTGGAAGTCCTGCGGTCCTGTGACCCGACCCCGACGCTGGCCACGGTTGGGGAACGGGTCCTGGTCGTGTCGGCCCGGCCGGTGTCGCGGGAGGGTCGCGAACTGGGGACCGTCCTGGTCGTGCGGGACCGCACCGACGTCGAACTGCTGACCCGCCAATTGGATGCGGTGAAGTTGATGAGCACCGTGCTGCGCGCCCAACGACACGAGTTCGCCAACCGTCTGCATCTGCTCAATGGCCTGCTGCACAACGGGAACACCGCCGAGGCGGCGCGCTATCTCGAAGAGCTGCTGGGTTCGGGTCCGCTCAGTTCGGCGCTGCCCCACATCCAGACCGTTCGCGACCCGTTCCTGCAGGCGTTCCTGGCAGCCAAGGCGGCGGCCGCCCGCGAGGCCGGAGCGACCCTGCGGGTCGGGGAGAACTCCTGGGCGCCCGGCTGGCTCACGCTGCCGGTCGACGTCACCACCGTGATGGGCAACCTTCTCGACAACGCCATCGACGCGGTGCGCACCAGTGACAACGACTCCAAGATCGTCGACATCGAACTGCTGCAGGACGACGCGACCCTGCACATCACGGTCGGTGACAGCGGCGACGGGGTGCCGTCGGATTTCGTCGACCAGGTGTTCGTGGAGGGGACCTCGACCAAGCCGCAGTCCGACCTGCCCGGCGGTCGGGGTATCGGGTTGGCGCTGTCCCGGCAGATCGCCCGGGGCCTTGGCGGCGACATCCGTCTTTCCAGTTCCGGCAACCCCGGCGATGAACTCTGCGGGGCGGAGTTCATCGCGCGGCTCCCGGGTGTGATGGCGAAGGCTGAGCTGTGAGCGGCGACGATCTGAAGGTTCTGGTGGTTGAAGACGACTTCCGGGTCGCCAACATGCACGCCGGGATCGTCTCCGCGCTGCCCGGCTTCACCGTGAGCGCCACCGCCAACACCGTCGCCGCCGCCCGCAAGGCGGGTCCGGTGGACCTCGCCCTCGTCGACGTCTATCTGCCCGACGGGTCGGGGATCGACCTGATTCGGGAACTGCGCTGCGACAGCATGGTGTTGAGTGCGGCCACCGAGTCCGACACCGTCCGCGCGGCGGTGGCGGCCGGTGCGGTGGGCTACCTGGTCAAGCCCTTCGCGCCGACCGAGCTGGCGGCCCGGCTCTCCGGCTACGCCCGCTACCGGCGAATCCTGTCCGGGGGCAACCTCGATCAGCGCGATATCGACGCCGCACTGGATGCGCTGCGTCCCCGCGCCGGCGCGCAGCAGCCCGCCGCCGCGGCGGCCTCACCCACCAAAGAGCGTGTGATGAAGGTCCTCGCCGACGCCGACGAACCGATGTCGGCGGCTGAGGTCGCGGCCGCGATCGGGGTGTCGCGGGCGACCGCCCAGCGCTATCTCGCGAGCCTGGCCACCGGCGACGAGGTCAAGGTCGGGTTGCGCTACGGCGCCACCGGACGGCCCGAGCAGGAATTCATCGCCAAACGCCGGCCGCGGCGCTAGGGCGCCGATGGCACAACTGCCGCCGAGGGCGCGTTTCTATCACACGATTTCCGGCATTTTCGCGTAACTTGCTGAAAGTGAGGCGGAGTTGGCTGTTCTGCGCGGGGGTGAGGCGCTGGTGGCGCTGAAAGAGGACTACCTCGACTCGGTGTCGCTGATCGAGCGTCTGCACCGGCAATTCCTGGAGATCGTCAAACTCGAACTCGAACGGATCGGTTCGCGTGACATCAACAACGTGCAGGCGCTGATCCTCTACCACATCGGCGACGACCGACTGACGGTTGGTGAGTTGACGCAGCGTGGCTACTACCTGGGTACGAACGTCACCTACAACCTCAAGAAGCTCATTGAGAACAAGTACGTCTCCCAGAGCCCCAGCCCCCATGATCGGCGGGCGGTGCACATCAAGCTCACCGCCTCGGGTCTCAAGCTCCGCAAGGCCCTCGACGAGGTGTTCACCCGCCACGTCGAGGCTTTGGCGCGGGCCAACCTCAAGCCGAAGGATTTCGCGAACCTGGAGCAGTTACTGCGCCGTCTTGAACAGTTCTGGATCGCTGGAATCGGTCGCGGCGGCTACGGGACGTAGCTCCGCAGTTCGCCGCCGGCTTGCAGGATTTCCAGCAGCCGGTCGAGTGCAATCGGCAGGCTGAAGAGGTACCCCTGCGCCGCGTCGCACCCGCAGTCTCGCAGAATCCGCGCGGTCTCATCGTCCTCGACACCTTCGGCGACAACGGTCAGTTCGAGTTGGTGGGCCAAGTCGATCAGCGAGCGCACGATCGTGGCCGAGCGCAAGTCGGTAGAGATGACGCTGATGAAGCCACGATCGATTTTCACCTCGTCGACGGGGAGTTGACGCAGATAGGACAGTCCCGAGTGGCCGGCCCCGAAATCGTCGATTGCGATCCGGACGCCCATGCCGCGCAGATGTTCCAGAGTCCGGCGGCTGTGCGCGGTGTCATCCACCATCCGATCCTCGGTGATCTCGAGAGTCAGGGCGGATCCAGGCAGGCCGCGGTCGGCCAGTGCCAGAGCGATCCAGTCAGCCAGGCCGGCGTCATCCAGCAGCGGCGCGAAGACGTTGACCGACACACGCGGCCCGGTATCGGCGTAGAGCCACCGCGCGGCGTCGTCAAGGGCGCTGCGCAGCACGAAATCGGACAGGGCACTCATCAACCCGTGCTCCCGCGCCGGCGGCAGGAAAACGTCCGGTTTCAGAACACCCCGGCGCGGATGGGTCCACCGCAGGAGAGCTTCGACGCTCGTGACACGTCCGGTGCGCAGGTCGACGATCGGTTGGTAGAGCAGGCTGAGTTCGGAGGTCCCGATCGCACGGCGGAGATCGGCGAGCAGCGTGAGGTCCGCGGGGGTCGCCACGCTGAGGGGCAACTCGGACCGCTCAGTGAGTTGATCCTGCGGGGTGTAGGTGTGGACGCCAGTGGATCGTGACCGCTTGGCGGCGTACATGGCGGTATCCGCGTTCGCCAAAAGGTCTTCGGTGGACGAGTACGGGGCCCGCTCATCCGCGATCGCGACCCCGATACTCGGCCGGATGATGAGCTCGCCGGCGGCGACGGCGAAGGGCTGCTGGAAAGCGAGCCGGATCCGGTCGGCGACCAGATACGGTCCACCGCCCTCGACGAGGACCGCAAACTCGTCGCCTCCGGTTCGTGCGATGGTGTCGGCGGACCGAACGCAACCGCTGATGCGTTCGGCCACCGAGCGCAGCAGTTCGTCCCCGGCCTGATGCCCGAGGTTGTCGTTGACGGCTTTGAAATCGTCGAGGTCCAGGGCGATCAATGCGAAGGGCGTGCCGGTGTCCCGGTGTCGCCGCATCGCCTCAGCGAGCCGGTGCTCGAAACGGATCCGGTTGGCCAGGCCGGTCAGCGGATCCCGGGAGCCCTGGTCGGCGACATCGATCAGCAGACGCCGGCCCGCCGTCGCCTCGAACAGTTGGCGGGCCAGAGCGAGGACCACCAGCACGGCAAGGGTGACCAGCACCGGTATTTCGGTGAGGATGGAACGTGGTTCGAGCACGACGACCGCGGTGGCGATCAGTAGCGGCAGATACGGAAGCCACAGGGTCGACCGGCCGGGTAGCGCCAGCACGGCAGAGTCGGCGTCACCGGGATCGACGTGGCTCCCGGCGGTGATCCCGACGCTCAAGAACAGCATGCCCGCGAAATTGAGCATGTCGATGTACTCACCGCCGATCTCGGCGATGTAGACGAAGGCACTGTCGGCGACCGCGATACAGAGCACCGCGATCGCCAGGAGAGCCAGCGTTGGGCGAAGCGTCGGCGTGGCGCGGAGCAGAACGATCGTCGCGATGGTGACGAGCATGACGTCGGCGAGGGGATAGGCAAGGGAGACGATCAGCTCCGCACCGGTCAGCTCACCGGACGCGAGGATCGGACGTAAGAAGGTCAGCCACGAGATCAGGAAGAAGGCGCCGGCCACGAGCGCGCCGTCGAGCAGTGTTCGGATCCGGCTCGGCCCGACTCGTCGGCTCGGGAACAGCAGCAGTGCCGCGCAGGTCGCCGGCGTGAAGGACAGGTAGGCGGCGTCGGCCAGCGACGGTGGTGGAAGTTCCCGGGTGATGTCGTAGTAGGGGGTCAGCGCACTTCCGAGGGCCCAGCCCGCCATGCCGACAGCCATCAGCGTCCACGCCGCACGAATTCTTCCGTGCGCGGACCGGGCTGCCAGACAGGCCAGGATAAGGTTCGCCAACGACAGGCACGAGAAAAGGACGTTGTCCACCGCCCGGACCGCCTCTTGGTCCGGGCCGAGCAGGATCCAGGCGGTGAAGGAGGTCCAGATCACACCCGCACCCACCGCCACGTACCGGGTTTTCGGCATAGCCCCGCCCGTCACGCCTCACACCCTAATCAGGCCGAATAGACCAGGCTGAGCAGAGCAGCATGCCGAGGATGTGCGGTGCGAGATGATCAGGGACGTGACCTGTCCACGAAGTCGGCCGGAATGTCCCCCGCCGCCGCGCACTTTGGATTGAATCGAGCAGGTTCGGAACCGCCCCGGACCGGATGAGGGAGGCCTCCTGATATCGCTGTGCTCCGCGGACCTCGCGCCCGACCCCACCGTGCTGCAGAGCCCGGGCGGATTCACCTGGTTCTACACCGACCTGGTCGACGACCAGGGTGGCGGGGCCACGCTGATCTGGTCGTGGGGGCTGCCCTTCCTGCCCGGATATGCGCGCGCCGCCCGCATCGGCGAACCCGAACGCCCCATCGACCGTCCCAGCGTCAACGTCGCCGTCTACGGCGCAGGCCGCGAACACTTCTACCTGCTGTCCGAACTGCCGGCCGAGGAGTGCGCCTGGGGTGAGGACGGCCGCTCCTGGCGCCTCGGGGAGAGTTCCTTCAGTTGGACCGACACCGAGGAGGGTCCGACGGGCGTCACCCCGACCCGCACGCTGCAGGGCACCCTCGATTTGGCTCTGCCGACCGGCGGCCGGGCCACGGGCAAACTGTGGCTGTCCGGCCCGCTGCGGCGTGACTCGCCCGGCGCGGAGTTCGGCGCCAACGCCGACGGCACCCACGTGTGGACGCCGCTTGTCGCCGCCGCCCGCGGTTGTCTGGAACTGCAGACGCCCGAGGGCGCGTTGCGGGTCGAGGGACGCGGCTACCACGACCGCAACAGCGCGGCCCGGCCGCTGCAGGCGCTGGGAATCCGAAGCTGGTGGTGGGGTCGGCTCGCGTTGCCGGGCCGGGATCTGATCTGCTATCGGCTCGCCCCGTCGGTGACCGGGGCGGCGCCGCGCGATCTGGTGGTCGAGGTCGCCGCGGACGGGTCGTGCCGCACCCGGGAGAACGCCGGGCTGCAGCTGGGTCGCTGGCATCGCAGCGTGTGGGGGCTGCGCTGGCCGGGCGACGCCACCTTCACCGACCCCGACGGCCGCACCGTATCGGTCGAGATCGGGCCGCTGCTCGACAACGGACCGTTCTATCAACGGTTTGCGCTGCACGGGCGTTGCGGGCAGGACGAGGGGCACGGCCTCGGCGAGCACCTGGTCTCCGACCGGATAGACGGCGACCTGCTGCGCCCCCTGGTGCGGATGCGGGTGCACCGGGCCGCGGGTCCCAACTCGATGTGGCTGCCGCTGTTCAGCGGTCACCACGCGGGCCGCGTGCGCCGGCTGCTCAGCCGGTCCGGGACAGCGCGGTCGTGAGCCTCGACAGTCCCGGCTCCCGGGTGCTGGCCGCACTGGTGGCTCTGCCCGCTCTGCTTCCGCTGGGCCTGGTGGCGTTCAACGCGCTGTTCTGGACCCGCGGGCGCGCCCTGCCCGCAGCCGCTCGCGCCGCGCCGGGGGGTGTCAGCGTGTTGATTCCGGCGCGTGATGAGGCGGCCAACATCGAGGGGTGTGTCCGGGCCGCGGACGCGGCGGCGGGCCCGGTCACCGAGATCATCGTCTACGACGACGGCTCCACCGACGGAACCGGCGCGGTGCTCTCCCGGTTGCAGGCCGAGGTGCCCCGGCTGCGGGTACTGCGTGGCGACGGCTTGCCGGACGGTTGGGTCGGTAAGCCGCACGCCCTGCAGCACCTCAGCGAGACGGCCGGCGGTGAGGTGCTGCTGAACATCGATGCCGATGTCGTTCTGCGCACCGACGGTGTTCTGCGAATGCTCTCGCTGCTCGGCCCGGCCGATCAGGTGCCGCACGGTCTCGGTGCGGATCTGGTGACGGCCGTGCCCCGGCAGCGCGCCGGAAGTTTCGCCGAGCAGCTGTTGATGCCGCTGCTGCATCTGTCCTACGTCGCCTGGCTGCCGATGCCGCTGGTGTACCGGACCCGCGATCCCCGGGTGGTGGCGGCCAACGGTCAGTTGCTGATGGTGCGCCGATCGGTGCTCGACGACGTGGGCGGTTGGGCTCGGGTGCGCTCGGCTCTGGTGGACGACATGGCGCTGTGCCGGGCCGTCAAGGCCGGCGGCCATCGCGTCGTATTCGCCGACGGCGACCAGATGGCCGACTGCCGGATGTATCGCGACGGCGCTTCGCTGTGGCGCGGGTTCGCCAAGAACCTCTACGAGGGCATCGGCGGCAACGCAGCGGCGATGATCGCCGTGATGATCCTGCATCTGGTGTTCTTCGTCGTGCCCTACGTCGCCCTACCTGTCGCGGTACTGGCGCACGCCTGGGGTCTGGCGCTGGCCGCGGCGATCGGCGTGGGTGCGAATCTGTGCCTGCGGCTGATCATGGCGCGCCGCTACGGCCACAGCCTGCTCAGTGTGCTGCTGCACCCGGTGGCAGTGGTCGTGATGATGGGCGTTCTGCTCGACAGTTTCCGCTGGAGCCGGCGTGGCGACATTCGTTGGCGGGGCCGCTCGTACGCCGCCCGTGCCCACCGGGAGGCTGCGTGAATCCCGACGCGCCCGACGCCGTTCGGGACGGTCGCGCCGACCGGCAGGCTCTGACCCGCGCCGGCGACACCCGCCGCCCGGCCGTGCTCGCCGTCGCCCGCGGCTACGTCCGGCGCCGGGTCTCCCGCGAGTTGGACGGCGTCTGGGTGTCCGGACTGGACGAAACCCGCGCCGCCCTGGCCGCCCGCCCGCTGGTCTTCGTGGCCAACCACGTCGCCTGGTGGGATGCGCTGCTGCTGGTGGTGCTCGACCAGGCGCTGGGCGGGCTCGGCTGGGCGGTGATGGATGCCCGCAATCTGCGCAAGCTGCCGTTCCTCGGCTGGCTCGGCGCCCTGCCGCTGGACCGCAGCAGCCCCGACCGCAGCCGGGAGTGCCTGGAGCACTCAGTCGCTCTGCTGGACCGGCCCGGCCGCTGCCTGTGGATGTTCCCGCAGGGGCGTCAGCGCCCGGCGCACCTGCGGCCGCTGGATCTCAAGCCCGGTCTGCAGACCATGCACGCCAGCAATCCGGTCGACCTCGTCACGGTCAGCATCAACTATGTGTTCTTGGAGCGGAGCCGCCCCGCGGCGATCGTGCGTTTCTCCGCGCCGATCCCCGGCGCGGACGTCGGAGCGCACGTGCTGCTGCCCGCAGTCGAGGGTGCGCTGCTGGACGGACTCGAGGCGATCGACGCCGCCGCGCGGGCAGCCACTGACGGACGGCGCGCCCGCACCCATCCCCACGACCCGCTGCCCGGGTTCGTCCCGCTGGTCACACCGGCGCGCTGGCGGCTGCCCGGCCGAGGCGGACCCCGTGCCGACTGAGCGCGGAGCGGAGATTCTGCTGGTCGGTGCCGGTGTCGGCGGCCTGACCGCGGCGCTGGCTCTGGCTGCGCGGGGACTGCCGGTGCGGCTGCTGGAGGCCGGTTCGCGTCCGGGGGGCAAGGCCGGGACCGTCGAGGTGGACGGGATCACGATCGAAACCGGGCCCAGTGTGCTGACCCTGCCTGAGGTGTTCGCCGACGTGTTCGCCCGGGCCGGCCGTCGCTTCGAGGACGAGGTGCAGTTGCGTCGTCTCGACCCCGGATTCCGCTACCGCTACCCGGACGGCTGCGTGCTGGAGGTGGCGCACGACCCCGCCGACACCCTCGCCAACGTCCGCCGCGTCCTCGGTCCGGCCGCCGAAGCCGAACTCGCGTCCTTCCTCGACTACAGCCGCCGGATCTGGGCGGCCGCCGCCCCGCATTTCGTCATGGGCCCGGCCCCAACCTGGCCGGCGATGGTCGGCCACGCCGTGCGCCATCCCCGAGCGCTGCGGGCCATCGATCCTCTGCACAGCATGGCCGCGGCCATCGACAGCCATGTCCGCGAGCCGCACCTGCGACTGCTGCTGCGCCGATACGCCACCTACAACGGCAGCGACCCCCGCCGGGCCCCGGCCACGCTGAACTGCATCGCCCACATCGAACTGACCCTGGGAGGCTATGGCGTCCAGGGCGGCATCCACGCGCTGGTGGCCGCACTGGTCGCGGCCATTGAATCCCGCGGCGGCGTGATCGAGTGCGGAGTCACCGTTGACCGGGTGCTGGTCGAGGGCGGCGCGGTGGCGGGCCTGATTCTGGCCGGGGGAGCCGTGCGGCGGGGCCGGGCGGGGGTGGTCAACGCCGATGTGGGGTGGCTGCGCGACGGCGCCCCGCCGGTCGCCGCGCATCTGCCCGCGGTCTCGGCGCCCTCGATGTCGGGGTGGACGGCCGCGCTGCGTGCAGCCCGCGGGATCGAACGGCTGCCGCACGAGGTGCTGTTCTCCGCCGACTACGACGCGGAGTTCGCCGACATCGTCGATCACGACCGTCCGCCGACCGATCCGACGGTGTACCTGTGCGCCCAGGAGCGCTGCCACGGACTGGAGGGCTGGGTGGACGCCGAGCCGGTGTTCGTGATGGCCAACGCGCCCGCGGAGCCGGCCGACGGGCCGCGGGCGCCGCAGGCCTGGACCGCGTTGGAGGCCGCCGTCGAGCAGCGGATCCGGGCGGCGGGTCTGTGGACCGACGGCGACGTCCTGGTCTGGCGACGCACTCCGACCGACCTTGCCTCGGAGTTCCCGGGCAGTCGCGGAGCCCTCTACGGTGCGGCCAGCAACGACCGGCTGGCCGCGTTCAAACGCCCGCCCAACCGGGTGGCCGGTGTGCCGGGCCTCTACCTCGCTTCCGGCAGCGCCCACCCCGGCGGCGGACTGCCGATGGTGGCACTGTCCGGTCTGGCCGCCGCCGACTGCCTGAGCCGCGACCTGGGTCTGGCGTCGGCGGGCTAGCGGCTATCCCGCCCCGGGCCGGATCGTCGCGGGTGACTTCTCGAACAGCGACTTCTCGAACAGATAGTGGAAGACCATCCACTCGTCACCCCCGCCGTAGCCGAACACCTCGGAGCAGAACAACAGGAACATCCGCCAGCGCTCCAGCGCGATCGGCGCGGGCGTCGGCCCGTCCTGCAGGATCCGCAGGCACTCCTCGCGGTCGTCGTCGAGTTTGCGCAGCCAGGCCTCGAGGGTTCGGCTGTAGTGGCTGCCGTTGATGTCCCAGACCCGGGTCTGCCTCAGTTCAGGCGGCAGGAAGTTTTCGAACAGATCCCGGCTCGGCATCGTCCCGCCGGCGAAGAAGTACTTCCCCATCCAGTCGGTGGTCTTGAAGTCGTAGGCGAAGCGCCGGTTGCCGAGGATCTGCACCATCATGCGACCCTCGGGCTTGAGCCACGAACTGACCCGCTTGAGCACCACTTCGTAGTTCTTCATGTGCTCGAGCATCTCGCACGAGACGATGACGTCGAACCCCTCGGTGAACGAAGGATCGTCGAAGGAACTGGCGTCGGCCTTGACGGTGGTGAAACGGCCCGAGTGTTTGCGGTTTCGGGCCGAGATGAAGTCCTGCTGCGTCGCGCTGTTCGACAGGAACGTGACATGCGCCCCGTCGTAGTTGTCCAATATGTAGCCGCCGTGGGAGCCCCAGCCGCAGCCGAGGTCGAGCACCCGGATCTGACCGCGGGTGGTGATGATCTCGCTGAGCTGCAGTCGCTCCTCGAGGAAGAGCCTCAGCATCGCGAGCTCGGCGTCGGCCAGGCTGGTCGAGGGCTGCGGGAAAAGACAGCACGAATACTTCAGCAGGGGACCGAGCATCACCTCGAAGAAGCGGGTCGGAACCTCGTAGTGCTGCGTGTTCGCGTCGGCCTGGTGGGTGGCCGCTGCGCTGACGCGCAACTTGTCGAAGTACTTCTTCTTGTAGAAGGCCTGCTCGTCGAGATCGCCGCCGCACTCCAGCGTGTTCATCCACGCGCCGCACATCCGGCGTACCAGCAGCCGGAAAATTGGATCGGGAAGAAGTCCCCGCTCCTTGAGGGCGAGAAGAGCCTTGAACACGCTTTCCACGCGGGTAATCCAAACACACCGCGATGGTGATCCGCCGGTCCGCGCCGCGTTACGGACAGGATGCGGGTTGGGGCAGGGGATTGACGGCAAGAATCCGCGTCGACCCGTCGACCAACCATGACGCTCCCGGGTTGTCCAGGGCGGCCTGATAGGCCGCACGAGCCGCCTCGCCGGTCAGCACACCGCACGCGATGGCACGCCGTTGGTCGGTCGCAGACAGGAACGTCTGCGGGTTCGGGCCGGGCCACGCCACGGATGCGGGCTGACTGGAGCGTCCGGGTGTGACCTCGTAGACCAGGACCCGGTCGGGCAGGAAGGGAGTCCGGTCGGCGCCTGCCGCCAGGCCGGTGGCCTGGCCGATCACCTCGCGCAGTGCCGCGCGGGCGGCCTGCTGGTCGGCGGTCAGGTTGGCCTCGAACCGTTCGTTGAGGGCATAGACCCTGACCTCGGAGGGGCCCTGCTCGCCGTCCAGCAGCACCGTCGTCGTGCCGAGATCGGTGTAGCGCGGTGTGCCGAAGTCGGTCTCCGCGCTGATCAGACCCCGTGCCTGCACGCCGGCAACGAACGACGCCACCGTCGCGGGGTCGATCCGGCTCACGTCATAGCGGGCGGGAATCGGTTGGCGCGCAACCGGATCGACGACGCTGAGAACCCGGCCGTCGCCGTACACGGCCAGGGATGGCGACTGCAGGGCATAGAGCAGCGGAGGCACCATTCCGCCCCCGGTCATCACCATGAAGACCATGTCGTCGGCCGGCAGGGCTCCGGCGGGGGGCGGATCGGAGGTCACGCTACAGCCCGCTGCCAAGCCCGCCAGGACGACCAGCACCACTCGCAGCAGTCTCACGATCATCGGTCATCTCCGGTTACGCGACATGCTGGGACTTCGCGCGGCGGCGCCACAGGTAACCCAGAGCGGCCAGTCGGGTCTCGGGCATCGGCAGTACGACGTCGTCTTCTCCGATCTCCGTGGCGATCACTGCATCGAGGCGACGGTCAAGATCGTCGACCAGAGATTCGGCGACCGGCACCCCGACACCAGGGTAGGCGAGGTTGCTCATCTCGGCGTTGTCCGCACGGCGATCGTAGAGCTCCAGGTCGGCCGCTGCGCGGCCCAGATGCTGCTCCCCGGGGCGGAAGTACCGGCCGTACTTGTGCGTCTCGGTGATGATGCCGCGCAGGAATCCCCGGTGCGGTCCCGCGGGCCCCATGCTGGAGAACGCGTCGCTCGTGATCAGAATGGCGTCGCGAACGGCGCGCTCGGCATCGGACCACAGCGGGCTGAGGTCGCGCCCGGGAAGCTGCGGCGGGGCCTGCGTCCGCGCGGCTGACAGGATGGTGGGAAGCAGGTCAACGGCACCGGAGAGCCGCCCGGTGGAACGGCCGGCCGGGATGACCCCCGGCCAGGCCATGGTGAGGGGCACCTGGGCGTTCTCCCGGTAGAGGTTGGCAGCCTTCTGACGCAGCCCGTGGGCGCCGGCCAGGTCGCCGTGGTCGGAGGTGCAGAGCACCAGGGTGTTCGATTCGGCGCCGGAGGCCGCCAGGGCGTCCAGCACGGTGCCGATGTGTCGATCGACCTCGAGGTTCAGGTCGATATACGCGTTGATGAGCCGGAGCCAGGCTTTCTCGCTGGTGACAACGCCGCCGGTCACGTCGCAGGTCACCCGCCAGTAGCGCTGCGTGATCGGCTTGGTTCTCAGGTCGTCGTTGAAGTTCGGTGGCAGCTGCGCGCCGTGGTCGCGGACGCGCGGCTTGCGGAACCGCGGGTAGAGCATGATGTCGTGGGGGTTGACGAAGGAGCACACCAGCGCCCACGGTTGCTCGTCGCCCGAGTGATCCGTGATCCACCGGGCCGCCTGGCGTGCGGTGCGGCCGTCGATGAAGTGGCCGAGATAGGGGGTCCCGTGCGCGTCGGGGGCCCTCCAGTCCTCGAATCCGAAGGGCGTCAATCCATTCCGGCGCGACTCACCGCCCAGGTGCCACTTGCCCAGGTACCCGCATCGGTAACCAGCGTCGGACAGCAGACGACCCAGCGTCGGAATCGCCGGGTCCAGCGGCTTCTGCCAGGCGAAGTTGGTGTTGTCGAACATTCCCGTGGTGGCGGCGTGGCGGCCGGTGAGGATGGTCGCCCGGCTCGGGGTGCACGGAAACGTATGTACATGGTGATCGGTGAAACGCATCCCGCGATCGGCCAGTCGCTCCCGGTTGGGGAAGCGGACGTGTTCGGGGAACCAGGTGCGCTCGCGCTCCTCATCGGTGAGCAGCAGCAGGATGTTCGGTCGATCCGCCATGTCGGCATTTAACCGTGACTTACCGCATGGTGTGGTTGCTTGGGGACAGGAATATCATGGCAACGGTGATCCGTAGGTTTGCCGTGGCCGTCGCGGCCGCGGCGCTGATTGCGCTCGGCGCCGCCGCCCCCGCCCCGGGGGCGACCGCGATCACCGTCAGCGGCACCCAGATCGGACACACGCCGCCCGGTCCCGTGCAGCTGCTGCCCGACTACTTCGCCGGGGACACCGTCGTCGACATCGCGTACCCGGCGGCGATCTTCGGAATGGACCGCTCGATCGCGGTGGCCGCGGCCGGTGTGGCGCAGGCGGTCGCCGACACCGACGGTCCACTGGTGGTCGCCGGCTTCAGTCAGGGCGCGATCGCGCTGGTGTACGAGAAGCAGCGTCTGATGGCCACCCCGGCCGAGCAGCGGCCGGATGCCGACCGGCTGACCTTCGTCACAGTGGGTGACCCCACCGGCCCGGGTGGCATCCTGCGTTTCCTCCCGTTTCGCATCCCCGTGCTCGGCCTCTCTCCGGTCGCCGTGCCCGAGACACCGTATGACGCCATCGTCGTCACCGGCGAGTACGACGGGTGGGCCGACTTTCCCGACCGGCCGTGGAATCTGATCAGCCTGGCCAACGCTCTGCTCGGGGTGATCTATGTCCACGGCCGCTACGAACTGCTGCCCGACGGATTGGACCTGACGGCCGTGCCGGAACGAAACATCACCGCCACGACGAACTCGCTGGGCGGGCACACCACCACCTATCTCGTGCCCACCGAGAAGCTTCCGCTGCTCGCACCGCTGCGTAACATCGGCGTTCCCGAGCCGCTCGTCGCGGCGCTGGAAAAGCCGCTGAGGTCGATCGTCGACGCCGGATACGCGCGCAACGACCCCACCGCAGCCGAGGTGCCGCCCCCGGCTGGTCAGCGACCGGATCGCCGACCGGAGCGGGCCGCGGCGGCTCCCCGGCGATCCTCGGCCCAGCGGCCGATCGAGACACGCGCGGCAACGACGCCCGCGCGTGGCGCTGCACAGCGTCGCGCCGCCGCCGTGATGTGATTCAAGGACTGTGATCGCACCGAGGCTCGTGGTTGCCGCGGCGCTCATGGCCGTCGGCGGGGTGTGCGCGGGGCAGCTCTCCGCGTCGGCCACGCCCATGCACACCTATCGGGTCAGCGCGGCCGACCTCGGCGCGAGCTGGCGGCCGGGGTGCCCGATCGGTCCGGAGCAGTTGCGCCGCGTCGAGATCGACCATCTCGGATTCGACGGCCGCATCCATCGCGGCCAACTCGTCGTGCACAAGGATCTTGCCGAGAGCGTGATCGCGATCTTCGGTGACCTGCTGCGGCAGCGCTATCCGATCGAGCGGATGCGCACCGTCGAGTACTACCCGAACGCCGAGGACGAACTCTCGATGCGCGACAACAACACCTCAGCCTTCAACTGCCGCAGGCTGCCCCACAGCGAGGCCTGGTCGCGCCACGCCTACGGCCAGGCGGTCGACCTCAACCCATTGGTCAACCCCTATCTCGACGGCTCCGGGGATCTGCAGCCCGCCACCGCGCGGCGCTACCTCGACCGCACCCGAGACGACCTCGGCCTGCTGCACGACGGCGACGCCGCGGTGGCGGCCTTCACCGACCGCGGCTGGCGCTGGGGCGGTCACTGGCGTGACCCCGTCGACTACCAGCACTTCGAGTTCGGCTGACACCGCTCACCGAGGCGGGTCGCCCCGCCACATGAAGCTGTTGACGTAGCGTCCCAGATCCTGGGCGATCTCCAGGTTCGCCCCGGACGGGCGCCCGGGTCCGACGGTGGGACCGAACTCGCGGAAGGGGCCGACAGCGCCGGCGATCAGCGCCAGATCGTTGCGGATCGCGACCAGGAGCATCACTCGCAGTCGCCGGTAGTTGGCGTCCGCGTCCTGCGGCCAGATGTCGGCGACGACGCCGTACCCCGGCTGATAGCCGACCATCGCGTTGGGGATCTCATAGGCGGTGCGGGCGTTGGGATAGGTCGTCTTCGTGATGTCGACGGCGACGTCCTTGGCTGAGCGGCCTCGGGCCGGCTGACCCCACAGCCGCATCACGCCGCGGTCGCCGGCGGTATGGCGCGCGGTCACCCCGTCGTCGGCGAACGTCAGTTCGTAGGCGGTGCCCTGCGCGGGGTAGGCCACGGAGAAGTCGCCGCTGGGTGCGGCGAATCGCGGATTGGTGGTGACCGGGATCCCGGCCGGCGGACTGCCGCAGTCCGGCGGGCAGTTGTAGACCACGCTCGGCTGGGCGATGACCGCCGACACCGCCACCGCCGTCAAACCGACAACGGTCACTGATGCCGCCCAGATACCCACCACGCGCGCGCTCGAGGTTCGCGGCAACTGTGCCGAGGTGTAGGTTGCGGCGGGCACCGCGTAGCCGGGCCAGACCTCCCCGCCGGCGCCGGGGGAGGGGTCCGCCGGCAGCGGCCGGATGTTGCGGCGTTCGGCGCGGGACTCCGACGAGGAGGCGCAGGCTGCGGCTCCACACAGCGGGCAGAACGCCATGTCGGGCACCACGGTTCGACAGTGCAGGCAGAGCAAGGGTGAATCCGGGGCGTTTGGTCCGTGGTCCTCATGCAACAGAGCCAGTTGCAGTCCGATACGCAGCGTGATCACGGCCACCAGGGCCAGGGCGACGTGCCAGGCCAGCATCTGGAACTGGGGCAGGCCGGCGACGTCGACCACGCCGAGAATCGAGTACACCGACACCGCGACCGCACCGAAGCCGCCCAGGGCCGCGACCAGGGTCCAGCGCCGCGTCGGGCCACCGCCGGCGGGCCGGGTGAACCACAGAGCGGCGCCGAACAACCCGCCCACGCACGCGGCGGTGATCGGGACGGTCACACCGCGGATGCCGGCCTCGACCACCAGCCACTCGACCGGCTGCCCCGAGGCGACCGGCCCGGCGGCGAACTGCGGGGCCAGTCGGGTGAACGTCGCTGCGGCGGTGAAGGACAGGACGCCGACCACGCCGATGACGAAACCGTCCAGTGACCTGCGGGCGCCCGATCGGGTGAGCAGGCGCACCACGACGGCGGGCAGCATCATCAGCACCGCTCCGCCCTGGGC
>VEQY01000039.1 GCA_018882965.1 Mycobacterium sp. | reverse complement strand
GGGTGGCGCCGGCGGCGCAGCGACCGGGACGCTGGTCAACATCAACGTCGACGCCGTGGGCGGGGTCGGCGGCAACGGAGGCAACAGCCCGTTCGGGGCCGGCGGCACCGGCGGCGACGGCGGCACGTCGATATCGGGCGGCAGCGCCATCGGCGGCACCGGCGGCAACGGCGGTGCCAACACCACCGGTGGCAACGGCGGCAACGGCGGCAACGGCGGCGCAGCAACCTCCAACTACACCGGCAGCATTCTCGGTGACGACGCCGTCGCCGGGGCCGGCGGCAACGGCGGCAACGGCGGCCTCAACGGCGGCAACGGCGGCAACGGCGGTGTCGGCACTGCTGTCGTCGCCGGTAGCGGCGCCGACGCCGCCGGCGGCGCGGGCGGCAACGGCGGCATCGGTATTAACGGGAACGGCGGCGCGGGCGGCGTCGGCGGCGATGCGTTCGCCGATGACTCCAATGGCTCCTCCGAGGGCGCCTCGGCCGGCAAGGGCGGCAACGGCGGTGGTGCCGCGGGCAACGGCAACGGCGGGGCCGGCGGGGCCGGCGGTAATGCCCAGAGCACCGGCGGTCGGGCTTCCGGCGGCGCCGGCGGCCAGGGCGGCGGCCGGGCCGGAACGTCGGCCACCGGCTCCGGAGGTGTCGGCGGCAGGGGCGGCAGCGCGTTGTCGCAGGGCAATAGCACCACCGTCATCGGCGGTCAGGGCGGAACCGGCGGTGCCGGGGTCACCGGGGTCACCGGCAGTGGGGGCAACGGCGGTGACGGCGGTGCCGCCAACTCCACTGGGACCAACACCCCGACCACCGGAGGCAACGGCGGCAACGGCGGATCACCGGGCGGCGCGGGCGGCACCGGCGGCACCGCGACCGCGACCGGCGCCGGTTCGACCGCGACCAACGGCAGCAACGGCAGCCCGGGTTAACGCAGAGCGGGCCCCTTCACTGAAGGGGCCCGCTCTCGTTGCATCGGGAGATCAGTTTGGTCCCGGTGCGGTCGTGGCCAGTTCGCAGCCCGCACCAAGGGCGGTGGAAGACGTCGCGAGTTTGGCTTGCGCCTCCATGTCGTTGGGATTTGCCGCGAGCGCGGCATAGGCCGCTGCCACATTCTCGATGAGATCGGCGTCCGGAGTGGAAACCCGAGCCTTGATCGCCTCAAGCTTCTCCGCCGTGCCCGCCGGATCCGAATCCGGCGTGCCCATCATGATCGCGTCGATGTCCGTGCAGACACTGGCCAGCGTGCCCGCGGCCGCGGCCGCGGCAGTCGGCGACTCGATCGACGACATGCTCGACGTCATAGTCGACGTCATAGTCGACGTCGTCGAACCGCCACAGGCGCTCACGCTCAGCGTGACAAGGGCCGTCGCGCACGATGCCAGCACAACCTTTGCAAGATCGATCACGGTGCATTCCTCTCCGGAGACAGTGCACCGGATCATAGGCCAACTCGAGTGCGGGCGGAGGGACTCGAACCTTTCCATCTTCTGGAGCACCCGGATGTCCCAGCTACAGGGAGCTGGCAGAAACGCTCAGCGGTGCGAGGTCGACCCCGATTCCGATGAAGGGGAAGTCGGTGATCAGCACAACGGCGACGGACATCGCGGAAAGGAGCGCCGAGAGATACATGAGGAAGGGCCGTTGCACCGTCAGCGCTGACATACCTACCACGGCCGCCAGACATAGCCCGGACGCGAGAATGAGGGCAACCAGTACCGCCGGAAGCCTTCGCTGCGCGACGGCGGTTACCTTACTCCAGGCGGCGGTCAGCGACGCGGCGGCCGAAACCATTCCGCTCGCCACCGGATCCGCATTTCCTTGCCCGGATGCTACTCGGTGCACGTTGTTCTGCAGGGTGTCGAATATCTCGTCAGACGGCAGCACACTGACGTTCCCCTCCGCGAGATGTCGCTGATCATCACGGACAACCGTGTTCAGAAAATCGCGCAAATTGCCGTTGATCAGGTCGGCGCCTGCTTGGTCCTTCATCGCACTCGCTGCCCACGAAAGTTGTTGGGCCACGCCTGCCTGGAGGTCGACTGCGTCCTGGCCGGCACTCACCGCCGACCAGGTGATCGTGATGGAAAAACCGACGAGGAGAGCGAAAGACGCCCCAAACACACCGAGCAGCTTGCCGGCGAACCCTTCCACCTCCGCCCTTCGCTCGGGCGAAGCCGCCCTGCGGAGGGCCAACCGGCAACCGACGCTGACCGAGGCGAACACTACAAATCCGATGGTGATAAGCAGCCAGGGAGGGAGCGCGGAGAGGGTTCGCACGCCTAAAGTCCTTTCGGTGGTCGGCATGGAATGCCCGCCAACTGTGCGGGCACGCGCGCGCCACCCCCAGAAGGGAACTGCTCGCGGCCGAGTTTGGGCACCGTATCGCCTCAAGGGGGCGTCCAAATAGGGCTTTCGCGAATCAGTCCCCTGGAAGCGCTCGGGTGAAAGCCCCCGTCCCGACTCGTGCTGGTAGCCTCGGATCCGATCATCCGCCAGGCTGGCTTTCTCGCTCCACGGGCGTTGACGTGTGATCGGCTCTACCGCGTCGACGAATATGGGGTGTCTGCAATGGCGATTACTGGTATGCGAGTCAGTGCGGCGGCAGTCATGCTGGGCTTGTCCTTAGCCGGAACTCAGGCGCCGGGTGTGGCCGCTGCCGAGGAAGGAACGACGACGGATACCGCCACGGTGTCGGCGGGTCCGATTGCCCCCTCTGCGGAGACCACCCCAGAGGCACCTTCAGCCGCGAATCCGGTCCGGCGGGCGGAGCGCTCTGCCCGATCCGCCGCGACAGCTTCGTCAAGAGCGACCGAAGGGGCGGTCCCCGCACCGTCCGCGGCCACCGGTCCACGACCCTCGGTGATCACCGAAGCCCGGCGTGCAACGGCGGCCCTCGCAGGCCCGGCGAACAACACGCGCTCTCACTCGCGCCAACGCTCGTCGACCGCCACCCCGGCGGGGGAAAACCCGGCCGGTGGCTTCGCGTCGGCCATCCGGGCCAACCCCGATGTTGCGGCTGTTCCCACGAGCGCAAGCCCGCAGCCCGCCGCAGGTGTTGCGGCCCCTGCATCGGCGGTCGCGAGTGCGACCCTCAAGCCCTCGATTCAGTCGCTTCGCACGCAACCAACACGGCTCCAAACGCAAGCCACACGGTTCCTCGACTCCGCCATTAATTGGCTGAGAGGTCTCCCGGCCAACCCGATCAGCGACTTTCTCGCAGGGGCATTGTGGCAGGTGCGGAAAACCCTGACACCCAGCGGGATCCACGTTCTCGTCGGCGGTTCGACGGCGTGTGTGGCGACCAAAAACTGCACAGACCAAGACCTTGAAGGCGCGAATCTGACAGAGGCGGATCTCAGGGGCGTGAACTTTAGCGGGGCGAATCTGTCGAATGCCATCTTGGACCGGGCGGATCTGTCCTCGCTCGAGGGCCTGGCGAGGCGTACCTTCACAAACCTGACCGGCGCGAACCTGACCGGCGCGCAACTTATCGGTACGACTCTGACCGACGCAATTCTGACCGGCGCAAATCTGACCCGTGCGAACCTGACCGGCGCATACCTGGAATACACGACGCTGATACGAGCGAACCTGACCGAGGCGGACCTGAGTCAAGCACGTGGGAGTAACATCAACTTCGGGCGTGCGAACCTTAGCGGTGCGAACCTATACAAGGCATACCTGGGTGATTACAGCTCGTTTAATGGCGCGAACCTCAGTGGCGCGAACCTCACCGATGCCAGCCTGGCGGCCGCAAATCTGAATGAGGCATTTTTGGTCAATGCGAACTTCACCGAGGCCTACCTTCTCAACGCCGCTTTCAGCGACGCGAACCTGACCGCGGCGAATCTGACCGGGGCATACCTGGTGCAGGCAAGATTCGATTTCGCGAACCTGACTGGGGCAACTCTGACCGGGGCGGACCTGACAAATGCGAAGTGGCGCAGCACCACATGCCCCAACGGCACGGTTCAGGACACCGCCTGCTCCGCCTGAGTGGTGTTGCGTTTTAAGGAATTGCGCTCGGGGATGATCTCGAACTCAGAACTTCGGGCACTGATGGGGATAGCTGAACGTGGCGACACCTGTGGAACCGATCTATATCGACTACCGCCAGCCGGATGGCATCGGGGCGACGGTCTTCAACTACATCTAGCCGAATCGGTGCCTGTTCGGAGGCGGCCGAAGCTACCGACTAGCCCGTGAGCAGTGGATTGCAAGCGGACGCCTTCGTGCGGGCGGAGGGACTCGAACCCACACGCTCTCTCGAGCACCGGCACCTAAAGCCGGCATGTCTGCCAGTTTCATCACGCCCGCGCAGGTCCAATCCTATCGCTCGCGACCTGCGCGGTAGGTTCGTGCTGTGTCTGTCCCCCGCCACCGCCGCTTCGGCCTGCTGATCCTCGCCCTCGTCGCCGCAGGGGGCTGCCTGGGCCTGGGCTGGTGGCAGTGGACCCGCTATGAGTCGAGTGCGGGAAGCTTCCAGAATCTGGGCTACGCGCTGCAGTGGCCGATGTTCGCGGCGTTCTGCGTCTACGCCTACCGCAAGTTCGTCCGCTACGAAGAGGCTCCCCCGACCCCGGACGCCTCGACCGTCACCGAGATCCCGCCCGGGCTGCTGCCCGAACGGCCCACCGCGCAGGCACCCGTCGCAGATCCGGTGCTGCGCGAATACAACGCGTACCTCGCCGCCCTTGCCGAGGGCCCGGAGCACGACAAAAGGACCGCCCCATGACCGATACGCCCGAAGCGCAGCCGATCACGCCGGTGGAGAAGATCCGCTCGGCCCTCAACGCCTACCGCGTGCTGGCGTGGGCGACCGGGGTCTGGCTGATCGCGCTGTGCTACGAGATGGTGCTCAAGTACGCGGTCAAGGTCGACAACCCGCCAGACTGGATCGGCGTGGTGCACGGCTGGGTGTACTTCGTCTATCTGTTGGCCACCGCCAACCTCGCGGTCAAGGTGCGCTGGCCGATCGCCAAGACCATCGGGGTGCTCTTGGCCGGCACCATCCCCCTGCTGGGCATCGTCGTCGAGCAGGTGCAGACCCGCGAGATCAAGCAGCGCTTCAATCTCTAGAACCCCGAGCCAGCTCCCGCAACGCCGGCAGCAGCAGCGTCAGCGCCCGGCCGCGGTGGGACACCGCGTCCTTCTCCGCCGGGCTGAGCTGGGCGGCGCTGCGCGTTTCGCCATTGGGGATGAACACCGGGTCGTAGCCGAAACCTCCCTGCCCCAACGGTTCCCGCGCGATCACACCGGGCCACTCCCCGCGCACCACGGTCTGGCCCGCCCCCGACACCAGCGCGCACGCGGAGACGAACGCCGCCGTGCGACGCTCGTCGGGCACGTCGCGCAGCTGGGACAGCAGCAGTGAGTAGTTGGCGACATCCGCATCGGGATCGCCGGGCCGGCCCGCCCAGCGCGCCGAGAGCACTCCGGGCATCCCGTTGAGCGCGGCGACCGCCAGGCCCGAGTCGTCGGCCACCGTCGGTAGACCGGTGGCGGCGAACCCGTCGCGGGCCTTGGCGATCGCGTTCTCCTCGAAGGTCGCGCCGGTCTCGGGGGCCTCCGGGTAGGGCGCGACGTCGTCGAGGGTCACCAATTCCAGCCCGGTGATCCCGGCGGCGTCGAGCACCCGGCGCAACTCGGCCAGCTTCTTGCGGTTGCGGCTGGCCACCAGCAGGCGCGTCAGGACCCGAACGCCTTCTTCGGCGGCGGTCCCTCCGGCAGTACGCCCGGGTAGGGCAGCGCCAGCGCGTCGCGCTGCACCGCGAACAGGGTCTCGCATGAGGCGAGCGCGGCGTCGAGCATCTTGTCCAGGGTGGAGCGGGGGAAGGTCGCCCCCTCGCCAGTGCCCTGGATCTCCACCAGCGTTCCGGTGTCGGTGGCCACCACGTTCATGTCCACCTCGGCACGCGCGTCCTCCTCGTAGGGCAGGTCGACACGCACCCGCCCGTCCACCACGCCGACGCTGACCGCGGCGATCGCGCACGACACCGGACGCGGGTCGGTGAGCTTGCCGCCGGCGGCCAGGTAGGTCACCGCGTCGCAGAGCGCGACGTAGGCCCCGGTGATCGCGGCGGTGCGGGTCCCCCCGTCGGCCTGCAGCACGTCGCAGTCGATGGCGATGGTGTTCTCCCCCAGCGCGGCGAGGTCGATGCAGGCCCGCAGGGACCGCCCGACCAGCCGGCTGATCTCCTGGGTGCGCCCTCCCAGCCGACCCTTGACCGATTCGCGGTCGCTGCGGGTGTGGGTTGCGGCGGGCAGCATCGCGTACTCGGCGGTCAGCCACCCCAGCCCGGAACCCTTGCGCCAGCGCGGCACCCCCTCGGTGACGCTGGCGGTGCACATCACCCGGGTCTCACCGCAGGTGATGAGCACCGAGCCGGCGGGGTGGGAGGTGAACCCGCGGGTGATCGCCACCGGCCGCAGTTCGTCGTCCTCGCGGCCGTCCTGTCGTTGAGGCACCCGCAAACCCTATCCCGCGGGAACTCAGCTGCGGCGGACCTCGATGCACTCCCCGGGCAGCACCGCCCGCACCGGTCCGTCGAACTCGGCCTTGGCCTCGCTGATCACGTCCTCGCGCGACGTCCACGGCGGGATGTGGGTCAGCAGCAGCTCGCCGACGCGGGCGCGCGTGGCGACCCGGCCGGCCTCCGTGCCGGACAGGTGCAGATGCGGGGGCCGGTCGGGAGAATCAGTCCACGACGCCTCGCACAGGAAGGCGTCCGCGCCGCTGGCCAGTTCGACCAGCGACTCGCAATACCCGGTGTCCCCGCTGTAGACCAGGGTCGCGCCGGCCGCGTCGGTGATCCGCAGCCCGTAGGACTCAGTGGGGTGGTTGACCAGCCGGGGCAGCACGCTCAGCGCGCCGACCCGGACCGGCTCGCCGTCGACCCAGTGCCCGAGGTCGAAGATGTCGGAGAAGTCGTCCAGTTCCCCGCCCAGCGGCGAGGAGGCGGCCGCCAGGCGCGCCCAGGTGTCGCTCGGGCCGAACATCATGCCGCGCTTGGTCGCCGGCACGGGATGGTAGCGGCGCCACACGAACAGGCCGGGCAGGTCCAGGCAGTGATCGGCGTGCAGGTGCGACAGCAGAATGTGCACCTCGTTGGGGTCGGCGTAGCGCTGCAGCGCCCCCAGCACCCCACCGCCGAAGTCCACCACCAGCGGCGGGGTGTCCGGCGCGGACAGCAGGTAGCCCGACGCCGGCGAATCCGGCCCGACGACGCTCCCCGAGCAGCCCAGGATGGTGACCTGCACCACATCAGCTTGCCACGCCGAGGCGGCCGCGGTCAGGAGTTCGGCACGCTGACCTGGCGCCCCGACGGGGCCACACCGGTGATCACCGGGCCCAGGAACCGCGCCGCCAACCCGGTAAACGCCGCCGGGTCGCCTGTCGCCTCGAAGACCCGGCGGGCCGCCGCGCCGCCCGTTTCGGGGTGCGCGCGCAGCAGGTCGTGCTCGGTGAGCACCCGCAGCAGTTCCTTGGCGGTCTCCTCCGCGCTGGACACCAGGGTCACCGAATCCCCGACGGCCAGCTGGATCACCCCGGACAGCAGCGGGTAATGCGTGCACCCCAGCACCAGGGTGTCGACCCCGGCGCGCTGCAGCGGCTCGAGGTACCCCTCGGCCAGGCCCAGCACCTGCCGGCCGCTGGTCACCCCCCGCTCGACGAAGTCGACGAACCGCGGGCAGGCCACCGCGGTGACCTCGATGTCGGGTGCGGCGGCGAAGGCGTCGGAGTAGGCGCCCGACGAGATGGTCGCCTCGGTGCCGATCACCCCGATCCGCCCGCTTCGGGTGGCCGCCACCGCGCGCCGCACCGCGGGCAGGATGACCTCGACGACCGGAACGTCGTAGCGCTCCCGGGCGTCGCGCAGGCAGGCCGCCGACGCGGTGTTGCAGGCGATCACCAACGCCTTGACTCCGCGGCCGACGAGATCGTCGCCGATGGCCAGGGCATGGGCGCGCACCTCGGGAATGCTCAACGGACCGTACGGCCCGTGCGCGGTGTCCCCCACGTAGATCAGGTGCTCGTCGGGAAGTTGGTCGATGATCGAGCGGGCCACCGTCAGCCCGCCCACACCGGAATCGAACACGCCGATCGGTGCGTCGGGGCCCGGCACGCTCACGTGATCCCTGGAAGCTGGCCGGCCGAACCGGTGCGACTCCGCTCGCGCGCCGCCCGTTCCGGGCGCGACAACCAGTAGGCGGCCAGCACCCCGGCGACCGCCCCGCACAGGTGCCCCTGCCAGGACACTCCCCCGCACCCGTCGAGCACCGGGACCGCGCCCCACAGGATCCCGCCGTAGAGGAACAGCACCACCAGCCCGACCACGATCTGCCAGAGGTGGCGGGTGAACCAGCCGAACACCAGCAGGAAGGTCAGCCACCCGAAGATGAGCCCGGAGGCGCCGATGTGGTTGGTCTCCAGCCGGCAGCCGCCGAGGTCGCCGATCAGCCAGGTGCCCAGCCCGCCGAGAATCCAGATGATCGCCGTCGCCCACACGAACCGCGCCAGGCCGGCCAGGGTCACCAGGAAACCCAGCACCAGCAGCGGAAGGGTGTTGGCCAGCAGGTGCTGCCAGTCGGCGTGCAGCAGCGGCGCGAACAGCACACCCCACAGCCCGTCGGTCTCCAGCGGACGGATCCCGTTGCGGTCCAGGGCGTGCCCGCTGAGCTGGTCGACGATCTCGACCAGGTAGAGCAGCGCGACGAAACACAGCACGGTCGCGCCGCCGACCTTCCACGCCGGCTGCGTCGCCGGCGTTCCGGGCGGGCCGGTGGCGGAGGTCATGCCCATCTCACGCCCACAGCTGGCCCTCCAACGCTTGCTCGGCTTCTTCGAGGCTACCGGCGTAGGCGCCGGTCGACAGATACTTCCAGCCCGCGTCGCACACGATGAACGCGATGTCGGCGCGCTGTCCGGCGGCCAGCGCTTTGTCCCCCGCGGCCAGTGCGGCGTGCAGGATCGCCCCGGTGGAGACCCCGGCGAAGAGGCCTTCGACCGAAGCCAGCTCGCGGGTGCGGCGCAGGGCGTCGACGGCGGCGACCGAGTACCGCGCGGTCAGCACATCGGGGTCGTAGAGCTCGGGGATGAACCCCTCGTCGATGTTGCGCAGCGCGTAGACGTCCTCCCCGTAGCGCGGCTCTGCGGCGATGATCACCACACCGGGGACGTGCTCGCGCAGAAACCGCCCGGCGCCCATCAGGGTGCCGCTGGTGCCCAGCCCGGCCACGAAGTGGGTGATCTCGGGTAGGTCGGCCAGCAACTCGGGTCCGGTGCCGCGGTAGTGCGCCTCGGCGTTGGCCGGGTTGCCGTACTGGTAGAGCATCACCCAGTCGGGATGCTCGGCGGCCAGGCGTTTGGCCATCGCGACGGCGGTGTTGGACCCGCCCTCGGCCGGCGAGGAGATGATCTCGGCGCCGAACAGTTCCAGCAGCTGGGTCCGCTCGACCGAGGTGTTCTCCGGCATCACGCAGATCAGCCGGTAGCCCTTGAGGCGAGCCGCCATCGCCAGCGAGATGCCGGTGTTGCCACTGGTGGGTTCCAGGATGGTCGACCCCGGCTGCAGCACGCCGTCGGACTCGGCCTGCTCGATCATGCGCAACGCGGCGCGGTCCTTGACCGAGCCGGTGGGATTGCGGTCCTCGAGCTTGGCCCACAGCCGCACGTGCGGACCGTCGGTGTCGTCCCAGCGCGGGGAGAGCCGGGGCAGACCGACCAGTGGGGTGTCGCCGACCGCCTGCAGCAGCGAGGCGTGCCGGGTCACGGTCTCACCCGCCGGCGACCGCGGGCAGGATCGTCACCGCATCGCCGTCGGCGACGGCGGTGTCCAGCCCCTCGGTGAACCTGACGTCCTCGTCGTTGACGTAGATGTTCAGGTAGCGGTTCAGCGCGCCGTCGGTCACCAGACGCGCGCCGATGCCCGGGTGGTTGGCCTCCAGGTCGGCGATCACCTCACCCACGGTCTGACCCTGCGCGCTGACCCGCTTCTGGCCGCCGGTCAGGGTGCGCAGGATGGTGGGCACCGACACGGTCACGCTCATCGGGTCACCGTCCCCGCGTCGCGCTCCACGACGCTGACCGGCTCCTCGGTCACCACCCCGTCGACGATGCGGAAGCTGCGCACCTCCTCGACGGCCGGGTCGCGGGTGGAGATCAGGACGTAGTGCGCGTCGGGTTCGCCTGCATAGGCGACGTCGGAGCGACTGGGGTAGGCCTCGGTCGCGGTGTGGGAGTGGTAGACGACGATCGGCGCCTCGCCCGCGGCCTCCAGATCCCGCCATACCCGTAGCTGCTCGGCCGGGTCGAACCGGTAGAACGTCGGGGATCGTTCGGCGTTGACCATGGCGATGTGGCGCTCCGGGCGATCGGAGCCCTCCGGCCCGGCCAGCAGACCGCAGGCCTCGTCGGGGTGGTCCCGGCGGGCGTGGGCGACCATGGCCTCGACGAGATCGGCCCGAATCACCAGCATCGCGCGGTCCTCCTCACCTCCGGAATGCTCCAGGCAACATGTCCCGGTAGCTCGGTATTCCGGCCACCGGGTCAGCGGCGAGCACTCCGCTCAGCACAGCACGCGCCAGACAATCGGCCGCCGCCGCCCCCACCGCGGCGGTCAGCGCAGTCTCCGGCGACATCGCCGCCGGGGTGTTTTCCGCCGGGTCCACCGTGATCGCGCCGGTGGCCAGGGCGAACACCATGTCGCCGTCCAGCGGGGTGTGCGCCGGCCGGATCGCCCGAGCCAGGCCGTCCTGGGCGGCGATCGCCACCCGGTGGCAGGCGGCCTTGCTCAGCAGCGCGTCGGTGGCGACCACCGCGAGGGTGGTGTTCAGAGGGCTCTGGTCGCGCCGCCGGGCGGCGTAGGCGGCGACTTGAGCCGGCGGCGGCTCCGCCAGGCCGAACTCGGCGACCAGGTCGGCCATCCAGGGCAGCCCGGTCGCCGGGTCGAATACCTCTCCGGCGGCGTTGACCACCGCGATCGCGCCCACCCGCACACCTGACTCCAGCGTCGTCGACGCGGTTCCCACCCCGCCCTTGAGCGCCCCCGCCCGGGCGCCCGTCCCGGCGCCCACGCTGCCCACCGCGACGTCGGTCCCGGCGGCCGCTGCGGCGGCGTAGCCGAACTCCGCGTCGGGGCGGTGCGACCACGCCCCGACCGGGAGGTCGAAGATGGCCGCCGCCGGCACGATGGGCACGGTCCCGCCCCGCATCCGCACCCCGCGGCCGCCCTCCTCCAGCCAGCGCATCACCCCGTCGGCGGCGGCCAGGCCGAACGCGCTGCCGCCGGTCAGCACGATCGCGTCGACGTGGCGGACGGTGTTGGACACCTCGAGCAGTTCGGTCTCGCGACTGCCCGGCGCACCGCCGCAGATGTCCACCGCCCCGACCGTCCCCGGGGGTGCCACCACGACGGTCGTGCCGCACGCCCACCCACTGCCTGCTGCCGGGTGCTCCGGCGCGGAGAAGTCGGCCGTCGTCGCATCGGGGTCGCAGCGATGGTGATGGCCCACCAGAATCCCGGCGACGTCGGTGATCGCTCCGATCACCGGGCCTTTCACCGGGCCTTGCCCATCAGACCGATCACCAGGTACTCCTGCAACACGGTCAGCCACTGATAGACGTCCAGATGACCGGCCATCGGGTGCCCGGGCGGCAGCCGGTCCGGCGCGTCCGGCCCGATCCCCAGCATGGTGCCCAGCGCGAGCCGGATGTCGTTGACGGCGGCGATCCAGGCCTCAGCGTCCTCGGCCGTCAGCTCCAGGCGACCGGCGCTCTCTGGCAGGGTCTGCAGAAGTCGTTGTGCGGCAGCGATCTTCGCATCCAGGATTTTCGGCTCGTGCAGACTGCGCAGCGCGCTGTTGGAGACGTCTTCACTTTCCTGCCCGGCGGCGTCCGCGTGCACGAAGTCCGGCAGCAACCGACGCATCGTCGCATCGTCGGGCGCCGCCGAGTGACCGGTCCGGATTCCGGTGATCTGCTCGAGCGGATCGGAGGGCGCCGCCGACTGACGTTCGGTGAGCATCTCCACCATCGAGGTGGCCATCGTCCGCAGCAGTGCCGCCTCGTGGATCTCCATCGCCGACACGAAGCGGGGACCCTCGGCGGTGTCGACCCGCTTCCACTTTCGCACGAACGGTTCTCAGCGGTCCTGCTGCAGGGTGGCCCACAGACCCGCGGCGTGCAGTTTGGCGACGTCGACCTCCATCGCCTCGCGGCTACCCGCCGACACCACCGCCTTGCCCTCGTTGTGCACCTGGAGCATGAGCTTGGTGGCGTGCGGCTCGCTGTAGCCGAACAGTTTCTGGAAGATGTAGGTGACGTAGGTCATCAGGTTCACCGGATCGTCCCACACGATCGTCACCCACGGGGCGTCGACCACCTGTTGTTCGCTGACCTCGAGAACTCCACTGGTACCCGGCCGAGTCGGTGCCGATGACGCGCCCATGGCCTAAGGATAGCGAGCCGACCGGCCGACCCACCCGATACCGTTGCCCTCGTGGCAGGGGACGCGTCGCCGGCGCTGCTGACCGACAAGTACGAGCTGACCATGCTCTCCGCAGCGCTGCGTGACGGCTCCGCACACCGGCGCACCACCTTCGAGGTCTTCGCCCGGCGGCTTCCGGAGGGACGCCGCTACGGCGTGGTCGCCGGGACGGCGCGATTGGTGGAAGCGTTGGGCGACTTCGTTTTCGACCAGCCCGCGCTGGCCTCGGTGGCCGAGTTCCTCAGCGCCGACACCGTCGAGTACCTGCGCGGCTTCCGCTTCGCCGGTGACATCGACGGCTACCCCGAGGGTGAGCTGTACTTCCCGGGTTCCCCGGTGCTCTCGGTGACCGGGACCTTCGCCGAGTGCGTCGTGCTCGAGACGCTGGCGCTGTCAATTCTCAACCACGACAGCGCGGTGGCATCCGCGGCGGCCCGGATGGTCAGCGCAGCCGGGGGCCGCCCCCTGATCGAGATGGGGTCGCGGCGCACCCACGAGCAGGCGGCGGTGGCGGCCGCTCGCGCCGCCTACATCGCCGGCTTCAGCGGAACCTCCAACCTCGAGGCCGGCCGCCGCTGGGGCGTCCCGGTGCTGGGCACCTCCGCCCACGCCTTCACGCTGCTCTACTCCGGCGACGACAGCGGACCGCGGGGTGCGTCTGACTGCGACGACTGGGAGCGGGCCGCATTCGAGGCACAGATCGCCGAACTGGGGGTCGACACCACACTCCTGGTCGATACCTTCGACGTGCGACGCGGGGTCGCCAACGCGATCGCGGTGGCGGGCAGCGGTCTGGGCGCGGTCCGCATCGACTCCGGCGACCTGGGGGTCCTGGTTCGCCAGGTGCGTGACCAACTCGACGGACTGGGCGCGACCGCGACCCGCATCGTGGTGTCCGGCGACCTCGACGAGTACGCGATCGCCGCACTGCGCGCCGAGGCCGTCGACTCCTACGGGGTCGGGACCTCGGTGGTCACCGGATCCGGCGCACCGACCGCGGGCATGGTCTACAAGCTTGTCGAGGTGGACGGCGTCCCGGTGCGCAAACGCAGCAGCAGCAAGGAATCCCACGGCGGCCGAAAAGCCGCGACGAGGATCGCCGACGCGTCGGGAACCCTGCTCGAGGAGGTGGTCCACCCGGTCGCCGCGGCGCCGCCGGCCACCGGCGGGGCGCGGCGGGTCACCACCTCCCTGGTGCGCGCGGGTGAACCCGTCTCCCAGCCGGGCCTCGATGCCGCGCGGGATCGGGTGGCCCGCGGACTGGGCAGTCTGCCCTGGGCGGGCCTGGCCCTGTCTCGCGGCGAACCGGCCATCCCCACCCGCCAGATGCCGGCGCGATGACCGACCGGCCGATCCCCGGGCTGGCCGAACTGCTCGGGCTGGCGACCGCGGCCGTCGGCGGGGCGCCGCGGCCCGGGCAACAGGAGATGGCCGAGGCGGTCGCGCAGGCATTCGACAGCGGCGAGCACCTGGCCGTGCAGGCCGGCACCGGGACCGGTAAGTCGCTGGCCTACCTGGTGCCGGCGATCGCGCGGGCGCTGGAAGACGAGTCACCGGTGGTGGTGTCCACCGCGACGATCGCCCTGCAGCGCCAGCTCGTTGACCGCGACCTACCCCGGATCACCGACGCCCTCGCCGAGGTGCTGCCCCGACCGCCACGCTTCGCGCTACTCAAGGGCCGCCAGAACTACCTGTGCCGCAACAAGATTCACGCCGGGGATGCGGCGCAGACAGACGAGGGCGAGACCGAGGAGCTCTTCGACCCGCAGCCGGTCAGCGCCCTGGGCCGCGACCTGCAGCGGCTGACGGTGTGGGCGTCCTCGACGAGCACCGGCGATCGCGACGAACTACGTCCCGGTGTCGCCGACCGGGTCTGGTCCCAGGTCAGCGTCTCGGCGCGGGAATGCCTGGGACCGGCGCGCTGCCCGTTCAGCACCGACTGCTTCGCTGAGACGGCGCGCGCCGAGGCCGGCCAGGCCGACATCGTCGTCACCAACCACGCGCTGCTGGCGATCGACGCCGTCGCCGACTCCGCGGTGCTGCCCGAGCACGAGTACCTCGTCATCGACGAGGCGCACGAGTTGGTCGACCGGGTGACCTCGGTGGCGACCGGCGAGGTGGCACCCGGCGCGCTGGAGTCCGTCGCGCGCCGCGCCGCCCGGCTGGCCGGCCCCGAGCCCGCCCAGCGGCTCGACGAGGCGGTGGCGGCGGTCAGCGGCCTGCTGCGCGAGGCGCCGCCGCGCCAGATCGACTGCCTCGACACCGCGCTGGCGGCGTCCCTGGCCGGGTTGCGCGATGCCGCCGGCGCCGCGCGCTCGGCCATCGACCCCGCACCGGCGGACCCCAACGCCGCCGCGCGGCGGGCCGAGACGATCGTCGCGCTCGCCGACGTCGCCGACACCTGCACCCGCGTGCTGGAATCGTTCGCCCCGCCGATCCCCGACCGGACCGAGGTGGTGTGGCTCGATCACGAGGACCAGCGCGGGCCGGTGCTGCGGGTTGCGCCGCTGTCGGTCGCCGAGCTGCTGGGCGGCGGGCTCTTCGGCACCAAGACCGCCGTCTTGACCTCGGCCACCCTCAAAGCCGGCGGGTCGTTCGACGCGCTGGCCCAGAGCTGGGGTCTGAGCGGCGGACCGGACTGGCGCGGGTTGGACGTCGGCTCGCCGTTCGACCACGCCCGGGCCGGGATCCTCTACGTCGCGGCGCACCTGCCCCCGCCGGGGCGTGACGGCGTCGCCGCGCCGGAAACCTTCGAGGAGATCGCCGGTCTGATCGACGCGTGCGGCGGGCGCACCCTGGGCCTGTTCTCGTCGATGCGGGCCGCGCGGGACGCTGCCGATCAGATGCGGGAGCGCCTGGACACCCCGGTGCTCTGCCAGGGCGAGGACGGGACCGCCGCCCTGGTCGAGCGGTTCGCCGCCGACCCGCAGACCTCCCTATTCGGGACGCTGTCGCTGTGGCAGGGGGTCGACGTGCCGGGACCCTCGCTGTCGCTGGTCATCATCGACCGCATCCCGTTTCCCCGGCCCGACAACCCGCTGCTGGCGGCGCGCCAACGCGCGGTATCCGCGAGAGGCGGCAACGGCTTCCTGGAGGTCGCCGCCGGCCACGCCGCGCTGCTGCTCGCACAGGGCGCCGGACGGCTGCTGCGCCAGCCCACCGACCGCGGCGTGGTCGCTGTCCTGGATTCCCGGCTGGCGACCGCGCGCTATGCGGGCTACCTGCGGGCCTCGCTGCCGCCGTTCTGGGCGACCACCGATACCGGCCTCGTGCGCGAGGCCCTGGCCCGGTTGCGCACGCCGTCGGCCGACTAGGCCCGAGGGACCCGGCCGCCGGAGCGGAAGATGATCAGGCTCGCCGCGACGACGCACGCGGCCAGCGCGATCACCGGCGCCACGACGAACAGTGTCAGCGTCGCGCCGACCACCGCTCCGGCGACCATTGTGGCGACCACGCTCACGCGCAGCCCTCTGCGCGCGCCGCTGCCACCGGCCAGTCGACTGTCCGCGCCGATCGCGACGATGGTCGATGTCAGCACGGTCGTACTGAGTTCCTGGATGCCGAAGAAGCGCGCGGTCGCGTTCTGTGCGCCGAAGGTCATCGCCAGCCCTGCAAGGAGGATCAGCTTCGTGTTGTCGTGGTAATCCAGGATTCCGGTGCCGGCCAGGATCGAGAGCGCCGCCAGCATCAGGACTTCGCTGCCCAGCGCCACGGTGATCCACTGCCGCACATCGGAATCCCAGCGCCGACCGAAGCGCCCCGCAATCACCGCTCCGGTCAGAAAACTCAGGAAGGCGACAATCGCGGCGGTCAGGTCCACCCCGGAGTGCGGCACGAACCAGAAACCGAGGAAGATCACGTTTCCGGTCATGTTGGCGACGAAGACGTGACCGAGGCGCAGCACGCTGACCGCGTCCACCAGACCGGTGGCGAAGGTCAGCAGCAGCAGAGCGGCGACCGTCAGCCGTTCCGAGACCGGCGAGGAAACCGTCATGCCGACGGGATCGCCTGGAAGGTGTAGCTCGTCCCCACCGCCGACTGACTCACGGCATCGCCGTAGGCGTCGGCCAGCGCGTGCACCGCCCGCCAGCCGGAGCAGTGGCCGGCGATGATGTGGCGGATGCCGAAGGGCGCGAGTCCCGCCACCGTCTGCCCGATGATGGATTCCATGACCCCACCCAGGTGAAGTCCGCCCATCACCGCGTGAATGGGGATGTCCGGAAACTGCCGTGCCACCTCGGTGCAGACGTTGACGATCCCGGCGTGCGAGCAGGCACTGAAGACGATCAGCCCGAGTCCGCGCACGTGCACCACCAGCATCCGCTCATCGAGCAGCAGCGGATCGGGATGCCACGGGTCGCCGTCGTGATCGCGGCACAGGTGATCCGACCGGCCCGTCTCGAACGAGGTCAGACGCGGAATCTCGCCGCTGTAGTAGAAGTGGTCGTCGAGCAGCAGTCGCTCCTCGGCGTCGTTGACCACGAGCGCTCCGTGGGCGGCCAGTTCCTCGGGCGTGGGCACCTTCTCGGTCGGGATCACCGCGCCGTCGTCCAGTTCCACGCCGCGCTGGCGGAACATCAGCGGGTTGACATGAACGGTGACCTCGCCGCGGCCGGCCACGATTGCGTCGACCGCGTCGATCAGCGCACCCATGTGATCCCAGTGGCCGTGGGTGATGGCGATCTCCTCCACCTCCCCGAGGTCGACCCCCACATTGCGGCAGTTGCGCAGGAACGCCGCACCCTCGGTTCCGGTGTCGAACAGCAGCACGTGCTCGGCCGAGGCGGTCACCGACCGCAACCGGAGCCCATAGCCCAGGTTGGCTACCAGCAGAGTCGTGCCGGAGATCTCCGGGGCGCCGGCCTCGATCACGTTTTCCATCTCGGAACGGGCGAACGGCGTCTTGCTGACGTAGGTGTCGCTGACGTTGTCGCTGAGGACGTCGACGGTCAGCGACTCGACCGGAGCCAACCGCGATGCGAGGTTGGGGGTCTCATATGCCACGTCGCGCCTTTCTGATGTCGGCTGCCGCGCAGCGACCTCGCTGATTCCACCACGTCAACCATGGTGTCTGCGGTGAATCTCGGGCGTGAATCTATCCTGGGGGCATGCGCCGAAAACGCCACCTGCGACGTGCGGTCACCGTCGCCGCGGCCGCCGCAGTCCTGGCCGGCTGCACGACCGCGGTCGTCGGAACCCCGGTCTCGGTGTTCTCCGACCCGTTCAAGGTGGGCGGCCTGGAGGCCGTCGACGGTCCGACCGGCCTGCGGCCCAACGCCAAGGCGGAGTCCCGCGAGGTCACCGGCACCGACGGCAGCGAGGTCGACCTGCTCGCCGGTCAGTCGGTCAGCGACCTCGAGGAGTTCTGGAAATTCGCCTACCCGGAGGCCTTCGGCGGTGACTTCGAACCGGTCAAGGCCGTCATCTCCTGGGACTCCGACGACTACGACGGCGAGTTCTGCGGCGAATCGACGGCGGGGCTGGTCAACGCGGGCTTCTGTGAGGACGACAACACCATCGGCTGGGATCGCACCGTGCTGCTGCCGGCGATGCGGGAGGCCAACGGGGACATGGCGATCACGATGGTGCTCGCCCACGAGTACGGCCACGCCGTCCAGCTACAGGCCGGCCTCAGTTCGCAGGCCGTCCCGACCCTGGTGGCCGAGCAGCAGGCCGACTGCCTGACCGGGGTTTACCTGCGGTGGGTGGCCGAGGGTAAGTCGCCCCGCTTCACGCTGAGCACAGGCGACGGACTCAACAACCTGCTCGCCGCGATGATCTCGTTCCGCGACCCGGTGCTGAGCGAGAACGACTTCTACGACGGCTCCGACGAACACGGGTCGGCCTTCGAGCGCATCTCGGCCTTCCAGTTCGGTTTCACCGACGGCCCCGCGGCGTGTGCCGCGATCACGATGACCGAGATCACCCAGCGCCGCGGCGACCTGCCGGTGCAACTGCCCTCCGACCAGACCGGCGAACTGGAGGTCACCGAGGAGTCGATCCGCTCGATCATCGACGCCTTGAACATCATCTTCGCACCCACCGAGCCGCCCCAGCTCACCTTCGATACCGCCAAGGCCGACTCCTGCCCCGACGCCCGGCCCAGCCCGCCGGCGTCCTACTGCCCGGCCACCAACACCATCGCCGTCGACCTGACCGAGTTGCAGGCGATCGGCGCCACCACCGAGGGTCTCGACGGGGTGGTCCTGCAGGGCGACAACACCGCTTACTCGGCTCTCGTGTCGCGCTACATGCTGGCGCTACAGCGCGAACGCGGTGGACTGTCGCTCAATGACGCGGAGGCCGGCCTGCGAACCGCCTGCCTGACCGGAGTGGCGACCGCCAAGATGTCCGCGGACATCGCCACGCCGGACGGCAACACGGTCGCGCTGACCGCGGGCGACATCGACGAGGCGGTGTCGGGTCTGCTCACCAACGGGTTGGCCGCCAGTGACGTCAACGGGGAGACGGTGACGGCCGGGTTCTCCCGCATCGACGCATTCCGGGTGGGGGTGCTCGGCGACGAGGACCGCTGCATCAAGCGCTTCCCCTGAGCGGGTGCCCTCAGACGGCTTTGGTGACCCCGTACCAGGACAGGATCGCCTCACCCTCGTCGGTGGACTTGGTCAGGATCGCGTAGGAGCGGATGAACGACTCGCCCACACACCCGTCGATGCGCACCCGGAAGTTGTTGATCGAGATCCACGGCGCGTCGCCGGTGTAACGCTTCTTGGTCACCGGAATGCTGTCGATGATGCCTGGCTTGAGCCCGACGGTGACCGCCCCGGCGAGGTTCGCTCCGATTGAGGGAACCAGGAAATTGTCGAACGGCGGAATGATGTCGACGAATCCGATACCCGGGTTGATGCCGGCGGTCCCGGTCATCGACACCCCGTTGGAGGTGCTCATGTCGATCCCGCAGCCGATCTGGTAGCCGACCTCGAAGACCCCTGACGGTGTGTCCCCGGTACCGGCGACCGATCCGGTGAACACCCCGCCGACGACGTATTCGCGCGATGAGATCGCGGTGGTCAGCGGTGCGGCGGGCAGTTGGGTCTCGTCTCGGGAGGAGATCGTCAGAGTCGCGCCGTCGGGCGCCTCGGTGGTGACCGGCGGCGCCGACGCCACTATCCCCGGGTCGACCGGCGGTGCGGCCTCGACCGCGGCGACGGGTTCCACCGCGGGAACCCCGGGACCTGGCGCGGGCGGTTCGGGATCGGCCGCCGCCGGCGCCGCGGTCGCCAGGCAGAGTCCGACGGCCCCGATCACCCGGATCACACGCATCACACGACGGAACCTACCCGCGGCCCAAACGGCGTGGGCGGGGCTTCCCAAACTCTCAGGCCAGGGCCACCAGGCCCAGTTCGGAGTCACCCGCCAGCAGGGGATGGTGCGGCAGCACCCGCACGGTGTAGCCCACGGCACCGGCGCGCGGGAGCGGCGTGGTGGTGGTGAAGATCTCGGTGCCGTCCTCGCCGGGTCCGGTGTGGACCATGTCGACGTAGTCGGGGCGAAGCAGCGTGCCGTCGGCATCCACCCGGCCCAGCACCGCCTGCACGACCACCTCATCGGGCCGCAGGCCGGCCAGGTGCACCGTCGCGGTCAGCGTCAACTTCGAACCCAGCAGCGGAGTGTCGGGCAGGCCGGTGCTGTCCACATCGGGGATCGCGACGCCCGGCCAGACCTCCCGGGCCCGCATCCGATAAGCCGTCAGTTCGCGCGCCTGGCCGTAGGGCAACCCGTCGATCGGGGCGGCGGTCCGTCGCACCGACTGCGCTGCGGGCGCGTAGTACTTCTCGGTGTAGTCGCGCACCATCCGTGAGGCCAGCACCTTGGGCCCCAGGGTCTGCAGGGTGTGGCGGACCATCTCCACCCAGCGGGTCGGCACGCCGTGCTCGTCACGGTCGTAGAACTTCGGTGCGACCGCGTCGCGCAGCAGACCGTAGAGGGCGGCGGCCTCCAGGTCGTCGCGACGTTCCTCATCGGCGACGCCCTCCGCGGTCGGAATCTCCCAGCCGTTCTCGCCGTCGAACCACTCATCCCACCAGCCGTCGCGGATCGACAGGTTCAATCCGCCGTTGAGAGCGCTCTTCATGCCTGAGGTGCCACAGGCCTCCAGCGGGCGCAGCGGGTTGTTCAGCCACACGTCACATCCCCAGTACAGCAACCGGGCCATCGACATGTCGTAATCCGGCAGGAACGCGATCCGATGGCGTACCGCCTCCCGGTCGGCGAAGCGCACGATCTGCTGGATGAGCGCCTTCCCGTCCTCGTCGGCCGGATGCGACTTGCCGGCGACCACCAGCTGGATCGGCCGGGCCTCGTCGAGCAGCAGGGCTTCCAACCGAGCGGGGTCACGCAGCATGAGCGTGAGTCGCTTGTAGGTCGGCACCCGGCGCGCGAAGCCGACGGTCAGCACGTCCGGATCGAACGCCGTGGCCGTCCACCCGAGTTCAGCGTCGGTCATCCCGCGTTCCAGCCACGACATCCGAAGCCGGCGGCGGATGTCCTCGACCAGCCTGGCTCGCAGCTGAGACCGGATCCACCAGATGTGACCGTTGTCGACCTCGTTGAGTCGCTGCCACGCCTCCTGTTCGCGCAAGGCCTCCGCCGATCCAACCAGCTCCCGTCCCAGCGAAAGCCATTGCGGCGCAGCCCAGGTCGGGCCGTGCACCCCGTTGGTGATGGAGCCGATCGGTACCTCCGGCGCGTCGAAGCCCGGCCACAGCGAGGCGAACATCGCCCGGCTCACCCGCCCGTGCAGCTCGGAGACTCCGTTCGCCCGCTGGGCCAGCCGCAGGCCCATGTGGGCCATGTTGAACTTGGCGCCGTCATCGCCGTGATCCTCTTCGGCGCCGAGTGCCAGCACCCGCTCGATCGGAACCCCGGGCAGCAGCGAGCCCGCCACCGCTTCGCCGGCGTCGCCCGTGGCGTCTTCCAGGAAGTACCTCCGGACAAGGTCCACCGGGAACCGGTCGATCCCCGCCGACACCGGGGTGTGCGTGGTGAAGACCGTGCTGGCCCGCACCACGGTCAGCGCGGTGTCGAAGTCCAGGCCGTCGGTCAGCATCAGTTCCCGGATGCGCTCGACGCCCAGAAAGCCCGCGTGACCCTCGTTCATGTGGAACACGTCGGGCGCCGGGCGGCCTTCGATGGCGGTGAACCTCCGGATCGCCCGCACCCCGCCGATGCCGGCCAGCAGTTCCTGCTTGATGCGGTGCTCCTGGTCACCGCCGTAGAGCCGGTCGGTGACGTTATGCATGTCGTGGTCGTTCTCGGGGATGTCGGAATCCAACAGCAGCAACGGAATTCGGCCGACCTGGGCGACCCAGACCCGGGCGCGCAGCATGCGGGACTCGGGCATCGCGAGCTCGACGAGTACCGGTGCTCCGTCGGTCTCGGTCAGCAGGTGCAGCGGCAAGCCCTGCGGATCCATCGTCGGGTAGTTCTCGTGCTGCCACCCCTCGGAGCTCAGCGACTGGCGGAAGTAGCCCGAGCGGTAGTTCAGGCCCACACCGATCAGCGGCAGGCCGAGGTCCGAGGCCGCCTTGAGGTGATCGCCGGCCAGGATTCCCAGGCCGCCGGAGTAGTTCGGCAGCGCCGCGGCGACGCCGAACTCCATCGAGAAGTAGGCGATGCCCCGGGGCAGCGCCGCCTCCTGGTCCCCGACGGCCGCCTGCCGCTCCTGGTACCACATCGGCCGCGTCAGGTAGTCGTCGAGATCGGCGGCGAGCCGGTCGAGCCGTTCCAGGAAGCCGTGATCGGTGGCGAGTTCGTCGAGTCGCCGGGCGCTGACCGCTCCGAGCATGGTCACCGGGTCGTTGCCGCTGCGGGCCCACTTCGCGGGATCGATGCTCTCGAAGAGGTCCTGCGTCGAGGCGTCCCACGACCAGCGCAGATTCGTCGACAGCCGGCCCAGTGCCGCCAGCCGCTCCGGCAACGGGACACGGACGGTGAATCTGCGCAGCGCCTTCACGGGTCCGACCTTACTGAGGACCGGCCCCGCGCGCGTCCCGGCTTCGGCAGCAGCGCCCCACCGCGGCCACTACGGTTGGTCGGGTGCCCGGCCGTATCGAGATCGACGAGGTGGCGCCGGTGGTGTCCTGCGGCACCTACCCGGCCAAGGCGGTCGTCGGTGAAGTGGTCCCGGTGCGGGCCACGGTCTGGCGGGAGGGGCACGAGGCGGTCGCCGCGACGCTGGTCGTGCGCTACCTGGGTCCGGCCTACCCCCGCCTCGCGCGCGATCCGTCCCGGCCCGGCCGCGCACCCGACGCTGTCGCGCCCGGCAGCGCGGCGCCCCCGGCCCCGCGGCCCAGCTCCGAGCTGTCCCCGATGTCCCTGGGCCGCACCCCGGACGTCTTCCACGGCCAGTTCATCCCCGACCGGGTCGGACTGTGGACCTTCCGGGTCGACGGCTGGGGTGATCCCGTCACGACCTGGCGCCGGGCGGTGACCGTGAAGCTGGAGGCCGGGCAGGACGAGCAGGATCTGCACAACGACCTGCTGGTCGGCGCGGCACTGCTCGAACGCGCCGCCGCCGCGGTCCCGAGAGCCGAGCGGACCCCGCTGCTGGACGCCGCGCGCGAGTTGCGCCGCCCCGGTGACCCGCTGGACCGTGCGGCACCCGCGCTGGCGCACGAGGTGACCGACCTGCTCGACCGGAACCCGCTGCGTGAACCGCTGACCCGCGGCCCGGCCTACAGCATCTGGGTGGACCGGCCGGCGGCCCGGTGCGGATCGTGGTACGAGATGTTTCCGCGCTCGACCGGCGGCCTCGGTCCCGACGGCGCCGCGGTGCACGGCACCTTCGCCACAGCGGCGAAGGCGCTGGACCGGATTGCCAAGATGGGCTTCACCGTGGTCTACCTTCCTCCGGTCCATCCGATCGGCACCGTGCACCGCAAGGGCCGCAACAACACCGTCACCGCCGAGCCCGACGACGTCGGCTCGCCGTGGGCGATCGGCAGCGCTGCGGGCGGACACGACGCCGTGCATCCCGCGCTGGGAACGCTGGCCGACTTCGACGCGTTCGTGGCGGCCGCGGCGAAGCTCGGCATGGAGGTCGCCCTGGACCTGGCGTTGCAGTGCGCCCCGGACCATCCGTGGGCCGTCGACCACCGCGAGTGGTTCACCGAACTGCCTGACGGCACCATCGCCTATGCCGAGAACCCACCGAAGAAATACCAGGACATCTACCCGCTCAATTTCGACAACGACCCGCACGGGATCTACCACGAGGTGCTGCGGGTGGTCCTGCACTGGATGTCCCACGGGGTCAAGATCTTCCGGGTGGACAACCCCCACACCAAGCCGCCGGACTTCTGGTCATGGCTGATCGGCGAGGTCAAAACCCACGATCCCGACGTGCTATTCCTCTCCGAGGCCTTCACCCGCCCGGCACGGCTCTACGGGTTGGCCAAACTCGGCTTCACCCAGTCGTATTCGTACTTCACCTGGCGCACCAGTAAGTGGGACCTGCTCAGGTTCGCCCGGGATCTGGCCGAGAACGCCGACTACGCCCGCCCCAACCTGTTCGTCAACACCCCCGACATCCTGCACGAGAGCCTGCAGCACGGCGGCCCGGGGATGTTCGCCATCCGGGCCGTGCTGGCCGCCACGCTGGGACCGTCCTGGGGGGTCTACTCCGGGTACGAGCTGTTCGAGAACACGCCGGTGCGACCGGGCAGTGAGGAGTACCTGGACTCCGAGAAGTACGAGTTGCGCCCGCGCGACTTCGCGGGCGCGCTGGCCGCCGGACGCTCCCTGGAGCCCTTCCTGACCGCGCTCAACCGGATTCGCGCCACGCACCCCGCTCTGTGCCAGCTGCGGACGATCTGGTTTCACACGATCGACAACGAGGCACTGCTCGCCTACAGCAAGTTCGACCCGGTCACCGGCGATCTGGTGCTGATCGTGGTGTCCCTGAACCCCTTCGGTCCTGAGGAGGGCGTGGTGTCGCTCGACATGGGCGCGCTGGCGATGCACCCCTGGGACCGCTTCGTCGCCCATGACGAGATCACCGGCGAGGACTATCAGTGGGGCCAGTCGAACTTCGTGCGGCTGGAGCCGGCCAGGGCCGTCGCCCACATCCTGAGCCTGCCGCCGATCCCGGAGCAGCAGCGCGCCTGGATGCTGCGGCGGGAATGAGTTCCCCGATGAGCGCCAGCCCGCATCTGGCACCCGCGCCCGGCGAACTGGCGCGGCTCATCGCCGGTGCGCACCACGATCCGCACGCCGTCCTGGGCGCCCATGAGTACGGCGACCACACGGTGATCCGGACCCTGCGCCCGCACGCGGAGTCAGTGGTCGCGCTCGTCGGCGCGCGCCGCTTCCCGATGACGCACGTCTCAGCCGGTCTGTTCGCCGTGGCCCTGCCGTTCACCGATCTGGTCGACTACCGCCTCGAGGTGGGCTATCCCGGGGCGATCCGTACCGTGGCCGACGGCTACCGATTCCTGCCCACCCTGGGCGAGATCGACCTGCACCTGTTCGCCGAGGGCCGCCACGAGCGGCTGTGGGAGATCCTCGGCGCCCATCCCCGCTCGTTCCAGACCCCTGACGGCAGGGTCGACGGGGTGTCCTTCGCGGTATGGGCGCCTAACGCCAGGGGCGTGAACCTCATCGCCGAGTTCAACGGCTGGAACGGCAACGATGCGCCGATGCGGGTGCTGGGCTCCTCGGGGGTGTGGGAACTGTTCTGGCCGGGGTTCCCCGCCGACGGCCTCTACAAGTTCCGCGTGCACGGAGCGGACGGCAAGGTCACCGACCGGGCCGATCCCTTCGCCTTCGCCACCGAAGTTCCACCGCAGACCGCATCGCGGGTGTTCGTCTCGCACTACGACTGGGCTGACGAGCAGTGGATGGATCAGAGAGCGGCGCACAACCCGGTCTTCGCACCGATGAGCACCTATGAGGTGCATCTGGGATCGTGGCGGCCGGGTCTGGACTACCGCGAGCTGGCCGGGCAACTCACCGAGTACGTCCTCGCGCGCGGATTCACGCACGTCGAGTTGTTGCCCGTCGCAGAGCATCCCTTCGGGGGTTCGTGGGGCTATCAGGTGACGTCCTACTATGCCCCGACATCGCGCTTCGGCAGCCCGGACGACTTCCGATTCCTGGTCGACTCACTGCATCGCGCCGGCATCGGTGTGATCATGGACTGGGTTCCGGCGCATTTCCCCAAGGACTCGTGGGCACTGGGCCGCTTCGACGGTACGTCACTCTACGAGCACGCCGATCCGCGTCGCGGCGAGCAACTCGACTGGGGCACATACGTTTTCGACTTCGGTCGGCCCGAGGTCCGGAACTTCCTGGTCGCCAACGCTCTGTATTGGTGCCAAGAGTTCCACATCGACGGCCTTCGGGTGGATGCCGTGGCCTCCATGCTGTACCTGGACTACTCCCGACCCGCCGGGGCATGGACTCCGAACGTCTATGGCGGTCGCGAAAACCTCGAGGCCGTCCAATTCCTTCAGGAGATGAACGCGACACTGCACAAACTCGAACCCGGGATCGTCACCATCGCCGAGGAGTCCACATCGTGGCCCGGCGTGACCCGGCCTACGACGCTGGGCGGTCTGGGATTCTCGATGAAATGGAATATGGGCTGGATGCACGACACCCTGCACTACATGGGCCGCGACCCGGTCTACCGCCGCTATCACCACCACGAGATGACGTTCTCGATGCTCTACGCCTACAGCGAGAACTTCGTGCTGCCGATCAGCCATGACGAGGTCGTTCACGGCAAGGGCACGCTGTGGAGCCGCATGCCCGGCAACGACCACGCCAAGGCGGCCGGTCTGCGCAGCCTGCTGGCCTATCAGTGGGCGCATCCGGGCAAGAAGCTGTTGTTCATGGGCCAGGATTTCGGCCAGCGCGCCGAATGGTCCGAGCAACGGGGGCTGGACTGGTTCCAGCTCGGTGAGAACAGCTTCTCGACGGGGATCCTGCGCTTCGTCGATGACATCAACGCCGTCTACCGCAGCCGACCCGCGCTGTGGAGCCTGGACAGCAGGCCTGAGGGGTACTCCTGGATTGACGCCAACGACTCGTCGAACAACGTGCTGAGCTTCCTGCGCTTCGGCGCCGACGGATCGGTGCTGGCGTGCGTGTTCAACTTCGCCGGCACTGAACTCACCCGATACCGCCTGGGGCTGCCCACCGCGGGGACCTGGCGCGAGGTGATCAACAGCGACGCGACCGTCTACCACGGTTCGGGCATCGGAAATCTCGGCGTCGTGCACGCCACCGACGAACCCTGGCACGGTCGCCCGGCTTCGGCGCAAATCGTGCTCCCGCCGACCTCCGCGGTCTGGCTCGAACCCGCCGACTGAGCCCGCGGCGCGCCGGAACTAGTTGTTCGTCGGTGGTGCCTGCGGCCGAAACGGTTCGTACCACCACCAGTCGGCGCGTTCACCGGTGGGCCCTGGATACGGCGCCACCGCGGGTGCCGGAGTGGTCGGCGGGCGAGCCAGCGCCGCCGCGTACATCCGGTGGCCGTCGCCGTCGCGGATAGTCAGGTCATCGGCAGTGCCCGCGACGGAAAGGAGCCCTCGGTGGTGCAGCCGATGATGGTAGGGACACAGCAGGACCAGGTTGGCCGGTTCGGTGGGGCCGCCGTCTTCCCAGTGCCGGATGTGGTGGGCCTGCAGACCTCGGGTGGCGCCGCAGCCTGGAACCACGCAACCGCGGTCGCGATGCTCCAGCGCACGGCGAAGCCGACGATTGATCACCCGCGTCGCCCGACCCGCACCGATCACCTCACCGCCGCGTTCGAACCACACCTCGCAGGTGGCGTCACAGGTCAGCTGAGCGCGATCGGCGTCGCCGAGCAGGGGGCCCAGATGCAGCGCCGCAGCGCGCTTGTCGACATCAAGGTGCACCACGACGGTGGTGTGATGCCCATGCGGGCGTCGGCTCACGTCGGCATCCCAACCCATCTCGACCAGACGCATGAACGCATCGACCGCACCCGGAAACGGCGGCGCGTGTTCCGATGCACTGTCTCCATCGCCGTGATCGCGCTTCCACTCCGCGATCAGTGCATCCCGATGGGACGCCAGGGCCGCGTCGAACTTCGCCGCCTCCAGGTGTGGGAGCTTGATCCGCCAGTAGCTGAAGTGCTCGTCGCTGTATCGGATGATCGCGCTCGGCGGTTCGGGCCGAGGGACGGGGTCGGGTCGCGGTTCGAGCTTGACCGCGGTCCGCAGTTGACGGACCGTCGCGACCGAGGCCAGCGCCGCATAGTGCTCGTCGGATCCGTCGGCGGCGCTCTGCGCGATGACCCCGACCTGATCCAGCGACAGCCGGCCCTCCCGCATGCCCTGCGCGCAGCGCGGGAACTCCCCCAGCCGATGGGCCACGGTGGCCAGCGACGCCGCATTCGCCGGAGAGCAGCCGGTTTTCCAGGCCACCAGCGCCGCGACCGACCGGGCTCCGGTGTCGCCCCACAACCCGTCGCGATCCACCTCGGCGACGATTTCCACGATGCGTCCGTCAATGGCGTTGCGCTGCCCGGACAGCTCCGCAAGCTCCGCGAACAGCAGTTCACGGCGCGTGCGGGGGTCGGGCGCTGCGGTCCGTGGCATGAGCCCATCATCGCGGCGGGGTCTGACATTTTCCGGTACCGCCGACCGGGCGACCCGGTCAGTACAGCGCGTTGGCCAGGTTGCGACGGCCCGCGATGACGTCGGGGTCGGTCGGGTCGAACACCTCGAAGAGTTCGATGAGCCGGGTCCGCACCCTGGTGCGCTCGTCGCCCGAAGTGCGCACCACCAACGCGGTCAGCCGGGCGAAGGCGCCCGCCGCGTCCTGGCCGAGGATCTGCACGTCGGCCGCGGCGAAGGCCGCCTCGATGTCGTCGGGGGCGGCGTCGGACACGGCGACCGCGTCCGCGGGGTGCGCTGTGGCGCGCTGCAGGAATGCGATCTGGGCCAGCGCTCCCTTGGCCTCGGCGTGCTGCGGGTCGCGATCGAGGATGGCCTGATAGGCCGCACCGGCGGCGGCGAAGTCCCCGGCGTCGAGTTTCTCGCGCGCCGCGATCAGATCCGGATCGGCAGCCTCGGGTTCCCCACTGCCCGCACCGGTCGCGGACAGCAGCGAGTCCACCCAGCGGCGCAACTGCTCGCGCGGTTGCCCGCCCTGGAAGCTGGCCACCGGCTGACCACCGGCCAGAGCCACCACCGTGGGCACCGCGTCCACTCCGAAGATCGCGGCCACCCGGGGCGCGGTGTCCACGTTGACGGTGGCCAGTGACCACGTGCCGGCATCATCGGCCGCGAGACCGGACAGCGCCTCGACGAGTTGCACACAGACGTCGCTGCGCGGCGACCACAGCAGCACCACGACCGGGACCTGGCTGGAGCGGGCGAGCACCTCGGCTTCGAAGTTGACCTCGGTGATCTCCACGCCGGCCGCACGTTCGCCGCCGTCGGCCTGCGGGGCGCGCTTGAGGGCGGAGAGGTCCACCGCGCCGGCCATCGCCGGCGCAACCCGCGGACGTGGTCGAGTCACGCGCACAAGTCTGACACGGGTCGGCTTATGACCAACATCACAGTTGTCCTCGAGGTTCCGTACGGCCCGGTGCCAGCAAACTACCCGGCGCGCAGGATCAGAGCGTCGCCCTGGCCCCCGGCCCCGCACAGCGCGGCCACCGCGTAGCCGGCCCGGCGACGCGACAGTTCCAGTGCGGCGTGCAGCGTGATCCGAGCCCCGGACATCCCGATGGGGTGGCCGATGGCGATCGCGCCGCCGTTGCGGTTGACCCGGTCGGGATCCACGCCCAGCTCGCGGGTCGAGGCCAGCGCGACCGCCGCGAAGGCTTCGTTGATCTCCAGCACGTCGAGGTCGTCCACTCCGATGCCCTCGCGGGCGACGGCCTTCTTGACGGCGTTGGCCGGCTGGGACTGCAGCGTGGAATCCGGGCCGGCCACCACGCCGTGCGCGCCGATCTCACATAGCCAGGACAGGCCGAGCGCGGCCGCCTTGGCCTTGTTCATCACCACGACCGCGCACCCGCCGTCGGAGATCTGCGACGCCGAACCCGCGGTGATCGTTCCGTCGGCGCGAAACGCCGGCTTGAGCCCGGCGAGCGACTCCACGGTGGTGTCAGCCCGGATGCCCTCGTCTTCGGCGAACATGACGGGATCGCCTTTGCGCTGGGGAATGGGCACCGGTACCACTTCGTCGGCGAACACACCGTCCTTCCATGCGGTGGCCGCCTTCCGGTGCGATCCGGCCGCGAAGGTGTCCTGCTCGAGCCGGGTGAAGCGGTCCTCGGCGTTACGGTCCTCGGTCAGTGCGCCCATCGGCTGATCGGTGAAGACGTCGTGCAGTCCGTCGTAGGCGGTGTGGTCGAGCAACGTGACGTCGCCGTAGCGGTGCCCGGCCCGGCTGTCGGTGAGCAGATGCGGGGCCCGCGTCATGGACTCCTGACCGCCCGCGACGACGACGTCGAACTCACCGGCCCGGATGAGCTGGTCGGCCAGGGCGATCGAGTCGATGCCCGAGAGACACATCTTGTTGATGGTCAGCGCCGGAACGTCCCAGCTGATCCCCGCGGATACCGCAGACTGCCGCGCCGGCATCTGCCCGGCCCCGGCGGTCAGCACCTGCCCCATGATCACGTAGTCGACCAGCGATCCCGGATCCTCGTGGCCGGGGAAGGCCTTGGCCAGGGCACCCCGGATGGCCACGGCGCCCAGCTCGGTGCCGGAGACCTCCCGCAGCGACCCCATCAGCCGCCCGACCGGGGTCCGCGCCCCAGCAACGATCACCGACGTCGTCATCGAGACCTCCTGAGCTGCGAAAGGCCGCCTGATCGGCCGACCCGGCGGGCGCTCCCGCCGCAGTCAGGTTACCGTTACGTTATGACCGCCGAACACGTCGACGCCCGTCCGCTGCTCGCCAGCGCCCTGGTGACCGCGATCGACCACGTCGGCGTCGCGGTGCCCGACCTCGACGTGGCTGTTCAGTGGTACCACGACCACCTCGGCATGATCCTCGTCTACGAGGAACTCAACACCGACCAGGGCGTTCGGGAGGCGATGCTCGCGGTGCGCGGGGCGCCGGCGGGCAGTTCCCTGCTCCAACTGATGGCACCGGTCGACGAGAACTCGGCGATCGCGAAGTTCATCGGCAAGCGCGGGCCGGGTATCCAGCAGCTGGCCTACCGGGTCAGCGACCTCGACGCGCTGTGCGAACGACTTCGCGAAGACGGGGTGCGGCTGCTCTACGACACGCCCCGGCGCGGCACGGCCAACTCCCGGATCAACTTCATTCACCCCAAGGACACCGGAGGCGTGCTGGTCGAACTGGTGGAGCCCGCCGCCGACCGTTAGGCCGGCACGTCAGAGTCGCTTGCGCGTCGGTCGCCGGTTGGCGCGATGCGTCCAGCACGGAGTGTGCCAGTGCCGGTGGTCCTGCTGGCCGTCACTGCGGCACACCACCACATGGGGCGTGCCCGCCGGGATCTCCTGATCGCACCCGGGGCAGCGGTAGGTCTTGACGGCCCGCGCCCCGGCCACCGGCGCAACGTCATAGTCATAACCGTCGGGCCCCTCCTCGACGCGGCGCGCGATCGGAAGCGGGCGGGCCCGAGGACGCCGTCGCGGCATCAGAACAGCCGATAGTCGGAGCTGTCCAAGCCGCGCATGAGGTCGTAATCCAATGTCAGACAACGGATTCCTCTGTCGGTGGCCAGGGTTCGGGCCTGCGGTTTGATCTGCTGAGCGGCGAACACCCCGGTAACCGGCGCCAGCAGGCTGTCACGATTGAGCAGTTCCAGGTAGCGCGTCAGCTGCTCGACACCCTCGATCTCGCCGCGGCGCTTGATCTCCACGGCCACCGTGCGCCCCAGTTCGTCGCGGCAGAGGATGTCCACCGGCCCGATCGCCGTCATGAACTCCCGGCGCACCAGTGTGTAGCCCTCGCCGAGCAACTCGATGTGGTCGGCGAGCAATTCCTGCAGGTGGGCCTCGACTCCGTCCTTCACCAAACCCGGATCGGTGCCCAGCTCATGGCTGGAGTCGTGCTCGACGTTCTCGATCGTGATGCGCAGCTGCTCACCCGCCTTGTTCTCGACCACCCACACCGGCAGCGGGCCACCGCAGTCCTCGGTCAGCCAGCACGGCGGACTCATCCAGTTCAGCGGTTTGTAGGCGCGGTCGTCGGCATGCACGCTGACCGACCCGTCGGCCTTGACGAGAAGCAGCCGGCGCGCGGAGGGCAGATGGGCGGTGAGCCTGCCCAGGTAGTCCACGGTGCACTGGGCGATCACGAGGCGCACCGCTTCAGCTTAAGGCCGGCCGACGCGCGCATTACACTGGCCGCGCCATGGAACAGCCTGTGCGATACCGGACGGTGCCCAGCCCGGTCGGCCCGCTGACCCTTGCGGGCGTGGGCCAGACCCTGATGCACCTGCGCATGCCCGGCCAGACCCACGACCCCGACCGGTCCGGCTGGGTACCGGCCGGCCCGGATGCCTTCGCCGATGCGGCCGCTCAACTCGAGGCTTACTTCGCCGGCGCGCTGTGCGATTTCACCCTGGACCTCCGTCTGATCGGTACGCCGTTCCAGCAACGCGTCTGGGCGGCGTTGCGCACGATTCCCTATGGCGAGACCCGCTCCTATGGGCAGATCGCCGCGCAGATCGGCGCCCCGGCGGCGGCGCGGGCGGTCGGTCTGGCCAACGGACGCAACCCGATCGCGATCGTCGTGCCGTGCCACCGGGTGATCGGCGCGAGCGGCCGGCTGACCGGGTACGGCGGCGGGCTGGATCGCAAACAGGCCCTGCTCGCTCTGGAGGCCTCGTGATCGATCACCGGAGCACAACCGCCGCCGCGGCGACGGCGACCGCGACGGCGACCACGGTCACTGACACCGTAACTGAGAGCGCTTTCGCCGCATTGCCCTGAGACACTCGCCGCCGCACCAGCGCCAGCATCGACAGCGCCACCAGCAACGCCACCGACACCGCGATCATCCGCTGCGGACGGTGCGGATCGTGTCGCGCGATGAGGTTATCGAAGGTGGTGAACTGACCGCTGGTGACGGCCGCGTCGTACGCCTGCTCCTCGGCGCGCTGATAGAACCACTCACCGCTGGCCAGTGGCGTCAGCACGATGTTGAGCACGGCGAACGCCAGCGCCACCCAGATCAGCCGGCCGCCGGCGGGCAGAACGGCGCACAGGATCGCAAGGGCGGCAGTCACAATCGGGATGACGGTGAAGATCCACACCCGGGTCATCCTGCCACCCGGCCGCTTCGGCGGGCATCGGGAAAAGCGGAACACCCCCCGATTTCTCGGGGGGTGTTCCGGTGTGTGTGTTCGGCGGTGTCCTACTTTTCCACCCAAGTAGGGCAGTATCATCGGCGCTGGCAGGCTTAGCTTCCGGGTTCGGGATGGGACCGGGCGTTTCCCTGCCGCTATGGCCGCCGTAACTCTAGGGAACTCTATGGAGTTGTTTTGGTGGTGGGGTGGGTGTTCAGCGTGGTTGTGGTTGCGAGATTTTTCCCGGTTGTGTGGGTAAGTTTTCGGCCGGTTAGTGCCAGTTCCCTGAGCCCATTACTGGGTGTGCAGGTCTGGTCTATCGATCCCGTGTTCTGCGGGGGGCCTTATCCCACTAAATGGGTGAGAAGCCTGGTCTTGGAGAAGGTTTCCCGCTTAGATGCTTTCAGCGGTTATCCTGTCCGAACGTGGCTATCCAGCAGTGCCCCTGGCGGGACAACTGGTGCACCAGAGGTTCGTCCGTCCCGGTCCTCTCGTACTAGGGACAGGTTTCCTCAAGCTTCTGACGCGCGCGGCGGATAGAGACCGAACTGTCTCACGACGTTCTAAACCCAGCTCGCGTGCCGCTTTAATGGGCGAACAGCCCAACCCTTGGGACCTGCTCCAGCCCCAGGAT